>JADZEJ010000001.1 GCA_020850575.1 Candidatus Uhrbacteria bacterium
ATGTCCACGCGGGCGGAAGATTCCGTACCGACAGTGAAGACATTACCGCGGACTGGGAATGAACCAGCAACCGTCGAGTTGCCTGAAACGACCACCGAAGCGGCGTCAGTCAATTGGAAGGAGTGTTGGCCGCCAGTTGCCGTTGGGGAAGAGAAGTCGCCATAAATATAGACAGACTTGGTCATGCCAGCGTCAACCATCACATTGAGCGAGTTAAACTCGACAACGTTGGTCTGCGAGTTGATCGAGCGGCCGGTCGTGAGACGCAAACCGTCTTGGTCATACAAGTAGACATTTGAGAAGTCGGAAGTTGAACCGATACCGATGCGCGTAAAGCGGAGACCTGTGACGGTCACGCCGTTCGAGCCAGCGGTCAAGTTAACTTTAACGAGCTTCACGGAAGAAGCGTTCTTGGTCACCGTCATGCCGGCTGGCGTGTCGGAAGCCAAAGAAACGGTGAGGTTACCACCGACTGGAGTTGCCGTAGTGGAAACAGCGTCAGCCAACCAAGCCTCGCGGCCAGTGACATCGGAGCCGTTACCATACACAACGGAAGTGGTGATTACATCAGCCATGTTGAGGCCGTTCGCAGCGAAAGCTGCATCTGATGCAAGCTTGCGTTTGGCGCCGCCCTGAACCACATAAAGGGTTGGGTCGTTTTCGTACTTAATAACAGTGCCATCTGGGTGGACCATCGTCGAAACGGATGAGCCAACGGTGTAATTGACAAAGAAGGCATCAGGTACGTCGATGACGCGTTGAGCCCAATTGTCACCAAAGAGGCCCTTCGCGACCGCTTCGGATTCGATCCAGTGCAAGACGCCCCAGTTGGTGACGGCATACACCTTAGGATCAGTGGTGATCTTGATAAGTTTTGTACCAGCGCGTTCTGTGACGTTGCCGCCAATCATAATCGCAGCCAATTCATCATCAGTAATGGTTTTTACTGAGTTGAAGTTTTGATACCAGGAGAAGAAGGTCTTCTCATTTGGGAACACATAACGTTTACCATCAGTAGCGTAGTTATACACTGCTGGACCTGACGCCTTAATGAGGTCACCCGCCGAGAGTGTCGCAGCGGAAGCCACGCCTGGAAGGGCGAAGGTACCGGCGCCGACAGACCAGGCAATGGTCGTCAGGGAGACGAACGAAGAAAAAGCTTTCTTTAAGTTGTTAGCCATAGGAACCCGTAAACGGGTGTGTGGTACTTCGTTGATCCCTAAGTGGAATCGAACGAAGTAAATATTGTTTTTTTGTTGATAAAATTACGACTTCTGCCCTCGAAAACCGAGGGTTCGACCTTGAAAGAAGGCGTTGGCGAGGATTGAAACGAGCGGGCGCTGAGTGACACGAATGTCGAACATTCTCTCTGCAGAGCTGTTTGACACGCATCCCATCCCCCACCCGTCAGGATGGCCATCCGAGGATTGCCACCCTGATCGTAGGGAATGTCAGGTCACTTTATTTTATTACATTGTTTTGAGTTGGTGTTTGAGTTGGAGTTGGAGGCGCTTCAATTGGAGTCGATTTTCCATTTTCAGGAATGATTTTTTCCGTTGTCGTATTTGTTTCTGATTGCGTAGAGTTCTCTGTCGGAATAGCTTGTTTCTCGGTTTGAGTAGCTGATTCATTTGCCGCAGCGGTATCTTGTTTATCCTTTGATTTCTGAAGATCAAAAGCCTGTGTAGTCGCCGTCCTTAATTGATTTACCGCATCCGGAAGAGAAACCACCGGTATTTGTGTCGGATTCATGACGCTTGTTGTTGGTACTGAAGTATCAACGACCGGCATTGGAGCGATCAATGTAATTTGTGAGGAACTGGAAGCGTCAACAGTTTGCACCGTTGGATTTATCAGTTCTGTTGTTGTGGACGCTACCTTCTCAACCACAAGAGAAACTGTTACTGGTTGGGCTGAAGTTACTTCAGAAACAATTTTTGCATGACTTTCTAATGCATCAGTAATATCACTCGCTGAAACAACCACGTTATCTTGTTGATGTTTTTCAGCCAATACAGCAATAGCTTTTACACTCGTATCTGCGGCCACTGATTGGACTTCGGTAACTTTTTCGATGGTTTCTGGAGGTAACTGCTGCTTTGTTTGTTGTAAAGCACTCATAAATTCTCCACTTTTTTTATCTACCAAGCGTGCTGCGTCGGCGGTTTTTGTCGCTGATTCTTCTTTTGAAACCTCAATCAACTGGTTTTTCATGGTATCTAAATCACGTTTGATTATTTCAGCCACTTCAACCACGTGATTATTTTGCTTTGCATCAACCACTTGTTTTAATTCTTCAACGCGACGCCCTGTAAACTCCGTTTTTAATTTTAATTTTTCATCTTTCGCAGAAGTCAAAGCAAGACGAGCTTGTTCGGTCGCTAATTTAAGACCATAAAAAAAATCTCCAGGTATTGAACGTTCGGCGGCAGAAACGGATAACAGTGATCCACCCGCTAAACCAATGATTGCTACTACACTTGCAAAAATAGGAAGACGCGCCCACTGAATAAACTGAGATGGGATTAATTGCCATAAAGCCTTCCATGTTTGAAGATGAACCGTTTTTGATTCATGAATTGGCTCTGTTTGTTTTATTTTCAATACCAAAAACTCCCGGGTTTTTGCGACCCAGTCCGGATCCGGCGAAAGCTCTCGTTCGGCAGAACGAAGGCTCCGCAGGCGGCGCAGGAGATCTTGTGACATGATTTTTATGGAGAGTTTTTTTCGATTTCTTTGAGCGTTTTTACAGCTCGATGGAAGATGAGCCGAACATTGCCCGGTGTCTTATTTAAGATTTGAGCAATAATGCCAAAAGGCAATCCATCGATGTAACGCAGCGTTAAAATATCTCGGTAATCTGGTTTTAAGCGATCCAATTGTTCGAGCAAGAGGCTAAAATCGGCTCTCGCCTCAAGCATCCGCTTGGCTCGACCCCGATCCCCTTCTTTGGGCTCTACTTGAGTAGACGGATCTTGAGACTCATTTGTTACAAGTCCGTAACTCACATGCGTTTTCATTTGTCGATATTTATCCGCAATAAGATTACGGGCAACCTGGTAAAAAAAAGCTCTCACATGGATGATTTCACCTCCTTGTTGGAGATGTGCCCAGACCTTTAAAAAAGTTTCCGATGTTACATCCTGAGCATCTTCTTCCGTAGGAAGTTTCAAAATCGCGAAACGATAAATCGCCTCCACGTAGCGGTCATACAATCGCGTGAAGGCATCTGGATCCTGTTTCGAGCGAAGGCGAAAGAGGAAGTATTGGTCAAGAAGATTATGCATGCGCAAACGCACCACCTACCTCTACATGTATGGCTAAGGTTAGCTAAAAGGATTCATCTTATCAAGCGGCACAATGAGAAAATAGCACTTTTTTATTTATTCTTAGCCATTATTTACTTATTCTTGGAAGGACTATTCCTGGTGATTTGTTTTTGAAATCAGAATCTAACAAGGATGTTAATGGATTTTTCCAATTTTGAACGAAGACGTTCTCGATGGTGCTGGTTGAGACCAGAGGAAGAACTTTTCCAACTTGTTCCGGTTTTGGCTTTACTTGAATTTCAAGTCCAAACTCAGCCTTTGTCCCCGCTTCAAGTCTGGGGATAAGCCAGTCCATCTCATTTTTATCCACTGAATTATTTTTCCCGAGAGAAGCGGTGAATGCCCCTGTGCGTTCAACACCCGATGCTAGCTTGGCATGAACGTGGAGATCATTCAGCTCTCGATCAACAGGACCGACACGCCATAAAACCCAATAACTCGTTAACTCTCCTTCACGCGGTGGAAGGGGTCCGATCCCAAGTTGATCTCCTGTCGCCGAGTAATATCGCACTTCAGCTTCGAATGGTAGCTGTACAGGAATCGGCAACAGTGTTGGTACAACAAGCTGCGAACCATGACTTGATTCAATATACGGGAACACATATCCACCGATGGTAGCTTGTGAAGGATCGATTGTTCGTGATTGGTTTTGCGGTACATCAAATTCACCCTGCATGCCCACTATTTTTATGTCGGTATTGTTATTATTTTGTATTTCAATATTCTTTTCGTTTTTCTTAACAGTAACTTGCGGTGCAATGCCGACGGCTGATTTCCAAATTCCGCTTTTGCGAAAAATAATGCGACCTTGTTGTTCGAGTTGCCAGGTAAGCTGTACTGAGTTTGATATTTCTTGATCAAGTTGAATACCGATAATCTTTTCTTCACCTGCTGCAAGTTTTTCCATTTGTACCATTGTTCCAAGATTTCCAAAGGACGCATTTGATCCTGTGTTGCGGATCAAGCGCAATATGAACGCATCCGTTTCTTCATTACCGGTATTTTTGATACGCAAAGGAATGGCCGCTCCAGGAAAAACTTCTTTCGCTTCTACCGCCGGTTCAGCATACAATGCACCCGATTCTACTTGCCGAACTTCACCACCCTGAATTGTATTCCCCCATAAACCTTCTCGTACACGAAAACGTAAAGGAACTTTTGATCCGACTTCAGCATGTACTTGAATGCGAACTTTCGCATGTGCTTGACTCAGTGGTGAAATATCACCCAATTTAACCGAACCAAAGAGACCGGCAGCTGGACTCATTGCTTTGACATCAATTGACGGAGAAAATTCCCACGTTAACGACACGTCTCGATGAATACGACCGTCAGTTGATTTTATGACCACTTCGACTGGAATTGTTTGTGAAGCGATCATCACAGGTGCATGCACTTCTGCTTCAAGCCCACTTGTTTTTGAATTTGAACTTGCCCATAAGAATATATTTATTCCAAGGAGTGTCACAATTATTCCAGTAAGAAAAGCATCAAATAAAAAAACTATAAAAGCAAAACGATATTGTCCCTGATATTTTTCATGATAGATACGACGCACATGCGATGACATGGCTCGTGCCGGTGCAAGTAAAACCGATGAAGTCGGTCTTAAGAATCCCGTCTGTGTTCGTATCGATGGTTTTTTTGCCATAATTTAAAATGCTGATTGTCCGGTGATAAAGATTTCGTCTTTTCCATCACCTTGAATATCCGTGGTTCCGACTGTTATGCCTTGTGCCAGTGGTACATTTCCAATACGAAACTCTTGCTTGAGCGTACCGCGAAAATCAAAGATGCGCACACGTGGAATACTACCTTGACCTGATCCAGCGATGATCTCCGCTTTCCCATCACCGTCCACATCACCGATTGCTATTGAAACACCTCCTACTTCACCGGGATCAAAAGCGAAGAAGCTACCACCCCAATTTTTACCATCAGTTTTCCAAATTTTTATATGCGGTCCACCACCTGGACCAGGAGCGGTCACGATTTCACGCAAGCCATCGCCATCCACATCACCCACAGCGGTGCGAACACCGCCCAAAAAGGCTGGATTGTATGCTACCCACGAAACTAATAACTTTCCTTTCATATTAAATACACGCACTTCACTCGGACCACCTCCATTACGCGCAACAATTATTTCTTTTTGCGGATCTCGATTCACATTTCCAACGGAAAGCGTAAACGTTTGTTTTGATTTGCCGAACGGTTTAAAATTTATTACCTTGCCCCCTTTTCCAGGCTTCACAGTTACCGTATCTCCATTCATATAAATTTGATCTTCACGTTCTTCACTATCAACATTTCCAATAAAAACCAAGGCGCCGGATGGTGCATCTTCGCGTTGCGCAAAAAATCCATTTTGAACAACCTGACCTTGACCATTAAAGATACGTACGAATGAACCATTTTGAAACGAGGTATTCTTTATATCGCTGACATCGCTGCGATTAAACAGAATGGCTCCATCTTGTGCGTCTAAATTAAGCGTTCGTATGAGACTCCCATCATTCGTCTGCGGATCTTGTTTGCCGCGCAACCGTTCAAATACGCCGGGCAAATTTATACGTCTGGCTACATTGGTTCCGTTTACCACGGCTATTCCTTTTGTAAAACGTCGTAGCCAAACCGAACCTTCTGCCGTGGTCGGTTGTTCGATAATTTTTTTTGCCGCTCCTTGTGGCATTCCTAAATTTGCCTCGTATTCGTCATACCACCACATGACATGATGATTCCAATCGCCTTGATCAAAAGAATAATACCCGTCATCCATCAAGGTTGATGCTAAACCAAAACGCATGCGTTTAAAGTCTTGCGGTCGTGCTTCGTTTTTTGTATTCACATTAATTGAACCCAGTTTTGGTCCACGATTTTTTGTGAGTGCATCGCGATATTCGCGTAAATTTTCATTCCAATTCCAACTTGGAAAATTTTCAGACAAAATTCCATTCAATTGATCAGCATACACCGTTCCTCCGTTGCCAATTAAAAGCGCATTAGGATTGAGTGCCCTAATGGCATGTATCAAAGAGCGTGTTCCCGCTTGCCATTTTGTGTTTGCATCCACATCGGTTTCAGCACGACCATTCCGATCAAGATCCACTTGGCTACGTGCAAAGTATGAGATTCCAACAAAGGTATTATCTAAAAATATTCCATCCCAGAGACCTGTTGACATCACTTGATCACGAATAAAACGGGGAAGATATTCATTCCAGCGTTCTCCGGTACCAGAACTTAGATTTGTCACATTCAGTAACGATGATCCTGGCCAAAATTCTGTTCGATTCCCGTTAGGCGCTCGAAGATACCACGCATCTTGTACATCCTTCGCTAAGCGACCCATCGGAAAATCAGTTGATTCCAGAAAACGAGCTTGCGCAATTTCGCTAGACGAAATATACGCAAGGATTATTATTTTTGGATTTCGCTCACGCAATTGGCGAATCAAATGCGGATAGCGTTGTTGTTGATCAACGTCCAACACCAACATATCCCATCGAGCCAACAGCGGAACATCACTTTCTTTTATTTCCCAACCTAAATACAGATTTAAAATCTTGGGAGATCCTCGTATACCTGAAGCCGCTGAAACAGAAACAGGCAGTACCAGAGTTACGGCAAGAAAACTGGCACACATCCGTTTCCAAAAAAACATATCATGCATTTCGTATCACACCTCGATAAACTTGCTCAAGAGCAGAAAGATGTTTTGACCAACTATGCTTTTGTTCAACTAGCTTTCGTCCATTCTGACCAAGACGATCACGCTCTGCCTGCGGTAATTGCCATAGTTGCTGCATAGCGGCAGCCAATCCATCACTGTCTCCAGGTTCAACTAACATTCCCGTCTGACCCGGGATTGCCTGTTCTGGTAAACCGCCAATGCGAGATGCGATCAATGGGACTCCATCAGCCAAGGCCTCTAGTGCCGTTAAAGAAGCATTTTCATATCCGATATTTGGCATAACCATTGCTACAGCTCCAGCACGAAGCGGAATCATGTCCGCTTTACGAACATATCCCAAAAATTCAACATTTTTTAATTTGAGTCGAACTACGGTTGCTTTTAAAGACGCTTCAAGCGGTCCAGTGCCGGCGATACGAATTAAAATATGAGGAACCTTTGCTGCCGCTTCGATTAAAATATTTATTCCTTTTTCCGTTGATAATCTCCCAGCAGAAAGAAGATACCCATTTTTCTCTTTTATAGTAAGTTCTTGAGGAATTTCAACCGGATTTGGAACCACTGTCATTTTTGGCGCAGGTTCGCCCCATTCCACCATTTTGTCGAGCATAAACTGCGACGGACAAATGAACATACCGACAGTTTTTTCATACGACTGAAAAAACTTCGTCATGCCCATCTCAAGTGCCGCCAACATATTTGGTGCCATGGTGGGCGCAAGACAATGATGTGTTATAGCATTCCAATATTTCCCACCCAGACAACGATTGCATAATGCATTTTCGGTGTACATCCGATAATTCGGACAAGCTAGCTTCAAATCATGCAAGGTTTGTACGCAAGGAATTTTTGACGCACGTATAGGTCTGAGAACAGATGAAGAAAGATGATGGTAAATATTGTGTAGATGAATCACGTCTGGTTTAAGCTCTTTAATTGCTTTTTCCGTCGCTTTTTTTGCTTCAACATTCCATAAAAAAGCAACCGCTTTTTTTGCATCTTTAACCAGACCCTCACGACGGTCCATATTAAATCTCTCAACAAAACGCGCTGCATCAACTGATGAATTGTTATTTGCGGATATTGTTGAAAGCGCGTGAACTTCATATCCTGCGGCTTTCTGTTTATCCATGAGCGCCTGAAGATATACTTCCGTGCCGCCATGGAGATCAAAAAATTTATTTATATGAAGAATTTTCATACGGAAATAAGACGACGATACACGGCTGCATACCCAACAGTCATCCGTTCAATATTAAATCGTTGTTGAATTATTGGTGCTTCATGCAGCGCCTGTCGGATAGCTTGCTCTTGAAACATAACTCTTTTTTCAATCGCCTTTGTCCACGCTTCAACATCATCCGATGGAACAAAATTTATATTATCTTCTGAAGAGACTTCGCGTAATGCAGGTAAATCCGATGCGATAATCGGAATACCTGTTGCTGCTGCTTCAATCAATGCAAGCCCAAGACCTTCCCATTCAGAAGGAAAACAAAACAAATCCGCTTGAGATAATAACTCCGGTACATCTGTGCGATATCCGAGCCATTCAATACGAGATAATATTCCGAGTCTTTCAGCTTCAAAATGTAAAGCGGCTTCTTCTGGTCCACTTCCAACAACTTGTAAACGCCACGGTATAGATTCGATTCGTGAAAGCGCTTGGAATAAAATACGATGTCCTTTTGATGGAATGAGACGCGCGACAATAATCAGTTTTGGTTCGGTAGCAAACGGTCGATTTCCGCGCGTGATGATACGACTTGTATCGATCCCATTTTTTACGACGGATATCTTGTTAAAAGGAACTCCTTGAACAGCGTGCAGATATTGTTCCGTTTCAGTTGAGACGGCAACAAATTGACGGAATAAAGGAACTGCCCATCGTTTTATAAAAATATGCTTTGACGTGTAGTCTTTATTAATACTATGTTCGGTTGATACCAACTTACGGATGCCAGCCAATCGTGCTGCGATACCACCCCAAATATCTGCTCCAAATAAATGCGTATGTACAATTTGCGGATTCATGATCCGCATTATTCTCCACAATGCGTACATTGCTAAAATCCCAGCAAAACCTCGACGAAATAAAATACGTACATGTACATGAGCATCCAAAAATGTTTTTACCATCTCACCTCCACGAATAATCGAGATAACCTGAATTTCATATCCTTTATCGGGCAAAGTTTGTGCAATATCAAACACGACACGCTCTGCTCCTCCGGCTCCAAGAGTTGGCACCACATGCATTACTAAACTTTTTTTCGGATCACACTGACGAGCAATGAAAAAAAACTCTGTTACGAACGTAAGCGGTGTCCATTTGCCAAAAAAAGTTACAACTGAATCCAGAGCATGAAATCTTTTTGGATGTGAATTAATCAATCCCGCCAGTGACTTAGCAAGGTACTGCGTACATCTATTGTGTAATGGTTCGATGTTTTCGAGTTGGAGAGATTTTTCACGCAAAAATATTTGCCCCTGAGATACCGACCGGCATGCAAGACGACCAATGATATGCGTAGCGGGAATCTTTTGCGAAAAAATAACATCACCTTCGATGCAAGCGATATCAAATATTTTTCCGGTGGGGATTTCGGATTGTATCTCGCATGAAAGTTGAGTTCCTTCCATATCCCGTTTCAATCTTTCAATAGCATCTCCTTGTCCGATAACGGTAATCTGGTAATTGAGCGCTGTAAGAGACAGAGCAATTTTCTCACTCCCAATACAAAGGATAGATATTTGATTTGCCGATTTGTTTTTTTGGAGCTCTCCGCACGTTTGGCGTACCAATTCTAAATATCTCAGACCGCCATATTCGCGATGAACAGAAGTATAAATATGGTGAGGTAGCCAAGGCTTCACGTACTCAGTTTAGCATGCGAGTCGTCTCCGTTGCATCACGATCGGAATTTGTAGTACGTTTAGTAAGAATAGGAATAGAAGCAAGCGTAATCCCAATTGGTAACCACATTTTTCCGGTCCAATAATCTGTGTCAAAAACTTGATAAAATAAAACACCACACGCACCGGCTACAAGTAACACGAAGGCTCGATTCGCTGGACCACGAAGAATCTTTTTTTTACCCTGATGCACAAGCCAAAAAAAGTGCAGTACAACGGCGGCTAGCGCTGCCAAACCGATTAAACCGGCTTCAGCTGCCACTTTTTGAATAAAACCATGAGAATCGAGAGGCGCACCGAATTCAGTGACAAATAAATTCGTTGAGCCGACGCGATCAACAAAACTTCCTGCACCGGCACCAAGCCATGGACTTGATAGAAATAGATCTTGTGCGATTTCAGCTAAAACCAATCGCGTACTATTTGAACTCTTGGCAGTTTGAGATGCGAAAGCGAAATAAGACATGCCAAATACAAGCGGAATTGCAAATACAGACACTGTGAAAATCTGCGACAAATGTTTTTTCATGATCTCGCGCCACTCCGTAAAAAAAAGAAATACAATTTGCAGAATAAAGACCAGCCACGTTGAGCGTGAAAACGTGAGTAGACCAATAAGAAACATGAAAGCAGCCGCTAAATGCAAGATGCGACGATGTCGTTCTTCACGAACTAATTCAGCAAGCGCAAGTGCAAACGGCACTGTTACCACCATTAAATCTCCAAGGGAATTATGATTTTCTCCCAAGGCACTATATCCAAAAATCGGCATGGGTCTAGCGCGACCGATAAATCCCCCACCCGGCGGGAAGAACATCGCAACTAATCCATTGGCGGCGGCAAAAACTCCGACACAAACCAGTATCGCTAAGATATTCATCAAACGACTGCGTGACTTAATCAAGTTGACCGGTAAAGCAATGAATGCAAGATAATCGAATAAAATTGGTCGCATTGCATACTTCGCGACAAGTACCGGATCCGGAAGCAAGCGAGACAATCCACTTGAGAGATGCGCAAGTGTCATGGCGAAATAGGATTCTGCTAAAGGTAAACGTGGATGCCACTGTTGATCTCCACGCTTTGACCAGAGAAAGAATAACTTGAATGCCCAAGCGGCGAGCACGACAAAGCAGACGAATTCAGCCAAACTGATATCAATCGCTCCGCCAAAAGCTCGTTTTCCAAACAATAATTCTCCGGTTGGAATAGAAATGTTCAACCCCAAAAATGGCGTCAATGCAACTGCTAATCCAAAGGATGTATAAATATATTGATATGCAAAAAAAATAGCGACAAGTCCACCAAATAAAACAACGGGAACAAATGGGATACTCGCTGCCACAAAAATTGCTATCAGAGAAGCGCAAAGAAAGAGGCCCCATGGCAAAGATGATATACGATTCATCCTGTGCATTATAACGCAGAAACAAAAAATCCTCGGTATTTTAGCTCGTAAGCTAAAATACCGAGGAAGATGAGTATCATGGAACTTGGAACTGCAAGGCATACGTGTACTGACCGTACGCATTGCCGACGTCCTGGGAGTTGTCATAGTAAGTCACGGCGACCAAGGTCGAACCCTGGTAGACGTAGAACTTCCCCATGTACTTCCCCGAAACCGGCTGTGCGAGACCACGAGAGCCTCCGCACAGACCGACACCGAAGTCGCCGTGCCAACCGGGCGCGACCGACGCCGTTCCAGAGCAAGCGGCACTGAAGAACTTGACGTTCCCGTTGACGATGTTGTCACCGGTCACGAAGTTCACTGGGGTACTGTAGAAGTTCCCCGTCGGCGTGAGGGTCGCGAGCAAGCCGTACGGCTGGGTCACTGTCGTGCCCCAGAGTTCTGGATTGCCCGATTCGACCCAAGCCGGCGCACCGACTTGATCTTGCGGAGAGTACGTGGTCGGGGGGACCCAGACCACGGTCAACGACGTCAACTGCGGCGAACCGCTGCTGCCGGCCGAACCCGCTGAACCCGAGGAACCGGCGGTCGAGCCGGCGGAACCAGCCGTGCCAGCGGAACCGGCGCCGGAAGAACCGGCGCTACCCGAGGCACCCGCTGCGCCGCCTGCGTCGTCATAGGTGCACCAGGGCTGGATGTCGCTGCAGACCTCGTCGTCTTTCAGCAGATATCCGTAGGGCTTGGTACCAACCCAGCAATCGGTGCAGTAGCGCAAGATTGGCTTTGAGGTGTTCGCCTCGTAGGCAATACACACCTCGTTCTGCGTCCAGCAAGGATTGCCGGACTTGCACTCGATAGTCGTGCCTTGCACTGGGCACATCGGAGCGGCGCCACCAGAACCACCGAAACCGCCCGTTCCGACCGAGCCCGAGCTTCCGCCCGTGCCAGCCGAACCCGAGGTGCCCGCCGTACCCGCGCCGCTGCTCCCCGAGGAACCGGCGGTCGAACCGGCGGAGCCAGCCGTACCAGCGGAACCAGCGGTACCGGCACCGGAAGAACCGGCACTCCCTGAGGAACCCGCCGCACCGCCCGCACCCGCGCTTCCGCAAGCCGAGAGTGCATCAGGCGTCCAAATGCCATTGTCGCAGCGCGTATCGTTGCAATGGGCACACTGCCCCCACTGCGCACAAGACGTGCCAACGGTGACACCGGAGCAAGGGTCGGAACCCCCGCCGCCAGCCGAACCCGCAGAACCGGAAGAACCGGCGGTCGAACCGGCGGAGCCAGCCGTACCAGCGGTACCGGCGCCGGAAGAACCGGCACTGCCCGAGGCACCCGCCGCACCGCCCGCACCCGAGGTGTCGGGAACGAGAGTGTGGGTGGGATCGTCGCACATGAGTTGAGCCCCGGTCTTGGGGTTCACACAATGTGCAAGCTGAGGCGTGTCTTGCACGTCGCAGTAAGCCGAGACGCCGAAGGCGTCGACCTGATCGTAGCAACCCGGGGTCTGAAAAGACGCCGGGAAGCCGTTGACCGGCTTGGTGAAATCGCAGACGAGAACCGGCGACCCATTACCCACACCACTAAAGCAGTAGCTGGGGATGGGATTGCCGTCCACATCCTTGGACGCAATGTTGCACGGATTGTTGAGCGCGCACTGATTCAACTTCTCGCTGACCGTACCGGTCTCGATGCCCGACTTGGGTTGCTCATCCTTGGAAGATGCGCAACCGACGAAGGTGCACAAGGAGACGACGGAAACGAGACTCATGATGAATAGAGACGAACTGGTCATGTGATCCTCCATGAAACGTAGTGAAGACACAAGAAATGTTTTTTTCCTGTGTCAGTTTGGAACGAACATTCGCCGCCCATTACTTGAGCTAATGACGATGTTTGAACCTACAGGAAAATAAAATTTTTGTCAAGGCATTAGCTTGGTTACGTATAAAAAAAAGCCGACCGATCTCACTTTCGTGAAACCGGCCGGGAGGGAATCTAGCGAAGCGCTAGATCAGTTGTAGGTTGCGAACCAGTGGCAGTCCTGGTTCAGCGAGAGAGCCGCCGTGGTGGCGACCGTGTTTGTCTCGGCATTGAACACCGAGACCGTGGAAACGTTTGAGATGCAGATACCACCCTGCAAACCCGCCGAACTGTTCTTGCCGTTCACGCTGGGGGTCCAGGTGACGTAGAACGTCTTCGGCTTCGTCGAGAGGAGAACGGTGTCGTAGACGCCGTTCGAGACCTCGGTCATCGCGATGCCGCCGTCGACCCAGTTGAGATCGTCGTAGAAGCGCGCGGTCACGCCGTGGGGCATGCCGGTCATCCTAACGTAGACCTGACCGAGATCACTGACGCTGGGATCGTAACTCCCATCGCAGTTGAGGTCGTCGGTGTCGTTGGCGGACTCGAGTGCGCCGGGGTAAGTTGCCTGTCCCTTGCCAATGCTCTGATCACAGTCCCCTTGCGCGCCGGTTTTGCCGTCGCAGTCAGGATCCGCATCCGAGCCGCAGCTCTCGAGCATGAAGCGGAGGTGACAACCGCCGCCTTCGCTGATCGCGATCGGCGCCTTGAGCGCACGGACGATGCCGTCCGAGCCCTTGTAGGTAGCCCACATCGGCTCCGTTGCGGCACTGTTATTGCAGAGCTGCGAAGCACCGGTGTCGACGCTGCCGTTCAGCTGGACATAGGCACCCCAGTGGGCACCGACCTTCCAGGTGAACTTAGCGTCGGTCGCAGTGAAGTTGGGATCTGTTCCCCACACGATGCTGCCGTTGGACTCGAAGGCGTACAGCTTGAGGCTGTGCACACCCGACTCCTTGAGCGAGATGGTGAGCGAAAACTCGCCCAGCTCACCGACGACGGGACCAACGTTGGATCCAGCCGCACCCGCCGTACCAGCCGTGCCCGCACTCCCTGAGGAGCCTGAAGCACCAGCCGAACCGGCGTTGCCCGCGTTGCCGTTTGAGCCCGTCGGCGTCCAGACGCCGTTGCAGATCAAGGACCCGCAGACGACGCCGGATTGTGCGACTGCGCACCAGGCACCCGCCTGAGACGTCGAACAGACGTCGTCACTAGTCGAGCCAGCGCTGTTCGCCTTACCAGCCGTGCCTGCATTCCCGAAGGAATCCGAGGCACCAGCCGAACCAGCGCTGTTCGCCTTACCAGCCGTGCCTGCATTCCCGAAGGAATCCGAGGCACCAGCCGAACCGGCGGTTGAGGTCGAGCCCGACGAACCGGTTGCAGACGAACCAGAGCTTCCGCCCATGCCATCGTTCTTCGAGATACACCTGCCGAACCCACCCTGGTCGACAACGCAGATCTCGTTCGGATCGCAGGCGATTTTGCTGCAGATCGAGACAGCCTGGTCGGCGCCAGCCGCGCCCGTACCGCTCATGCCGCCGGTGTTTGTGTTTTTACCGGAGCTGCCCGCCATCCCCGTTGGGTTTACCACTTCGTCGGTATTGCCATCCGACGGATCCCCGCAGCCCACAAGGGCAACGAGAAAGACGAACACGAAGAAGACCAACTTCATCTTGTTGTAAATGTACATTTACATCCTCCTTATCACGGTTGTAGTCACGTTTTGTCATGAATCTATCATGGATTTGCACTGATCATGACTTAACAAGATAGCACAAAAAAGCCTTTTTGTCAAGATATAAACTTACATTCCATTCATAGATAATTATGGCTTAATGGAGCCCAACTATGCTATGATTTTTTTGTTCGTTTGATTTCCCATTCCTCGGAGGTGAATATGCAGATTCAGGGCTCATTGCCCATTATTATCTCCTGAGTCAGTTGAAGGATGGACGCATGCAAAAAAGGATCGCGCTTCGGCGTTGGTTCCTGCGTCCGGTAGCCCATTGCCCCTGTGGCGCATAGCGCCAAAACTCTGGGATTGTAATGCCTAGGCTCCTTCTTTCAACCTGATTCAGGATCTACATCATCCTCAGCCGCCCACCTGCCACTATGTGCCAGGATACTGGGCGGCTATTTATTTTGTGATTTAAAATCCTCTCCTGACATCCAGGCGGCTTCAAACAGCGAACGAAACAAAGCCACTAGCATGTGACTTTCGAGTATCAATCCCATTGGCTCGTCTTTTGTAATAAAAGCTGCAACAGTGTTTCCAAAGATATCAAGCTCGCCAGAAAACGGTGATCGTTCAAATGGAATTTGACGTATTTTCCATGAAGTAAAATCTGTTGATGGAATTTGCATTCCCGGTTTGATTGCAAGTATCAATCGACCGTGAAGTCGGCGAGCCATACGTTGTCGTTCGCGTTCTTCGATTTGCGCAACCTCATACAACCCTTCATCTATGCAAGTAAAGCTTAAATACTCTTCATCTGGCGAATTTTCCATCAAAACTGATCTTGCGGCTGAAATACCTTTCATGCCCTCAAAATACCGAACTCGTGGCTTGTGTTCTATTGCATGAAATAATGCCATAAAATCTGGCATCACCTCACCAAGTTTTTGTCTTCTTTTTTCGATTTCTTGTAATTCTTTCTCTAGTTGCTCATGTAAACGATGTGGTGATTCCGGAATAAAGACCGTGCGACTTTCTTGTTCCGCCTCGGAAACAAGCCCGCGTTGTTTCAACGTTTGGAATAAAGCATAAGCTGTTGAACGATTAATACCCGCTTTTTCTGCAACCGCCTGTACGCCCGATGGACCAAGTTCGAGTAAAGCGAGATAGACACCCGCCTCCTTCTCAGAGAGACCTAATTCCAGAAGATGGCGGACTGATTCGTGCATATGTTATTCCCAGCGGTTTAGTACGGGAGCTGTTACTCGTGCCGTTTGCTCCCAAGTGTATTTCTTCGCGCGCTGAATACCTTTTTCGCGTAATCGAACTTTCATGCTCGGATCACTTACTACCTTATTCATAAGCGTAACACATTGTTCTAATTCATTTGGTGAGAAAAACTCGCCACCGTCGCCTATAATTTCTGGTAATGATGCGGCATTTGAAGAAAGTACGGGACAACCGGCGGCCATCGCCTGCACAACCGTCAATCCAAATCCTTCATACAATGATGGGTGAATCAATGCGTCTGCGCCACTTAACAAAAATGGCATATCAGTCTCTGGAACGTATCCCAGTTCAAAAATATCGGATCTAAACGTTGAATCCGCGATTGCGCGCTTGATTGCATCATAGCCAAAACCAGGCAAGCCAATCAATACAAGTCGATGCGGGTCACCTACTCCCAGACGATTTTTAAATTCTGTAAATGCTCGTATTAAAAAAGCTATGTTTTTTTTCGCTTCTAAGCGACCAACGTATATAAAATACGGTTGCGTTATTTGATATCTGCGCATACGATCTTCTATCTGTGTTCGATTATCAATCGGACGATAGAGATTATGATCAACACCGAGCGGTGTGATTGCAATTTTTCCTGGATCGATTCCGTACACTTCTGCTATTTCACGACCGGAAAATTCAGAAACGGTTATGATGCGTTGCGCTTTCTTTGCCACTTCTTTCATTGCATGTTCATGAATACGAACTTGTTGCGGTTTATATAATTTTGGCATTCGATGAAAACCGATATCGTGCTCAGTTATAACCGTTCGTTTTGGCAAAAAACGTGGAAGAGTCGCACCTGGCATCCAAAGGACATCTGCCGGACGTTTGTACATTTCATATCCGAGACGAAATTGTGTCCATCCATATTTGAATGGCCATGTGGCGCGGACTTCATACCAATTTTCCGGCAGAGATTCTAAACCTCCGTTTAAAATGGAATTTGCATATAAAATCCATGAATTTCCATCGCCGGTCGTTTGACGCTTCAGTTCTTGAATGACGTGCCACGCATACCACTCAACTCCCGTCTTTGCAGGTTTATTAGCACGAGTCGCATCGATTCCAATTAACATAGGAATAGCCTAAGTATAGCACTCACATGCGCGAAGCGAGATGTTCCTGATGCTGTTTTCTTTCAAGAGCGATTTTCTTTTGATCAATCCCAATTCGTTCAAGCATTAATGCGGCTTGGTTTCCACCTAAAAAGTGAGGCAAAATTACATAAGAAGCGCCTTGTTCGTATAGAATATTCGCATCAGGAATGGATTGAGCCGTAAGTAAAATATTTGCTTTTGGATTTTCTTTTTTCGCCTTTGCTAGTATTAATAAGTTCGTGTCCATATCAGGTATCGTCGAGATAATGAGTGACGCTTTTGAAAAATACAACTCATCTAAAAATTCATTATCCGCCGCATCACCGTAACGACATGGAATACGCGCACGTGTTAAATCATCGATAACTTTAGGATCAAAATCAACAACAATTATTTTTTTCTTCTTCTTTGTTAGTGTCCGTAGAATATCACGGCCTACACGATGACATCCAAAAAGGATCGTATCCGCATGTAGCTTTTGTACACGATCTTTCTTTGTTTTTTTTCGTTCAAAAATGACTAATTTGTCCTGCATGAATTCGTACAATGCATCAGCATTCAAAATTAAAATTGTTGAACCGGCTATCGTAATCATAGCAACTAACGTTGAAAGCGCGAGTAGATCAGCCGGTATTCTTCCGGATTGGACTCCCAGCAAAATTAGTAATAGAGAAAATTCAGATATCTGAGCTACAGTTAAACCCGCATAGAAGCCCGTTTTTTTTGTATATCCCATCAAACCCATGATGATCATAATGATCAGTGGATTACCGATTAGAATAAATGCTGAAAAAACCATTGCCGTCATCACATGTTTTTCAACACCGACAAAATCTAAATGTGACCCTAATAAAATAAAAAATAGAACGATGAAAAAATCACGAACCAATTTCATTTTAGAACTAATTTCAAAATGATACGGTGAAGCAGCAAGCGTAATTCCTGCGGCTAAAGCACCAATTTCCAATCCGAGACCAACTTCTTGAAAGATGGCGGCTAAGCCCACACCCCAACCAATGGTAAAAAGGAATAAAAATTCTTGAGAGGTGGCAAAAAGCGGGGTAATTCGTGGTAGCAACCAGCGCGCGATGCCGTATAAAATTCCAGATGCAATACTGCCACGAATAAAGAGTGTGAATGTCGCTTGACCAATATCTTGACCTCCCCAAAATGCATTCGCCATGATCAGAATAATGGTTGCCACCAAATCTTGAACAAGTAAACAACCGATTGCGATTTTTCCGTATAATTTTCCGGTATCTCCTCTATCCGATAAAAGTTTCGTAACAATGATCGTACTTGAAAAAGTAAAAGCGATCGCGATCAAAAAACTATGTATTGTTGTTAGACCCACTAATATCCCAATCAACCAACCAATGATTGCCGTAAACACAACCTGACCTAAACCAACCAATATAGATACTTTTCCAACATCACGAATGACTTGCGGATTTAATCCAAGACCAACAATAAATAATAAAGCCGTGATACCAAGCTTTGAAAAAACAGTGAGCGTATCTTCGCTCTTTGCAATGTTTAACACTAATGGACCAACAAAAATTCCTGTTACCAAATGACCCAAAATCAATGGAAGCCGTACTGCTTGCATGATGACAGAGACGCCTGTAGCAATGGCAAGAATGATGGAAATTTCAATGAATGACGACATTACCGAGAGTATACCAAGATCACCTTTTTATGTATTGAGTTTCCATTTTTCGTAGCCGCCATCCAATGATGAAGCGTGCGTATAGCCCAAGCGTTTTAAAATATCCGTCGCAACTTTTGAACGACGACCAGTTTGGCAATAGCATATTATTTCCGCTTGTTTGTCTGGCAATACGATAGGTGCAATATTTTCCAATTGTGCAACCGGGATGTGTATGGCATCCGGGATAAATCCGGATTCCAATTCTTCGGCATCGCGAACGTCGATATACATACTGTTTTTAACTTGAAAAAATGCTTCGTTTATATGAATCTAGATTTTCGAGCGCAATACCCGTTCCCTTCGCGACACACATTTGAGGATTATCTGCGAGAAAAACCGGAACACCAGTAGCTTCAGCCAATAAACGTTCAAGATTTCTTAATTGCGATGAACCGCCGGACAACACCATTCCTTTTTCCATAACATCGGCTGATAGTTCTGGCGGCGTATTGTGCAATACATCCTTAACAGCCTCAATGATACCTTGTAATTCATGTTGCACAGCATCAGTAACATCATCACTTGAAACGGTGATGATCCGAGGTAAACCATTAATCATGTCACGGCCTTTTGCTTGCATTTCAAGTTTTGTTTCCAAGTATAATGCAGAGCCAATACGAATTTTTATATCCTCGGCGGTGCGTTCGCCAATTGCGAGGCCATATTTACGACGTATGTGTTCTTGAATTGCAAGATCAAGTTTATTTCCACCAATTCGAACGGAAGTCGAAGACACGATACCACCCAAAGAAATCACTGCGATTTCGCTCGTCCCTCCGCCTATGTCTATAATCATATGTCCCGAAGGCGAACCAATCGGAATATCCGCTCCAATCGCTGCCACTACCGGTTCTTTGATAATATAGGCGGAACGAGCGCCAGCTGAAATAGTCGCATCTATCACCGCACGTCGTTCGGTGGATGTTATTCCTCCGGGAACCGCCACCATTACTTCTGGACGAAAAATACGCATGCCTCCTAAAGCTTTATTAATAAAATATCGTAACATCGCTTCAGTTGTGCGATAGTCAGCGATTACGCCATCTTTCAATGGACGTTTAGCGACGATCGTATCTGGTGTACGACCAAGCATTTCTTTTGCTTCTTTGCCTACCGCAAGCACGCGTTTATCCGCAATCGAAATTGCAACAACTGACGGTTCATTCAAAACAATTCCCTTTTTTGGGATGTACACGAGTACTGTCGTTGTTCCAAGATCGATACCAATTTTTTTCGCAAACATAGCTCTAATTTAACCAGCTTGCCTGTGACGTCACCGATTGTCAAAATTATGCCTCATTGATCGCAGCTTGCGCCTGAAATAGTGAAACTTTGATCAGTCGTTGAATCACTATTCACCTGATATCTTGCATCTCCCCATTTTGATTGGTCTTCCGGAGGTGATGCTTTTTTAATCGGTTTTGCAAATTGAAGATCAATCGCAATATCCGTTTCATCTGCACCGCTTTGCTTTGGAAAATCAAGATGATATTCGCCACAGGACGGGATCGTGTTTGGTGGTAGTTCGTACGTAAACTTCAACGTCCCGGTTCGACCAGGCTCAATGCTCCAAAAAGCACCAAAAACCGTTTTACCCAGTTCTTTCATCACATCGACTTTTCCATTATTTTGTTTGTCTCCAGCCATTGCGCCTTGCGCTGAAATAAGACGACTTCCTTCCGGAACATAGACCCGTGTATAACTCCGATACCGAGTATAACGCCACGTTATTGTTCGATTTGTATTTTGATAAATTAACGTTACCGTTGCTATTGGCTTTGACGGATCACGTGCATCAAGGGAATAGGTTATTTTTTTATCCATGACTCCATCTGTTTTAAGTGCCGCAAGGTTTGCATCTATGACTTGTACATAATCCCCATTCGTTGGTTTTACACGACCCGTCCACGAACGTGTATCAAGTATGGATAAAATATCTGGATTACGTGAATACGCCATGATCTGTTTACGCTCTAAGGCGAGGGTGACTAAGTCAACCAATTCCGGCCAACGTGATGCCGGTAAAACTTTTAAGCGTTCGACCATTTTTTGACCGATTTCAGAAACAATTTCTTTACGCTCTTCGGTTGGAATTCCTTTTTGATGAAACCCCATTTCCACTTCATATTGAATTTCATCAAAAAAATTTTGTGCCGTGTATACTTTTCCTCGAACAGTTATGGGACCTGTTATGCGCAACAAGCTTTTAAATAAACCGGGACCGAGCGCGATAACTGTCGATGGTGGTGATTTTTCTGGATTTCCAGCAGCTGCTTTTTCGCGGATATAAAAATCTAATACCCGTTCAGCGGAAGTTGGAAAATCCGGTGACCAATTCGCATCGCGCATAAACCAAGCAGGAACGCCAAGATGTTTTGAAATAGGCTCCGGTGGAACTTCTTTCCACTTCGGAACAGCCGGATTATCAATTGCGTACACATCTTGAAAGCCGAACTCCGTCAATTCGCCGGCATCCATGGTCATCGTGCCGACATTTCCAATAAATCCTCCGGAAGGTCTCATTTCGTCAGCGTTCTGTAGAAAGACCAAATAACGAACAGGGTACGGATAGCCAGCTAATGGGACAGCAACTTCCAACATTGGAATTGCTTCATCCAAAGTCTTTTTGAGTACCGGTAAATTATCCGCTAAAGGTTTTAGCGCTTGTCGAAGAGGAGCGGCAAGCTTTTCTTGCGGTACACGCTCCCATAGGACGAGCGCCGTATCAATTTTGTCACGTGCAATACGCAGTCGTGGTAACGCATCATTAAATTTTGCCAACATGGCACGTTTTTCTTCACGTGTTATATCCGAAAAGCGTTTATTGGGTGCGATATCCGTGTTTACATCTCCGGTCGCTTCTGTTCCTCCTTGAATTGCATCCGTAATAACCTGAAAAGCAGTCACGATATCCTCTGCACCTTCGAGCGTTCCAAGACCAGCAGCCGCCGCATCTTCTACGCCACGTAATTGAGTACCGACCCAAGGAGCGTCACGCCAAAATCCGACACGTCGCAAGGCATCACGAACTTCTCCAGCTTTTTGTCTTGCCTCACTTAAATCCGTTAATACCAAATCTAATTGTAAATTTGCTCCATGCTCTTTTGCTCGGTTCAGTGCATCTTTCATTTGTCGCGCCGCAATACCCGCTTGAGCGAGAGCAATACCCGGAGGAATCGCAACTGTTACAAGTATCGCCAGGATCACAACAGTTATCCATCGTCCAAATCTAAAATGCCTAATTGGATTTTTCGTTTTTGGTTTTTCCGTTTTTTGTGGCTCATGCGGTTTCGTCTCAGGTAAAGACTCCACCTGATTTTCAGATGGCGGTGGAAGCTCTTCAAAAGCAGGACAAGTTAGAAAGTTCGTTTGTTTTTCTGACATACCGTGTTACCGCGGCATGCTCTGACCACGGTATTTACGAAAATAGTGTAGCGCACTTGCAAGATGTGCGCGCGATGTGCGCTGTGTAAAAATTTGCCAAGGCCACTTTATCGCACTTTCTCGTTGATGATAATGCACGAAATGTGCCACAGGAACATAGCAAACACGCCAGCCTTTTTGCCAAGCACGACGACATAAATCAATATCTTCAAAATACATAAAAAACAGTTCATCAAAATACCCAAATTCTTCTAAAGCTTGTTTTCGGATCAGTATTGCCGCGCCGAATAGTCCGTCTACATCGCGAACGTTCTCGCCATCGAAATCATGCATTTGGTATGTGGCGATTGCACGTTTTCCCCAAGAGGTTTTGCCCAGAAAGGTACGTCGGTAGGCCGGTATTAAAAAAGAAGGAAACCGATAAAAATTTCGTTGTATCGTTCGATTTGGATTCAATAGTTTTGGTCCGATGATACCTGCTTTTTTATCTGCATCTGCATACGCTAGCAATTTTTCCATTTGACCAGGAAAAAAAGTTAAATCCGGATTAGTACACATGATGTACTCACCCTTTGCCATGCGAAAGCCTATATTATTCCCTGCACCAAAACCTACATTATGTGGAGCATTCACAAATGTTGCCCAAGGAAATCTTTCTTGGAGCGACTCTTCGAGTCCATCGCTTGGATTATTGTTCACGATAATATACTCAAAAGCATAATCCGGTTTTGTTAGTTCCAGACTTTTGAGAAGGTTTCGAATAAGTTCCGGTGTCTTATACGCGACTGTTACGAAAGTTACTTTCATATAAACCATTTCCGTATATTTTTGCCTCGACACACAACTTTTTGCGCATCCAATGAACGTTTATGTCGCATCTTTGATAATCCAGCAAATGCTTGAAACCAAGCATTCCAGGTCGCCGCACTCCAAAAACCAACAAACACTTTTCCAGTCTCATACAAAAAAATCCAAGGGAAGTGCCATATTCTATTTTGCCATTCATCATTCTTCCAGTTTAACCAAAGATGATTTCTGGTTGATAATGAATTTATATATGCAGGTTTTTTCATGCGAGCAAAAAAAGCTTTTAACCATAAAAATCCCTGGGCTCTTGAAACCGCTCTACGATGATGCCAAGCAACCGCTTCAGGTAGATATTGTGTTCGAAAACCAAAACGTTGCGTACGCCATGCAAAATCCACATCTTCCTTGTACGCGAAAAAATCTTCATCAAACCATTCACTCCCCTGTTTCAGAGTGCCGAGTACTGATGCACGAATCAACATACACGCGCCGGAAATACCAAATACATCCCTATCTTGATCATATTGCCCTTGATCCTGTTCACCGGCTCCACGATCCGCATGACGGCGTGACCGATACATCACTATACCCGTTGAATCGATAACATTTGTTCTTTCCGTTTGACGCTCATCAGACTCAGTTTCTGTTTTTGCTCTTGCCAATAACAACTTTGGACCAGTAATGGCAATATCCGGATTTGTATCCATGAATTTCATCAAACGCTCCAAACAATCAGGCGAGAATTCGATATCGGGATTACACATTAACACGTAGCATTGTGACAAGTCTGTTTCTGCCCAACGAGAAAGACTTAATGAGATCGCTTGATTATGCGCACGTGAAAATCCTTGATTTTTAAAATTACGCAGCACCACTGTTCCAAATGAATTACGTTCAATCCAGCCCTGCGTATCGTCACTTGACGCATTATCCACAACTATCAAACTCCAGTCTTTTGACGTCTGATCTTCAAGTGATGCAAATAAACCGGGAAGATACGGAGACGAGTTCCAGGTTACAAGATGAATCGCAAGACGCTTTGCTTGTTGCATATTTTTCATGTTTTGCGTTTTGGCGAAACATTAAATCCTAGTGACTTACCGAGCATGAATCGCGTTTGCGCATCGATCGCCGGAATCGATCCGAATAATATAAATGTTACCGGCAAAAGTACCCATTGCAACACGGTCACGATTACTGTTTGATGCCGTGGTATATGGTGCGGTCTTGGTGGTAGCAATGAGTACGACAAACCCGCAGAAACAAATACACCAATCGTCGCAAAACGCATCAACCATTCCAGGGTAAACGGCGTATTTTGAAAAAGAGCAAATTCACGAAATCGATCTGGCGCAACCCAAAACGGCAAACGACCGAGCACAAAAATTAAAATCGGAGCTGTTGCCCAGGTATACATTCCTTCAAGTTGTTTCCAGATAAAAGAAAATTTAATACTCAAAGGCATTTCTCGATCTTTTGCAAACGCTCTTACCATGAAAGGAAAATTCTCGACGCCCCAAGCCCAACGACGTAATTGTTTATACAATGAAATTAACGCCTTCCAATAGTCTCCTGTCATGACGGTATCCATCGAAACAGGTATATACATCGGCACAACTTTATATGCTCCGTGATAGTGAATCAGCGCTTGCAAAAAAATACGTGAATCTTCACTCACAATATCTTTCTGCCAAAAACCGACATCAACCAGCATTCGAAGACTCATCGAATGTGATGAAAATGTCATCATACCTTCAGGACGTGATAATTCCGTCATGAGCCACGTCGTGGTGCCAAACATTGAAACACGAACAGCCGCAGGAGATTCCCACAAATTATTATTATACAGAGGGATTGGTTGATACGAAGTACGTGTCGGGTTTGGTGTTGTGAGATATAAATACGTGAGATAAGAAAAATACTGTGGATGAATAATCGTATCCACATCAAAAGACGAAACAATGGTCGTTTCCGGATCCAAACCCATGGCAGTAACCTGTGGTAGAACTTGATGACCAGACCAATTTAAATTAGAACCCTTCCCGATAATTTCATCGGGTAAATCTTTCGGGTGAAGAGTCGTTATAAAACCAAGAAAAAGTCCTTTGAATTCCGATTCAAGTTTTGTCGATACTTCTTCAAAACGCTCGACACCTGCTCGTGCTTCACCGGCAATGACGACGATCATCCGTTCTGCCGGATATGAGCTATTTGCAATTCGCTGTAACGTTTCACGAATTACACTGATATCTTCTTTGACAGTTGGTAAGAAAATAAGATGACGAATTGCATCGTACCCAGGTCGAGATTCTGCAATTTTTTGCCATTCCTTTTTGCTATCTCTACGATAACGCCACCAAGAAATAATCAAAAATGGCATAAAATAAAAAACTCGAAACAACCAATACAAATCAAAAATGATGACAAAATAAATCACCCATAATGGACGTACAAAAGAAAGAAAAATTGCAAAAAAAATGGTCGACCACACAAGGGCACCAGGAATTATTTCGAGTACGCGCTGAATTCGCATTTCATTCTTCGTCATGTGATTTTTGCTTTTGGTAACGTAATATTCGGTTCCGTATCGTATTCCGGTTTCACATACGCCCGATATGGAAATGCATTATTTTGCAAACCATTCGCAACTTCTGCCAAGTCCTTCACTTGATCAAGATGCAGACCAACGAGCGGAATTTTTTCAAGTCGTGCCAATACGTTCGCGATTAAAACTCCAGTACGAATCGACGTAAATGAACCGGGACCGGAGACAACACAAACTCCATTAAGCTTTTTATGCTTTACTTCTTTTAAACGTGAAATGGTATTTAAAATTTTATGCGAACGTCCAGTAACCCGTGTGATGCGTCTGGTCGCATTCGTAATGATCCCAACATCGCTCGCATCCGGTTGAGCGGAGTTAATATAAAGCCATGTCATACCTCTAATGCAAACCTCGAATATCAAGAGTGTTGATCGAGACTGTTTTTGGCGCATCCATAATCCCTTTTAAGAAACGATCTGCCATATCCATACGATATGTAAACTCCTTGAGCGGCAAACAGGTGTAGTTAATTTCGATACCTAACTCTTTTTCAATTTTTGTCACTAATTTTTTTAACGCAATTTTATCAACATCGCCAACCAAAAACATGTCAACAGGTTGATTGCGCTGACCCATGAAAATCCCTAAAAATGACAAATAGCGGACGTCGCCCAAATCGCGAATCTGTTCATCCAACTTCCATTCTATGAGTACATTCGCTTTTGTCAGTAATGCACGGACTTCTTGCATCAATGGAAAATTCGTATTCGCCTGATAGTACTTTCGTTTTAAGCCAGGTCTCTTGGTTTGTGTGGTTTCGTCCTTTTCAGCTCCTTCGATAATCATGCCAATTTTGACCAGGTTTTGAATTTCACGACGGACGGCATTAATTTGGGTATCGATCGTACGAGTCAATTCGCGTATGTAGAACACGTCCTCCGGGTGATGGAGAAACAGACTCATGAGTCGGACTCTGGTCCGTGAACCAAAAACGTGTTCAAGCATAGAAATCTTTCCTATCCTGCCCGTTGGGACACCCCTTGACAAGAGGGAGGTCAAATGATTGCTAACGGGTTAGCATGGACGTGGAAACGGTTGGTCAAGTATACTCCGTACGGAGCCGTTGCCGCAAAACCATGGATAAACCTCTGCAACAATTCCGCATCGCGGAAATCGAGGTAAGTAAGGGAAACACCAATGATAAAATCGTTGGTTTTTTCCGATTTGAAAGCCCAGCTCGTGGAAAACCAGGTCCAGTACTGGTGATTATCGCTGAAATTACTTCAACATTATACGCATATGAACGTTTACTCGACTGCTTAAACCAAGCAGCCGAACAAACCCGTCAACTCATGACAGACGTTGCTCAGGATCCACTTACCCGTTTTGAAAAGCTTGTTCAACGTTTAAATGAAAGTATTGCAGCTTTTACAGCCAGTGAAGGATCTGCCGTGAGCTGGCGTCGGGTAAATTTGTTCGTCATGGAATTTTCTGAAGGACATTTGTGCCTATCAGGAACAGGACATGTCATGAACATGTTCTTGCAAAAACAAGCTGATGGCAGTTTTCGTGCTTTCGATCTCTTTGGTTCACTTGAACAACCCGATGAAACCGATCCTCGTAAACCGTTTTCTTCAATCATTTGTGGAGACATGAATATTGGGGATATATTATTTATTGGTTCCACAAATTTCGAACGTCTTCGTTCAGAACTAAAAATAAAAGAACGTTTAACAAGCATACCAACCGTCAGTGCAGCACTTGAAATCAAACAAGATTTAGAAAAGCGTCATATCCCAGATGACTTCATGGCAGCAGCCATCACTTGCACTGAAATGAAGTTGCCTCAGCCTCTCCCAACACCTACACCTGAAGTCAAAAAAGAAACCAGCACTTCTTCAATTGAAAAGCTTGTTGAACAAGAAAAAGAAGCTGATAATCACCTCGGTCCAAGTACAGCGCCGACTAAGGAAATTATCGCGATCAAAGATAAAATTGTCACTCTATTTAAGAAAGTGTCGGGACTCGTTTCTCTACCCCAAGCTCGATCAAGTTCAGCTATTAAGGATCCGGTTACACTTACCGGTTTACGAGGAATGAATGCCGGACATGGCAGTGCTTTTAAAAGAAAACATAAACTTATTATTGGTATTGCTTGCGTTGCAATCATCTTATCTATTAGCGGCTATGCGTATTGGAAACGCGCGCAACGCATCACCGCGGAAATCGCTTCATGGAATTCACAATTCGATTCTGCAACAGACCAACGTAATCGTGCCGAATCAGATTTGACGTATGGTAATGAACCAAAAGCAAAGAGTGAAATCGCTTCCGCCGAACAAGCACTCAATACACTCCCTACAAACACACCGGAACGTAAAGCAAAAATAGAGAAGCTTCAAAATGAAGTCCGCGATCTTAAAGAACGCCTAAAACGAATCGTTAAACTAGATGCGGCAGAACTTATCAACCTTCCACCAAATGCGGCTGCCGGTAGTCTTGCCGCACCAGTTCTTGATAAAGATTCAGCCTATGCCGTCGATAATGCCACGCACCAAATTTTGAAGATTACGTTGTCAACAAAAAATACGAAACAGATTCAATTACCAACGAATGCGGGTAAAATTATTTCAGGCACAGTCGGAAAAGATACAATTCTTTTTGCAACTGAAGATGGGCAATTATTTTCTTTGAATAAAGCGACTGATCTCGTGAAGTCACTTACATGGGCAGGCGTATCATCTACAGCAGACATTACATTATACGCTTCGCGCCTCTATAGTCTTGATCCTGTTCAAAGTAAAATCATGCGTTATACCGGATCGGCTTCAGAATTTGGATCTGGTACTTCGTACATTAAAGCAGGAAGCGCGCAATTGAATGATGCGGTTGCGATTTCCATTGACAGCAATGTGTACGTTCTAAAAAGCTCTGGACAACTTGTTCAATATTTTCAGGGGGCAGAAGCCGGATTCAACTTAGCACAGATCGATCCCCCAGCTCGTTCAGCATCAGGCATGTGGACGGATGTTGATGTACCACTGATTGCAATTACAGATCCAGCGGATCGGCGTGTCTTGGTGTACGATAAGAGCGGTCAGTTACGAGCACAGCTCAATGCTCCCCAATTCCTAGCACCAAAAGATATCTTTGGCGACTATAGTAATAAGCGTTTGCTTGTGGTTGATGGAAATCGCCTCCTCTTGGTACCGATGCCGTAAATATAAAGAGGTGACGGATTTCTTGTACAACTATCTCTCTGAGCGTGAATAATGTCGCATTCTGTCGAGTGATTTGGTTCTACTAACAAAGAATTATCCGCCGGAACTTGTTAGAAAATGGCATGTTGAACCGATGACGGCTAATTGAGGAATATATCGTGATCACTAAAGCGTATCGAGAAAATTAAAAATAGCTAAAAAAAATAACTCTGATATACCGGAGTTATTTTTATTTGTTCCGTTTCAGAAATCCACTACGAAGCAGCAACTCTGGTTTACCTGCATTTTCTTCTTCCCTGACTTCCAACTGAAGATCGTATATACATTTTCTCATTTCTTCTTTTATCGTTTCCACTTTATTGTATGGATCACTTCCTTGATACTCAATTTCAAGAAATAGACCAAGAACGTCAACATCTTCCAAGATAATTTCGCATGCTCCAAATATGTATATCGTTTTCTGCACAGCAACTGTGACCAGTAACTCCATCCCTATGGATTGAAGGATGTTTTTTGTTTTTTCTGGATTTTCCACTGAAGTTTCAATTTCATCTGAATACACCCATTTTTCTCCTTCAAAGTGATCTTTTTTATAGGTCATAGCTGCTCCGGCATCGGATGATCTGACACTCAGACAAGCGGATAAACGCTCTTGTTCATTAGGTCGCAGTTCTTTTCTTAATGGATCAAACAAGTAATGATCTAGAATCTTTTTTTCTTTTATAAAAGAAGACTGCTAGCTTTTTCAAAGCCGCCTCTTTAGCTTCAAGTAATCTCCACAGAATTTCAATTTCTTGTTTCATGTTTTTGGAGGATTTTTTTATATCTTGTTTCGTGTTTAAGGTTATACTCAGAGACATCTTCCATTCTGTACTATTGTTTAGAATACTATATTTTTTAACTGTGTATCCACATACTCACACATTTGCCTACTCGTATTGACTACAAGCGATACTCCTCGAGATCTCGCCTTATCCATTACCTTCAAGAATATTCTTTACAATTTCAAAATAGACATTCTGATGATCTTCAGACTGACTGAACATATCGTATCCTTTTGCATAAACTTTTTCTTTTCATTTTATTTTTTCATTTTTTATTGAAAGTCATAACTTTAAATTACTGTACATAAAAAATCCCTCCGACATGTCGGAGGGATTTTTTATGTGGATCCGTCTGAATTACTTCAAAACGACTTTACCACCAGCTTCTTCAATCTTCTTCTTGATGTCTTCGGCAGTTGCTTTATCAGCACCTTCCTTGACCATCTTAGGAGCGCCGTCAACGAGGTCTTTTGCTTCCTTCAAGCCAAGACCAGTGACTTCACGAACCACCTTGATAACGCCGATCTTATTGGCACCGGCTTCGGTAAGTTCGACATTGAATGAGGATTTTTCTTCCGCAGCGGCTGCACCGGTGTCAGCGCCAGCCATCATGACTGGAGCAGCAGCGGATACGCCGAATTTATCTTCGAGAACCTTCACGAGTTCAGCGAGGTCGAGAACGGACAACTTTTCAACGGATTCGACGAGGGCCTTGAATTTCTCAGGCACTACGACGTCTTTCATGTCTGACATAGTATTGTTTTAGAGTATGAGGATTATTAGACAGTAGGTTCAGCAGCTGGAGCTTCAGCTTCTGGAGCTGGAGCGGCAGGAGTAGCTTCGACAACTGGGGCGGCTTCTGGAGCAGGTGCTGGAGCAGCTGGAGTTCCGTTCTTTTCTGCAATCGCATTAAGCGCGCGCACAAAGGCGGAGACTGGAGCGTACATAGTGCCGACGAGCATGCCCAAGAGTTGTTGTTTACCTGGCAATTTAGACAAGGCATTCACCTTTTCCGCATCGACAGCGGCACCTTCAAAGATACCACCGACGAGCTTCAACGTTGTTCCCTTGCTTGCATCACCGAGGACTTTTGCCGGAGCCACTTCGTCTTCTTTACCGAAGGCGGCGCCGAGCATTCCCGGGAAATTCTTCGCATCGATATTAATACCGGCTTCTTTGGCAGCGAGTGTGAACAAGCTCTTTTTTGCAACAATGTATTGTATATTTGCTTCGCGGGCGTGTTTGCGTAAGGAATCTGCTTGAGGAACTTTTAAACCTTGATAGTCAGCAAAGACAACGGACTTGGCGCCCTTAAAGGCAGAGACGAGCTGTTCTTTGGTTAATTCTTTCTGTTGGCGTGATTTTGCCATAGCGTAGTTTTCTTTCGTTTTTTTGAAATCGACCTTTGGATAAAAAACACCCACAGTCGGTCCTGTGGGCTTTTCGGCATCAAAATGATGGTCGATCAGCGGCCTCGGCAGGGCAAGCTTTTGGCTTGTTTGAGCCTCTTTTACGAAGCCCCTACGGTCTCAGGACGTGAGTGTTGGCGCTATAATAAGCGGAAAAAGAGACGCTGTCAAGCTCTTTATTCGTCCAGCAAAAAAACGTACGATTGACTTTTTTCCTCTTTATTGCGATAAAAACAGCGTTTGTCGTTCTTTCGAACTCTCAATTCACTGCATCACGGAGATCCGTTTATGAAAAGCACCCTTGCCGCCGTCTGTTTTGGAACTGTCCTTGTAGCAGGATTCCTTGTTGCCGGAATCGGCTATTCAGGAGATCGCTTTTTGTATGACCATGTCAGCTTTCGGGTCTGCATCATGACACAAGCGGATGCACAGACCATTCGGCATGTACTGATCTACACCGGGGTAGACGGACATTTCGAGGTGCAGTTTACACCAGCCTCGGACACTCCATTCGGCAAGAATATACCCTGTACTGATTCACTCAAGGTCAAACTACCTAAGGGACAAGTGAATCACATGATGGCAACAAATTACCAAGGCAATACTGAGTTCCACGAGCTCAAGATTGGCTCTGGCAACCACTGGACCAGCATCCCTGAAACAACGGACCATGGTCGTTTTGTATGGGATGTTCTCCCCGTGGCTACTGATCGACCCACGATCAACATGACTCCAGAAAAATGAAGAAGTTTTTTGTTTACCGGCTCACCCTGCCCGCATCGCAACTCGCATGCGGGCGTTTTTGTAATTAGATTTTTTTTATCGTTTCGCTAACTCTTCCCTTTGCCAAACAACAACAGTCTCATTTGCGCGATATACGTTATATCCATTAAATGATGTTTCTCGAGTCTCAACCAGATCTTCCGTTGCACGCTTAAATCCTTTTTGTTGAATGAGTTTCATTTCTGCTTGAAAAATTGCATTTCGATTCGTCGAATGACCCCCGCAATGATCATGACATAGACGAACTTCGTCCATATTGCGTGCCTTTGCAATAAAAATAGCACGCTCAATCGTTGCATCTACAAGATGATCCGCGCGAAGCTCTCGATTCAACACATCATCACGTGGATTCAAAGCTCGGATTAGTAAAACCTTTTTATTTTCTCGCGTCTTGCCTTCAATCCAAAGCGTTGAACCCAATATGTCTATGCGACCTTCCCCTTCTTCAACAAGTAGGTCAGCGTGCAAGTTCTGATATTCATTTCTCGCTAGATTATGACTCAATTTATTGTAGCAAGCATTTGCCAAGTCCGCAGAAAAAATGCGCCCCATTCCATGAACTGGATAGTATCCAACCGTGGTTGTTTCTGTGTTTCCCTGTCCGCTTATTCGCTCTTTTTCAAATTTTCGAATAACATCATAGAATGGATGCGCAGGCGCTTTCTTTGAATCATCCATCTTTTTTGTCGCAATTAAACTCTCTCGAATACCGTTCAAGCGCAATACTTTTTGAATAGTTTCCAATGCTTCCTTCGAAATCGGGCGCTCGTTCTGCTTCGTGAGATGCTCAAGTGCCTCCTCTTCAAACCAATTTGTCCATGCTTCTCTTTCTCGTGTTGAGATTTTGCCATCCGTAGATTCCTTCATCGCATCCTTGATTCGAGTGACATGTTCTGGCGCACGGTCTTTTGCCATCATCATGACAATGCGATTCAACTCTGGTGCCGCATGGTTCAAAACTTCTTTTCCGAAAATACGTACCATACTTTCAAGAGCAATTTCCGGCAGTGTCCATTTTTTACGTTTTTCTTGGTCTACACATGCTTCTTGGAAAGAACCCAAAGATCGACGTGACAGGTCGAGAATATTTTGCAATTTTTTTAAAGCAATTTTAATGCCTTGTATTTTCTTTTCCTCTAGACCTTGCTGTTGTGCCTTTTCAAGCATCTGCTCACGTTCCGCGATCGCATCCAGAGCTCGCATTTCGCAACGTAAAAACAAGCTATCGAATGTCTGAGGATCGTCTTCAGATGAGACCTCTTCTTCTAAGGCTTTTCGGAGTGGAACCAGGAAGCTTGTCAATGTTTCTTTCTTTGCCTCTTTTTCAATACTTTCGTCTATCTTTTTTAGCCTTTCTGTTTCAGCAGACATGCGTTCACGCTCATCGCTTGATGCGAGTAGCGCTTCTAATGAAGCTGAAGAATTGCCTATTTTACCAATTTGAAACCTTTGTACTTCATACCCACTTGGTAATCTTGATTCCTGACCTCTCCCCTCTGACTCCAACTCATGAACTGTAGCTCTCCATTGCGTGATACGATCGCCGCGATCTTGATATGAGCCATAACTCCCAGAGACAGGAATCATCGCATTTAATAAATCCATGTGTAGAGATGAGGAATCTAACGCTTTCGGAACTTGATCAGAAATTAATTCCTGTCTTAGGCGATTGATTGCTTCTTGGAACTTCTTGTATATCTCTTCAATTTCTTCTGGCGATGCTGATTCAGCCAGTTGACTCCCGTCATGGACACGGAGAAACGTATCGACTTTTTCTCGATGCTTAGATGGTATTTGTATCATTTTTCCCTGCTTTTTTTGTATGCGATATTTTTCTAAAACAATAAATGTTTGAAAGAGACCTGGAATTGGCTGAGCGCCGTACATGCGCACATATGGCACTAGAGCCGTCATGTCTTCGTTTTTATTTGACATCATTCTAATGAGCTGTGGAATCTGTTTTTCATATGGACAGAATTCCTTGCGTGCCGATGGTCCGATATTATTCAGGAGCTCAGGGAGTATTTTTACTTCTGGACTATCCGATGTTCGGAGCCAGGCTAGACACATGTCTCGCTCCTTTCCCGTAGGAAGAAGGTTTTGAATAACGATTGCTCGATCACGAGTTGTGTAGGTAAGCTTAAAATACTCAATAAATTCTTGTCTTGTCTTCGCTCTTTCCATTCGAACTCCTGAAAACTCTATCCATCCCTGAAAAAGATCCATTTGCGCAGAGAGAAAAAGCTTCGGCAGATGCTTCTTTATTATTGGTCTTATCTGCTGAAGAATATTTTCTGAATTACCTATTTTTTCCAAGAGTCCACGGAGAGCTTCTGGCTCTTGTGAGATTAAATTCTCTTCTTCTAAAGCCTTTTGAATTCTTTCTATTCCCGTTTTTTCACGAAAATCTTTTGGAATTGGAAAAGCATCAATACTTTGTTCGAACCGCTTTGCGAATGCTTCTTCGCAGAATGCCCACACGATCATCTTCATGCGGTGCTCCGTTAACCACTCTCCAGCTTTTTCTTTTGTTAGTTTCTCAAAATAACCTGACACTCGATTCAGTGATCTTCCTGCCAACATTTTATCCATTATTTTTTGCTGTTCTTTCCAAAATGTATTAGGCAAGTCTTCGCTGGCGCATTTTAAAACTTCAATAGGATCTGCTCCTTCTTGTAAGATTAGCCTATGTTCCTCGTTGAACTCATCGACACATTGACCTCCATTTTTCTTATACACCGTCTTCCAAAAATCTTCTTTTTTTTCACTTTCGTATATTGCTCCAATTGCAACAAATTTTTTCATATCAGGACGCTTCACAAATTCTTCGAATGGCAGTCCTGTCAGTTCCTCAACGAACAATGTACCCATATGCATATCAAACCCTGTTACAAAGCCCTTGCCCATGCCATACCCAATAAAATCAATTATTTCTGATTGTTTGGTGACTTCATGAAAAAATGATTGACCAACTTCTTGGCGCAACTTCCGTAGCCTATACGCATAAACTAATTTCTCAATATTATCATATGCATTCCAGGTTGATGCCCAATTTGTATCTAGCCGATCTCTTGTCTGAAGAGATTCCTTCGTATATTTTTTATGAAACGAATACCCGCTTACGATTTTTTTCGCATAATTCAATAATACCGAATGTACCTCTTCTGATTTTTTTGGGTTAAATTTTACTCCAAGCAAACGTGAAAATTCAAAAACTTCTTCAGCAAAATAATAATCAAAATTTTCTGCATACATCTTTTGAATCTGCTCTTGTTGCCATGCATCAAATTCAACACGCACGCCCGTTCCACGTAAAATACGTTTAATCCGTTGCATGTTGACGCTATACCCATATCGACCTATTCCTAGGTAGTCCCAGACTAAAGACCTTACCTTCTTTTCCAGTCTTCCATTCCAATCTGGTTTGGCACCAATTATTTCCGTTAGTCGATCTATATTTTTTGTGTCATCTTCTGTTTCTATATATCTAATAAATGCATCATCAATCGCCCCTGATAAAGGTCCATTTGGATCTATTTTTACCTTCGTTAATTCATACAATCTCTGGATCCCATCCAGGTACGGAGATTCATCTAAAAGAAGACTTTCGTAGCCCTCAATGACTTCATGCGTGCTGATACGGACTTCAATTCCACTCGTTTTTAAGCGACTTATTAGTTCGTGAGCAGAGACCACATCTCCGCGTCGAATACATGAACGGAGACATTTTATCGCTTCGTCTTTTACTTCCTCAATGGCAATACCCCCCACATCAAGATAATCCTCCGCGGCGAGATATCCTTCATCGTCACGAAAATAACCACGACTTAAATGCTCTTTTGTATTCAAAACCAAAGTTGATCTTACTCGTTCATCACGCCAAAACTCTTTTGGCATCAGTCCAAATAAATCCCGAGCATCCACTGAGTTTATTGCGGATGATGCCAGATCTTGTATATCTTCATCTGTAAAATCTTCGATAACAGATTCTATATCCGACTTTTTTTGATTCCATATAACCGGAAGATTATCCCTAATATATTCTGCAACTGCATTCCGATGAAAATACCCTGATTCATCATCGTCTTTTTCTTTACGAATCCTTTGTAGATCCTCATGCACTTCTTTTCCTGCCTTTGTCACAAATATGCTTTCATCCTCTGATATTATTCCCTCCATCAAACCTTCTTGTACATGAAAGCGCTCAACAGCTCCACGCGTCTGCTTACTGGTAGTTTCAAATGGATTCATTTTCATATTTACTCTATTCATCGTCCCCCGGGATTGGAGAGTAATGCCCACCTCGTTCAATTAATTCTTCTGACATTTTTGAGCACACTTCGATTAAACGCTCTTTTGTTAATCCGATTTGTTCAAAAGCTTTTCCTTCGCCCAGACCCTCCATATACCCACGGATGAATTCTTGAGACATTTTTCTACGTGTCTCTGGATGATATTTTTCTTTCAGATTTTTTAGCATTCCGCGTGTCGAGAAGCAAATGTCACGAATATCTTTCAAGAGGCACCGTGGAATACCAAACTCGGCATCTGGTGTTTGATGGAGTCCTACCGCAGGATCAATGAAAACGCAGCCATTTTCCGTTTCTCTGAAAGATGGCCGTCCAAGATACGGCCCGTCTTCATCGCCTTTTTCGAGCCATTTTTGCTTGTTTTCTGGCTTACCGGTGAATACTTTCTTTTTTAAGACATCACTAATTGAATCCAGATCTACAACTTCGCCTGCCAAGGTTACGTTTCCCATATGTAAAAACATATGTACTAAGCCTTCACGCTGGAGAATTCCTAGATTTTTTCCATATTCCATTCCGACACGCAGAAGCCAACGATCGACACCTGATTTTGTTTCAGCTTCATATCCGCCAAGCTGATTCAAGCCCCTTGCCTCATTGTTGAGGCTTTGACAAGCCTCCGCAATCATCTGGTCAATCTTTTCTGACTCCTCACCTAAATCACGAACACGTAATACGGAACGCATCAGACGCACCATGAGAACAGGCTGAAAATTGTCACGTACATCGCGCGCCATTGTTATCAAATGAGCTCGCTCCTCTTTGTTTGTTTCCGCTTTTGCCATTTTGACAATGCGGTCAATATTTTGTTGCTTGAAAGACTTAGTCGTCACTTCTTTACCATCCAACACTAGGCTATGCAGCCGATACACCGCTGCGACAGCTTCGGTACGCATGCCGGCAGCTGATAAACGGTCTGCGATTTTTACCGTAAAATCAACCGAACGTTCGTCCATTAAGCCCATTGGTTCATAGCCCCAGGGCGTTTCTTGTGAACCGGTCAAAATATAGGCTTCAGGCGTACCAGACATCATTCCTCTTGGGACATTGCTCTTTTTAGATTCGTAACTTTCTGGAAACTGAAAACCAGAACCTTTTAAATCAATCTGACAGTACACATGATGCCGTTTTGCATCTTTTTCTTGAATAATCGTATTTACTCCGAGATCTGCACTCCGATGATGATAATCCAAGACTCGCAGCTTGGTCTGGCCCGATTTCCGATCTAAAAACATTCCAACATCCTTTCCATCAAATGGAAGCTTGATGCATGGATTCTTAAAGGTTTCTTCAAGAGAGGATTCTGGCAAATTACGGAAACGTTCGACGGCAAACGGATTGCGCTCCATATTCGTTAAGTATATCATTATGGTAAATAAAAAATCGCCCCGTTATCGGAGCGATTTTTTATTTGATGTTTATTTCTTGGTACGACCTTCGATGATGGCAGCCTGCACGTTTTGTGGCGTTTCTGCGTAGTGGTGGAATTCCATGGAGTAGGAACCGCGACCCTGAGTCATCGAGCGGAGGCCGGTGGCATAGCCGAACATTTCGGACAATGGCACATAGGCTTCGATAATCTTTGCGCCCATACGTTCGGTCATTTCGTTGATTTGACCACGCTTGGAGTTCAAGTCACCGATCACGTCACCCATATAGGTTTCTGGAGTGACACATTCGACTTTCATGATTGGCTCAAGAATGGAGACGCCACCCTTGCGGCAGGCTTCCTTAAAGGCCATCGAAGCAGCGATTTTAAAGGCGGCTTCGGAAGAGTCGACATCGTGGTAGGAACCATCAAACACGGTTGCTTTGACGTCAACGAAGGTGAATCCAGCGACGACACCGCGCGTCATCGCTTCTTGAATACCCGCATTGATTGGCTTGATAAATTCACGAGGAATAACACCGCCTTTAATTTCATCAACAAATTCATAGCCTTTTCCACGCTCAAGCGGTTCAACCTTCAACCAGCAATGGCCGTATTGTCCACGACCACCAGATTGGCGAACAAATTTCCCTTCCGCTTCAGCCGGAGCTTTTAGACATTCCTTGTAAGAAACTTGCGGCTTACCTACATTAGCTTCAACTTTAAATTCACGTCTCATGCGATCGACGATGATATCAAGGTGAAGTTCACCCATACCAGCGATGAGTGTTTGCAAGGTTTCTTCATCGGTACGGACACGGAAAGAAGGATCTTCTTCAGCGAGCTTTTGTAAAGCGACACCCATTTTTTCTTGGTCAGCCTTGGTTTTTGGTTCGATGGCAATTTCGATAACCGGTTCTGGAATCGTAATTGATTCAAGCACAATCGGATGCGCCTCGTCACACAAGGTGTGTCCAGTGAAGGTTGACTTCAAGCCAACAGCGGCAGCAATTTCACCAGAAAAAACTTCTTCCACATCTTCTCGTTCATTCGAGTGCATACGCACAATACGACCGATACGTTCGCGTTCTCCGGTTGTGGTATTAAGCACATATGAACCGGAAGATAATTTACCGGAGTACACACGGAAAAAGACAAGTTTACCCACAAATGGATCAGACATGACCTTAAATGCAAGAGCTGCAAATGGTTCATTATCATCAGCTTTGCGTTCTGAAATTGCCGTTTCGTCATCAACATCATGACCCTTAACCGGTGGAACATCGAGTGGAGATGGTAAATAATCAACAACCGCATCGAGCATAAGCTGAACACCCTTGTTTTTCAAAGCAGAGCCGCACAAAATTGGGAACAAATCGAGACCAATAACTGCCTTGCGCAAAGCAGCCTTGATTTCGTCAATCGAAAGTGTTTCGCCGGCAAGATATCGTTCCATCATTTTTTCGTCCGTTTCGCACAAAGCTTCAAGGAACTCACCGCGATACTTTTTTGCAACTTCAACCATGTCATCAGGAATTTCACGCTCTTCAATTTTTTGACCCAAATCATCCATGTAGAACTCCGCCTTCATGGTGATAAGGTCGATGATGGCATTAAAATTAGACTCTGAACCGATAGGAAACTGAATCGGATAGGCGCGTTTATTCAAACGAGAGCGGATCGATTCAATATCTTTCACAAAATCAGCGCCCATGCGGTCGAGTTTATTAACAAAACAAATACGAGGTACTTGATATTTATCAGCCTGACGCCACACGGTTTCTGATTGAGCTTCCACACCAGCTACTCCGTCAAACACGGTTACGGCACCGTCCAAAACACGCAATGAACGCTGAACTTCAATCGTAAAATCGATGTGTCCTGGAGTGTCGATCAAATTCATCCGCTTCCCTTTCCAAAAACACGTGGTTGCAGCGGCCGTGATGGTAATGCCACGTTCACGCTCTTGAGCCATCCAGTCCATCGTCGCTTCACCTTCATGCACTTCACCGATCTTGTGCTTGCGACCAGTGTAAAACAACACACGTTCAGATGTAGTGGTCTTACCGGCATCAATATGTGCGATAATCCCGAAATTACGGGTATCTTTAAGGGAATATTCACGAGGCATATGTAGTAGGGTTTACACGATAAGATGAAGTGTTGGAAAAAATTAAAGTGTTGAAGAGAAACTGAGATGAAAAAGACGGCGACATGGTCAGCCGTCCTTTTGAAACAACCTAGCGAGCGAAGTGAGCGAAGGCGCGATTAGCTTCAGCCATGCGTTGCACATCTTGTTTCTTTTTGACGGCATCGCCTTCGTTTTTTGAAGCAGAGAGTAATTCATTCGCTAATTTTTCTGCCATAGGCTTTCCCTTTTTGCTACGAGCAGCGCTCAAAATCCAACGGAAAGCGAGCTGTTGACGGCGCTCTGCACGAACTTGAATAGGCACTTGATAGTTGGCGCCACCTACACGCTTTGACTTAACTTCTAAAAGAGGTGAAATGTTTTTTAGGGCTTCATTGAAGATATCCAGAGCCGGGGTCTTGGTTTTTTCTTCAAGAACATTAAAAGCCTCATACACAATCTTTTGTGCTGTTGATTTTTTTCCACGCTCCATCACGTAGTTAATAAACTTCGCGACAACTTGGGATGAATATTTCGGATCCGATAGGATTTTTCGTTTTGGTGCTTGTTTTCCGCGCATATTTTAGTTCTTCAATTACTTCTTTTCTTTTGGACGCTTTGCACCGTAAATGGAACGACCACGACGGCGAGCTGAGACACCTTGCGCATCGTACACACCGCGAACAACGTGATAACGCACACCAGGGAGGTCTTTCACACGACCACCACGTAACATGACAATGGAGTGCTCTTGCAAGTTGTGACCTTCACCAGGAATGTAAGCTGTTACTTCCATTTGGTTTGATAAACGCACACGAGCAATTTTACGGATAGCTGAGTTTGGCTTTTTTGGCGTCATGGTTGTCACCTTGGTGCACACCCCACGTTTAAAAGGAGATCCGCGACGATATTCTGTGCGTTTACGATGGAGACCATCGTATTTGAACTGCATGGCTGGGCTCTTAGACTTTGTCTTTAGCGAGCGGCGACCACTTTTGACGAGTTGGTTGATAGTAGGCATGTCGGAAAAATATGGCGGAAATATAGCAGGGTTATGCGAAAAACGTCAAGGGTTTCTGTCGATACTATATATGATTACAGATTAATTGGAAGAAAAGAAGGCAGAATACAGCCAAATAATACACCAAAAAGAATCACAAGGTTGTCGCTAGAAGCGTCTATTTATGAAAAATTTTTTAAAGTTTTAACAAAAAGAATACGGTTACCTCTATCCTGTTACGAGCTAAAACAAATTTTTTGACGATAGCGAAGTCTCACTCTTTACATTAAGCTAGTCACGCCATCCGCAATACCAAGAACAATACGCGATGTAAAGTTCATAAATACGGAAAACAATCCCAAGTTAGCAAAACTGTCCATTATTATCAGAATTAGCAATATCATCGATCCCTTTGTTTCAATAAAATTTCGGATATCGTGATACTTTGGAGCGGATAAGAATGCGAGAAGCAATTTCGATCCATCCAATGGCGGAAGTGGAACTAAATTAAACGCACAAAGGGCGATATTTATTTGTGCAAAGACCATGAGAAAAATTGTAAGTAAATTTGAAAGACCTAAATGTGGCGCAAATATGCCAAAAGCAATTGCAGACATTACGGCGAGGATCAAATTACTTGTCGGACCGGCAAAAGCAATAGCTACCGGTCCCCATTTTTGCCAGCGGAGATTGTACGGATTATAAGGAACTGGTTTACCCCAACCAAAACCGATCAATGTTACGGTCAATAAACCCAACGGATCGACGTGAGCGGCCGGATTTAGAGTTAAACGACCAAGTCTTTTTGCAGTTTGATCCCCCAAATAATTACCGATTAGCGCATGTGCAAATTCATGAACTGATAAAGAAAGTAAGAATGCTAAGAGCCAAACGGCAAAAACCATCGGTTGTTCGAATAGAAGTTTAATCATAGAGACTTGCAAATCATAGCGCACTCGTGTAACCTCTCGCCATATTGATATGTCCAGAATCGACCAACTGACCGGCAAGCGTGCAAACTTCGGTCAATCACGCAGCCACTCTAACCGAGCTACTAAACGTCGTCAAAACGTCAATTTACAGACGATTCGTTTAGCCGGAACGAAAGTGCGCGTCAGTACACGCACGATTAAAACCCTCAAGCGTATTACAGCTCAATTGGAAGGCAAACTCCCAACTCTGAAGCAAAAAAGGGCTCAAAAACGTGCTACTCGCGCAGCAGCCGCTAAGGTTTAAATTTTACTTTTGATTAATGAACAAGCTCAGGATTGACTTCTGAGCTTTTTCATGTTATTAGGGATACAGCCTACAGGAGGCAAAAATGACCAATCCGAAAGATACCGGTTCACGCTCAAAACGTTCACACCTCTCACTCGTCTCTGGTTCGGTGACTTCCCGGAATGATCCGGCTGAATCACACGAACGGCATCTGAATTTTCAGATTTGTACTTTTTGTAAAAAGCCCATCATGGACGACGAATACGTCGCTCATATTGAGGAACAGCCATACCACGAAGAGTGCCAATATATCGAGTATGATAGATTTGCCTGGACGGCTACCAAGGATGCGATTTTCTATGGGCTCGGTTCGGAAATTCGAAGCGTTTACCCAGGCGGACACACAAAACTCAATCAGATCCGAGAGCGACTGCGGGACGAGAATATTCGATATTCGGACGTCCTGACTGTCTTGATGACGATTTCGTATCGGATCAGAGGATCGCTTGATAAATGCGGTTTCTCAAAAGAACGTCGTAAACGGTGCGATGACAATCTTACAGGTCTCGCACGAACCTTGAGTGATTTCCTCAAGAATCGCTAGTAAGCAATGCCATGTCCTACAACCCTTCTCTTGTTGTAGGACTTTTTGTTTTTATGATGCTCTCCGTTTATTTCTTTGGGACGTACGTTTTTCTTTCTTTTTTTCATGCGGCTCAATCGACGGATTACTTTGTTCAAAAATCGGACCGACTGCTTCAAGACGCTCGTCTACATTTTTCAACTGTTTTGAAATTCCGTCTAAAGATTTAGTTAACTCTTGTGCTTTTTTTTCTTGCCGTTGACTTTCCTCCGCAGCCAACTCCGCTCCGCGAGCATCTAGATATTTAAAGTTCTCCAACCATGCAATATCCTCCCTTTCGGTTTCAAAATGTTTTTGTGCATTCAATATATCTTCATCACTTCGACGCGATAACCGAGCACGTCGTTCTTTTTCTCGCTCTTGAAAAGCCGGTTCTATACCCTTTAGTATATCTTGATCTTTCATCGCCCAGCGGCGATCTTCGGCGGCAATTTTGAGGTGTCTATCATTCATGCTGTCAAGCGCTTTTTTTTCAGAATAATCGGCAACCTTGGAACTCAAGTACGCGTGATGTCCCAAACGCTCTATATCTTGATCACGTTGCACCGCATCTTCATAACTCTCTTGAAGCATACGTTCTACTTCATCTTCTGATGGAATACGCGTTTTTCTTTGGAGATCCGATTCCATGATTCCTGCTCTCAGGCGACGTAGATTTATTTGTTCCTCTTTTAACGCAGACGCGTGGTGTAACTCTGCCGCTTTTTTCTTCGTGCTCTCATACATCCTCGTGATTTGATCCAACTCTTTTAAGATTGCTTCGCGGCGATGTGAAAGCTCCTCACGTAAAGATACTAGAGAATATATCTTTTCATATTTTGCAACACGTTCTTCCGCATCGTCCACCTCATCTAGAACTTCGCGTAATTTTTCACTGATGCCCATTTCGCTCTTTTGTTTTCTGGCTTTTTCATCTTCATCCAGTACTGCATTTTTTGCCCAAGCTAATTCATTCTGTAATTTTTCACCGGTTGCTAGTGTTCGAAGTTCTTGAACATGTTGTAAATATTCATTTGCATCCGTAGACTTTTCATCAATTTGTTGTATTTGATTCATGATCGCACTTCGTGCTTCTAACGCCTCATTTTTACTCTGGATTGCTTGCTTGAGCATCTCAGACGCTTCATCTTTTGTAAGATGCGTGAATCCAATTTCTATAGATCCATCGAAGTATGGATTTTCGATTAATACATTTTCACCGTCTTCAGCGATTTCATGTTGAACTTTCTGTTTAAAATTTAGTAATGCATTCATTTCCTGTTCTAATTCTTCACGATCTTCATGAGGAATATCTTGTAAACGTGATTTTAAATATTGTGTACGCTTCGTAATAAAATCATTCGCTTCCTCTGGAGTAACGTAGGCTTCAGATGATTGAAGTTTTTGCGGAGTTTCTTCAAAATGAATCATTCCACTTTTTTCGGGTAATGCTTCTGGTGATGAAGATGCCCGAGGTAAAAATGGATTTTGGAACTTTTCTGGCTTCATATTAAAACCAGTATACCAGAATTTCTTACTCTTTTTTATTTCACACTTTTAGCCATCGCCTCATGTAAACCTTTTTCAAACATATTTGGCACAATGCGATCTGAGGTTGGATTTTTAATAAAACCAGCTAATGCCTTTGCGGCACGAAGCTTAATCTCATCAGTCACTCTTGAAACACGCTTGTCGAGCATGCCACGAAATAACCCCGGATAACACAAGGCATTGTTTAATTGATTTGGAAAATCACTGCGACCTGTAGCCACAACGGCTGCACCCGCTTTACGTGCTACGTCAGGCAAGATTTCTGGAACAGGATTTGCAAGAGCAAAGATAATTGGATTTTTTGCCATGGTATGTACCATGTCACTCGTTAAGGCTCCGGCTGAAGATATGCCAATAAAAACATCTGCCCCAATCAATGCATCTGATAAACTTCCTTTGATTTTTGATCTATTCGTAATGGCAGAGAGTTTCTTTTTTTCCTCGTTTAAATCTGGACGACCACGCCAAATTATTCCCGCACGATCACAAACAATGATATCGGTAAAACCAGCAACAAGGAGCAAACGAGCGATTGCTGTACCTGCCGCACCGGCACCATTCAACACGATACGAACTGATCCAAGATCTTTCCGTTTCGTCAATTTTGTCGCATTCAATAAACCAGCAAGTGCAATGATTGCAGTACCATGTTGATCATCATGCATGATAGGAATATTCAACATTTCGGACAAACGCTCCTCTATTTCAAAACAACGTGGGGCAGAAATATCTTCCAATTGAATTGCGCCAAAAGACGGCGCTATCGATTTTATGGTGGTAATGATCTCCTCAGTGTTCTGTGTAGACAATACGATCGGAATTGCATCAATATTCGTGAATCGTTTAAAAATGGCAGCTTTCCCTTCCATTACGGGCAGCGCGGCAGAGGGACCAATATTTCCCAAACCCAAAACAGCCGAGCCATCCGAAATAACAGCAACCGTGTTTCGACGCCATGTTAGCGCATCTACCTGTGACTGATCTTTCACGATAGCCAACGAAGCTGCGCCGACTCCCGGAGAATAGATTAAAGATAAATCTTCAGGTGTCTTAATGGAGGCTTTTGTAACAACACTAATTTTTCCGCGCAATTTTTTATGGAGCGCTAAAGATTTCTTTGGGATATCCGAAGTTTTTAACATAATTATCAATGTGAGAAATATCTACCCTGTTTAGCCAAACTCTCGTTCGCTCGTCGTTTTATGGATAATATCGAACGCTTCCTGTGCAGAATCTACAATATGCACGAAATGTAACTCATCTTTGTCCACAAAACGTTGTTCGTCAATTACCGTTTGTACAATCCAATCCATGAAAGGTTGCCAGAACTTTTTTCCAACTAAAATCACTGGAACGGAAGATGGAATTTTTCCGGTTTGAATTAACGTGATCATTTCTGTCATTTCATCTAACGTACCGAAGCCTCCAGGCATAATGACATATGCCTGTGCACTTGCAGAAAGCATCACCTTGCGCGTAAAAAAATAATGAAAACCCATCCCCTTTTTTACAAATTGATTTCGACGCTGCTCCATTGGTAATTCAATATCGAGACCTATGGAACTTCCTCCTGCTTCAAATGCACCCCAGTTTCCAGCTTCCATTATTCCGGGACCGCCGCCAGTAACAACCGTGTAACCATTCTTACCCAACATATACCCAAGCTCTTTTGCGATTTTATAATATGGGTTTCCAGGAAGAGCACGTGCGCTACCAAAAATCGTCACTTCACTTTTAAGTTTTGAAAGAAATTCAAAACCTTCAATAAACTCAGCCATGATGCGAAAAATTCGCCAATTTAGATTGTCGGTAAACACTTCATCTTTTAAAGGCACGCATTTGTTTCCCGGTGAACAGATCCAATGTACGTAATGTTTTACCCCTTTTTCATTCACGCTAACAGAAACTTTTTTCTTGGAAGATGCCACTTTCTTTTTAGATTTCATATCGCTTTCAGTGTAGCACAAATTAACGCACCTCCTCCAAAAGATGCGGATCATTTAACGCCAGTTCTACCGAATGTAAAAAATCTTCCAAGCGATGCCTACGCCAACAAGGACCCAGTGTAATATGATCTGGTTCAAAACCGTGACGGCGGAACTCAATACTTTGCATCCCCTGTTCAAGATTAAAACCTTGTTGCACCAAGATCATTGCTTCAAGTTCGATTAATGGAATCGCACGATGCCGTGAAAAAAAAGAACGAAAATGTACTTCTTTGTTTACCAAGGTTAGGCGCTCGGAGAGTGAATCTATGGCGTACAACCAAGAACCAAATGCAAGTAATCCTATTATCCCACGCTGCGCTGAAGTAATGGTCATTGATTCCAGCATTAACAGAGCAACGACCGTCAAAATTACGCAAATTGCAATCAGAATAACTCCTCCAATAGAAATGGCTTGCGCACGCACATCACGAACACAACTTACGCGTAAATCCTGAAAGATTCTTGGAGCGTAGGCGCCTGTTATTTTTTTCATACGGCAAATTATACGATTAAAACCTGTGAAAAACAAAAACTCCTTCAAATATTTCGAAGGAGTTTTTGTTTAAAATCTAGAGGACGGCGTCCTTAGCAGCCTTGGCAACACGGAATTTAACCACGGTCTTTGCTGGAATAGTGATCGTTTCACCCGTTGCTGGATTTCGACCTTGACGAGCCTTGCGCTTCACTTTCACGAGTTTGCCAAATCCCGGAACCACGAATTCGCCGGCAGTCTTAACTTGTTTGTAGGCTAAGGCGACCATGGTGTCGAGCAGAGTCTGCACATCTTTCTTAGACATGCTAGTCTTTTCGGCCAACGTTTTTACCATCTGTGATTTTGTCATTTTTGCCATATAGCGAAAGAAAAAAAATTAACAAATTGAATTATGTCCGCAATAATAGGGCATTTGCGAACAGGTAACAAGCGAAACGTCAAGTCTCGCATGGTTTTACAAACAAAAATCCCCACGCTATTCGAGGTGGGGTTATCTCCTTTTGAGGAGAAATGAGGATGCACGATCGATACAACTATGTGTTTTTGTATCGTGTACGAAACGTCTCTTTTACATGACGATGTAATTGGTTAACGTCGCGATGATACTCGTGCAAGTTCTTGAGCCGCCGAACTTGCCACAGCGCGTTCGTAGACAACTTCTGCGTCACGAGGATCATCCGGATTAGTGATCTTGCGCGGGCGTCGATCACTCGAACGAGGCGGCGGGATCTCAACTACACAGACAAGACTCACTCCCAGAAGACCATCATCCGAACCGTTGTCCTGATTTTCAGTTTGCTCCATACAACCTCCTAAACGCATGAATGTACTGATGAGAAAACAAAAGCTTTCCGATAAAAAACATCATAAGCGTGACCTCCATAAACGTCAAGGACTACCCCATCCTCATTTTTCTTGAAGGTTTCTAACTTTTGCAGTTCTAAAATTTTTAGATGTCATTATGTATCTCATCTTGCTGTCAATGAAATACCGTTCAGTTCTGAGGAATGCGCTATTTAATGGATCCATTATTTGTTCAAAATATATGATCTCGCGATAGTTATATGATTCAAAGCAAAATATATTTTTAGAGTTTTATTTTGATCAATTGTGAGATTATTATGTATCAAAAACCGGGGTGGTGAGATTATCGGTATATTCACGTAAGTGAGCACAACGTCGCAAGTTGCGAGCCTATCAGCATATGCCGACTGACACGCATCTATTGAGTGAACGCTGCTGGGGCAGTCATCGCGAAGCCACGGCTTCGAGACCTGATTGGCCGCTGTCGACGAATCAACAACGAAATCGTTGCCCCAATAACACGATTTAGCCCGAAATCTCAGCCATACCCGGTATATAAAATATGAATCGTAAACAAAACTTCGTCAACTCACATACAAAAAAGCTCCACATTGAGTACTGTAGAGCGAATTACACGATACCCGTATCTTTCCCTATACGATGCAGCATTGATTCATGCAAACGGTGACACAAAGTAGAATCAGACCAATCGATGTCGTAAATCACTTGCGGCCAAAGTCGAGGAAAGAGACTTTCTAGAAATGCACGCAGCTTATAAAGATCATGATTCTCTTTACCGTGCGAAGCCCACTCGTTTACCCAGTCCTCAATCAACATAAATTGTAGTTCGAAGTAACGCCCGAGGAAGAGAATATTGAACTTCCAGGCACGAAACTCATCTGCACTAGACGTATTTTCTTTATCAAGGACACCAGATCGTTCGAGACTTGAGGCTTCACCAAAAACGCAACCCGGAAAACGTACCAAAGCTTTTCGCAATGTATGTACCGCATCTTTCAAATCTTTCTCGGCGAAGAAGACGAACTTCGCACCACAGAGATCATGCAAGGCGCGTGGATCACGCTCACATTTTCTAATCAATTTTAGCGAGAGAAAATCCTTGACACGAGTATCGTAGAATACGGGAATTTTACGATTAAACGCCTCAACAAAACGAACATCCAGCGGAAATGTCGTTCGTTCGTAGCCATTAACACGTTCGCCGATTGATTCGTTTTTTTTGCGAATACGTGGATGACGAATGACACGATAGGTATTTCTTGGATCTAGATCCGCCTCAATCAAAAAACGTTCACTCTGCTGTCGCGCGAAAAATACTTCTTCGAGCTTAGCCGTAAACAACCTCATCTTGTCGGTCAAATTTTCTTTTGACAGACCATGTAGACTCGCTTCGAATTCAAGTTGAGCCAATCGCAAAACCCTACCCCCTTCAAACGCTATACGCCCAGACAAGACATCGTGTGGATATCGAGCTGCAACACCTACTGCAACTGCGGTTAGTTGAATCAAGCGTACTGGGTCGCGAGTAGTAGCTACATCCGAAATCATGTCAAGATTTACTTGCTCGCGCTTGGTCAGATATCCACGTAGAAGATGATCATGTGCATCATGAGCCGTCTGGATTGCAATCGCCAGATATTGGCAGTCACGTTCATAGTTTTCCTGTTTTAGATCGTAAGCATCTTGGAAATAGCTATGCAATGCCTGCATTGCCACCTCACCCTGCTTTTCTTTCAAGGCCTTCAAGAGCAGCCCATTCCGAATCGCCTCCCCGTAGAGCACGGAATGTTCACTCAAGAATTCATGTCGCACCTTCAGTCCAGGCGGTAGTGGAATCAATTGAGGATGCGTGTTCAGGAATTTGAAATCATCTTTGTCTTTCATTTAGATCCACTCCAACAATTTCTATCGTCTTTTTTGTTTAATGAACTTGTTACAAATGAATAAGCCGTCAGAAGGCGGGGCTTGCATTCTTTGAATAGCGCAATGTCTCGAAAACTTCAACCTAATCTCGAGTGATGACTTTAACAAAACACTTTGTCTGCTTTGTTATACGAGATGCATCAAAAGCTGCTGTGTCATGTCATTTATCTAAATTACTTAATAGAAAAATGGCTGTCAAACCTATTTTTTCTTTACACATTTCAAAAAACACTCATTATGAATGAGTATTTTTGAATTTTTTTTAGAGAAAACGCTTTTCGTCGTACATGATTGGATCAAGTGCGCCGTTTACTTTGGAAATCTCAGCGGGTGCGAACCAAATTGGAACTTCATTTTTCGCTTCATCAAGATTACCTGAAGCATGAATTAAATTCCGAAGCGGACGATTTTGAGAATTAGATAAAGCGTACGTATCAAGTGAATAATCGCCGCGAATTGTGCCAGGAGCGGAAGATGCGGGTTCCGTTGCACCCACGATTTTGCGTGTTAACGAAATAGCAAGCTCTCCTTCTAGAACAAAGGCGACGACAGGACCAGAAGCTAAAAAGGTCACAAGGCCGTCTTTTATGGAGCTGCCATATGCTTTATAGTCCGGGTAAGGAAACACTTCATTATTCGCGTCATACTTTGCTTTGGCTTTCGTATAAACCATCTGCATCCACTCTTCGGTTAACGCATAATGACGATCAGCTTGATCCTTACTTGGGATAACCATCTTCAAAGCCACTACCTTGAGCCCCGTTCGTTCGAAACGTGTCAAAATTTCACCAATTATACTACGTTGTACGCCATCCGGCTTCACAAGGACGAGGGTTTGTTCGATCATATCAGTGTCGTTAAAGGGGTAAATTTGACCGAAGTATAGCAACTATTTACAAAAAATCAAGATTTTCATTGAATAAGACTTGCCAAATCCAAAAATTCTTGCTAAGATAGCGACATAATCAACATTTTTCTATGGGACTTCCTGGACATCGCCGAACAAGCTCTGATAAACGCCGCCGTGCGGCACATTTTGCACTAAAAAAAGAAATTTTGGTTGTGGATAAAAAAACTGGTGCTACGCACCGTCCACACCGAGCCGCTCCTGGTGCTTTAACGTATAATGGACACAAAATACACCGTAAAGGTGCTGATAAAAAAATGGAAAAGTTGCTTAAAAAAGTTAAAACATCCAAAAAAACCGCCGAACACGACCACGCTCACGAAGGTCACACGCACTAGCGTGTTCCGCAGCTTATCAATCGCCATCGCTCTTTTTTGACTTATGTCTAATCGCCATCTTGCTCGTGCTATTGCACTGCAATCACTCTATGAGTGGGATTTTCATGAAGGAAAAAACGATGCGATCGCAATCATGGAGCGTAATTTAGAGGAATTTGCTTCTGAGCTTGATGAAAAAGAATTTGGACTTAATTTACTTAAGGGTGTTTTAGCAAACCGCACCATAATTGATGATCTGATAACGCAATTTGCGCCTGATTGGCCGTTACAAAAAATTACAACGGTAGATCGTAATGTTTTACGAATGGGGTGCTTTGAATTAAAATTTGACGCCTCTATTCCATCTAAAGTCGCTATAAATGAAGCCATTGAACTTGCTAAGACTTTTGGCGGAGAATCTTCTGGAAAATTTGTAAATGGCGTGTTGGGAGCGATCTTTCGTGATCAAATGGCAAACGGGATAGAAAAAGAAGCTGATAAACAAAAACCCAAGGAAGAGACGGAAACCCTTATTGACACTGAAGGAGACGCGCTTCCTCAAGAACCTGTCTAACCATATGGAAGAGTACAAGATTGAAAACCTTGATGTCCTTGAAAAACGTCTTGGATACTCCTTCAAAGACCAAAGTCTTATTATCCAGGCAATTACACATCGTTCCTACATTAATGAACACGCGGATTTTTCATATCCACACAACGAGCGTTTAGAATTTTTAGGCGATGCGGTTCTCGAACTTATCGTAACTGAGCATCTATTTCGTAATTACGCTAATCCAGAAGGTGAATTAACCAATTGGCGTGCAGCTTTGGTGAATGCTAAAACATTGGCTGGAATTGCTACCCAATTACAATTTGAGGAATTCCTTCTTCTCTCAAAAGGAGAAGCGCGTGATAAAAACTCTAAGGCTCGCATGTATATTTTGGCGAATGCCATTGAAGCGATTATTGGCGCTATTTACATGGACGGTGGGATTAAACCATCTGAGGACTTTATCAATACACATATCCTATCCCATCTTGAATTCATCTTGAAAAATGAGCTCTATGTTGATCCAAAGAGTAAGTTCCAAGAGACATCTCAAGAAATGCTTGGCGTGACTCCAACATACAAAGTATTGGAAGAACGCGGACCGGATCATAATAAAGAGTTTACGGTTGGCGTCTTTCTTGATAAAGAAATGGTCTCGGTGGGTCGGGGCACTTCGAAGCAAGAAGCCCAGGTCGCTGCCGCACAAGCCGGTCTTGAGGCTAAAGGTTGGAATACCGGTACAAAGATGATGAAAATCGAAAAAGAACAAAGTTAACAACCTTGCACCCCTAGCTCAGTTGGATAGAGCGCGTGGCTTCGAACCACGAGGTCGGGGGTTCGATCCCCTCGGGGTGCACCATGTAAAACCCACGTATTGCGTGGGTTTTACATTTACAAAAACTTGATGTTCTGTGATATTTTTCTATTCCTTGATTACTACTACCCCTTTTTTGATTTCTGATGACAGCACACTATCAGAAATACTTGCCAAGTTTTCTAAACGTGCCTTTCTTGCGTCTCCAGTAAGTAATTGTGGACGACTTTGATCGATTTTTATTGGGAATAAATGCAATTCGGTTTGCTTTTGCTTAAAAACTAAACCAGCTGTAAGACCAAATTTGGTTTCTACGGACCAATCTTGATCAAAGATAAAATTTCCGAGCGAGTAAGCAATCGGTTTATTTTTATACACTTCAATTGACTGAACCCAGTGCGGATGCGCGCCGATCACAGCATCGACTCCTGTATCAATAAAACGATGCGCAAGCTCAACTTGCTGCTGACTTGGTTTAGCCTGATACTCATTTCCCCAGTGCATGAAAACAATAATTTTTTGAGATGGATTTTGTGAGCGTAGTTTTTTAATACTTGCTTCGGCTTCACTCCAAACGATCGGGTTATCGCTTGTATTAAAACCAAGCAAACTTACTTCTTGACCACGACGTGTGATAGTTACGTTCGATGACTCGTAATCATCTTTTACCTGATCACCGAAAACCGCTATACCTGCTTCGGAGATATTATTTTTTGACTCCCATGCCTCGCCTCTTCCTTGGTCAAGACTGTGATTATTTGCTTGTGAAAGTGCGCTAAAACCGAGTTTTTTGATAATGCCGAGAACGAGCAGATTGCAGGCGAAGTCTATTTCTTTTACCGGAGGCAGGCGCTTGTTTGTCGCAGGACATTCAAAGTTTCCGATGACTACATCCATTCCTTTAAAAAAACGGTCTTCACTTCCACGAATAAAACTAAACGGATAAGCAAGATCTTTTTTTGAACGATCAGCAACCTTGCGATCAAACATCATATCTCCGACAAAAAACAACGAAAGTGTTTTTTGTGGTTGAACTACTCCAGGAGCAAACGAAGCAAGGATTTGACTGGTTGAGTCCTGTGCGATTTCTGCTTTGAGAATACGGAGTGAATTGGTGTGTGCGTGAACAGTTACATTTCCTAATCCAAGTTCACGAGCGACTTTTAACGTAATTGCTAAAGCTCCGGGAGAATCAAGTTCGACTCGATCTGCTTCGTTATCAGCGAGGCTTTGAATAACATCTAAGGCGAGTTCATCGTGTAAATCTGCGACTTCCGCCGGTTGATAGTGCGAAAAATCAACGGTTGATATCAACAGAGCTTGTGGATCTTTTTTCAGTTCATCCACAAGGGCGGCGGATAGAGCGTCTCGATCTGCCTGCGCCGCATCCAAGCGTATAATGATGGGCATAAAAGGAACTTCAGGCCACTGCTTGGCAATGAAAGGTGTAAGGCCTATTACGCCCTGTTCTTTTTGAAAAGGGGTTGCGTCAGAACGGAGAGATGGAATTGTAGAAAAAGTGGAAAAAGTGGTCAGACCCTCAAATGCTGCATCCGTTGTCGTAAGCGTTGTTTTTCCTTGCGAAAAATGATCTGGAGAAAGGAAAAAGATCTTACTCGGACGCGAAGGAATCGAGCTTAAAAGTGAAGCAATCTCCTTTGCAGTAACGAGATTATGCGGGACGAGTAAAACGCGCGTTCCCGGTTGAATTTTCCAAGCTTGGCGCGCATTCCAGGCTTCTAAAAACAATGTCTGATGTAAAACAGATTCTGGCGTTTGGATTTTTACTGATGGTATTTTTCCATCTTGAGATGGAGCCATTGTGCCACCTGTTGTTCCATTTTTGATGGCTGATTTTCTCGAGCTAACCGTTTCTACTTTTTGCATTGAAAATAACAGAAAACTAAGCAAGCCAACAACGAAACCTGTTAGAGAGACTGCGACTAATTCGCGACGATCCATAAACGCATGGTAAACCAAAAAAGTATTCCCCAAAAGATATTAGACATTAATAAATCGAAGGGAAACCATACATCTTCTTTGATTCCAAAAAGACCATGCCCTTCCAAGGGGATAATCACACCTCCCATAAAAACAAATAAAACAGTGCTCCAAATCAAGATCGGGAGAAAATCAAAACTCAAAAAAATACCTGATTGAACCAAAATCGCATACCAGCATCCAAAGACACCTGAAATCAAAAGATGCACAAAAATACCTATCAAATGAGACTCTCGACGTGTCACCTCTTTTCCTAAAATACGAGGTTGATCTAAATCTCTCACAAAATTTCCGGCACCAAAATGAGGTGCGATGTGCGCCAGGAACAGAATAATCACTCCTGCAATAATTCCGGCTGAAGTAGCAATGAGATACATGTTTTATGGTTGTAATATTACATTCGTGTCACCTCTAACACCTATTCCAATTCCAGCTTCGACAGTCTTTTCAAATTGTGCGCGAATTGCCTTTACGCGACATGAACCGGAAACTCCTTCAAAACCAGAAGAAAAATCTAAGAATTTACCCTGTGCATTATGATGAATGTTCGGTGTCGTTAAACCCTCAGGGATATTTGTTGTGTAGCCTTTGGTTTTTTCCCACGCTGTTGGACCCTTGAGCAATTCATGAACGGCGATCAATTGATTCGCTGAAGAATCTCCGCAAACCGTATGTGTTACGGGAAACACTTCTTCACAATCATATTCATTTTTTTGCTTTTGCATATTACTCCAATAAACGACGATTTTGCTTCCGCTTAATTCGTCGCATCCATTTAATTTTCCGATTTTATACAAAAAAGTAACAGGAAAAACAACTTCATGTATCGGCTCGCCGTCTTTTGCAGAAGCTTCATACACCATCAAGGTTCCTGAGGCTGTTTTTGGTGTTGCATCATAAAATAACCAAGCGCTAAAAGGACCAGGAATACCAACATCAGGACTTGCAACCGTATAGAATCCTTGAGAGATTACCGTGCCCTTACCGTCTACAACTTTCCAATTGGCAACATTTTCAAAAGCAGTTGTTGTGCCATACATAAGAGTTGGATTATCAAATGTGATACTTCCTTCCGCATCCGCAGCAACACCGCCACCGATACAAGCCGTCATCACACCATCTTTACTTTTTTTACAGAGCGTTTTTTGTTCTATTTTTTCCGGTTGTGGATTAATGTCTGGCGGATTTTGTTCAACCGGTTTCGTACTCGAAGATTGAGATGTGGGCTCATCTTTATCTCCATTATTCCAACTAATTCGATACATACTTGATTCACGAACTACAAATGCCGTTAGCGTAGCCATGAGGCAAAAGATGAAAGTCGTGAGCGCGGCTTTTGCTTTAATATTCATACCATTATTTCATTTTCGGCATTACAATTACCATCACAGCCGGACCATCGGCTTTTTTTCCAGTCCAATCATGAGCTGCATTCAATATTTGATCGAATGTATAGGTATAATCCTTTCCTTTACGCGTCCCCGGATCATTGGTAATGAAACGACCTTTGCTGTAGCCCTTTACTACAAGGACATGATACAGAGGTCCCCCATTACGGAAATTTGGATTTGCAAGCTTTTTACCATCTACTAAAATTAGTGCCGGATACCCGTTTGCAACAACCCTTTGAATATCTTCTGCATTACGTATAGGTATCGCCCGAACATCTTCATACCCAAAATAGCCAGTGATCCATTGTTTCATCTCTGAACTCGAAGTATCTTCATAATGACCAACGGTTTTTATTTCATACTCCACGATATCCTTGATGCTTTTTTCTACTTCCGTTTTTGATAATATCCCTGTCTGACCTCGATAATACGCATCAACCATTATGGCAGAAACTTCTTCACATGCTTCTTGAAAAGGCATGTCCCAATTTTGCGTTGGTGCTTGCGTGGTAAAAGGAACGTCTAAATTTATTTCATCCGGCAACCCTTGTTTTATCTCCATTGGATCAAGTGGTGCTGGTTTTGATTTTGGTGGATTTGAAACTAAAACAAAGTTTTGAGAAGTTGCCATCCCTCCTTCAACCGGAGAAGCATCCTGTAGATTTAACGTCGTATCTGAATTTGATTGCTGCGGCACCTTATGAATTGCGATTGGTAACACCGGTGCGTTTTGTAAATCCCACCAATCACGAATTGGCGTGCGAAAAGCATATACAAAACCACCGAGGATAATGACCCCGGCGGTAATGGCGAAAAGAAGAGGGCGCTTCATCCCTCTAGAATACCTTTTTATTTACTGTCTTCCAAGGTGACACTTGTCATGACATCACCAACAGTAATTTTTCTCACTACATCCAAACCAGTGACTACTCGACCAAAAATGGAATAACTCGGTGGAAGTGGGTTATCTTCAAGCATTATAAAAAATTGAGAACCATTGGTGTTTGGACCCGCATTAGCCATTGCAACAATACCCGCATTGTATGGGAGATTCACTTTATCGTCTTCAAATTGATATCCAGGACCACCCATGCCTGATCCTTCTGGATCACCACCCTGAATCACGAAACCCGGGACAACACGATGAAAGGTTAACCCATCGTAAAATTTCTTTTTGGTTAGGTACACGAAGTTTGAAGCTGCCTTTGGACCCTGGTCGGGTAAGATTTCAAATACGATCTCTCCCTTTGTTGTTTTAAGATGTACCATCTTTTTGGTTTCGGAGACGGGTAGAACTCCTGGAAAAGCAAGTTTTTCATTCATAGTATTTGTTGGTTGAGTTGGGGTTGTGGGTTTTTCTGGTGCGGGCGTTGGTTCAGACGCAGGAACTGATCCTGTAGCCGATTCATCCGCATTCTTATTTTGCTCAGCAACCTGATTTTGCGCTGCAGCCTGGTTGTCCTTATTGGTTTCAACCTGGAGATTCCCTTGTTTCGCTGTAGGGTTTTCTGAGGTGCACCCTGCGCCAAGAGTGGCAAAAACCGCCAGAAAAAGTAGAAAAGAAATATTTTTTAACATAGCCACATTAGCGTATCACATTTCCCAAGGAAGCGCTTCACCGCCCATCCTTTGATCCAAATAGGCAGCCACATTTAAACCGGGACGCCACCAAGATTGAATTACCTTATCAAGATGGAGTTGTTCAATCGAAATTTGTTGCTCGAGCCGTTCTCCTTTTTCGTTTTTGGCAATTATCGCAAACGGATCTTTTCTGCCAGGCTCGTATGCAAGCTGGATAAGAACAGCTTCGTGACCATTCTTTACCAGTTCTCTTGCGACTGATCGAGCTAGCCATGTTCCGGCTTTTTGAGGATCGTGTGGATCATACCCGATCATAGAGGTCATTGCTACACCCGTTGTTCCATACATTGGTACTTGATGCGCACTTGAACCGAGCATGGCATGCAGACCTCGACGTTCAACGACTCCGCCATCATTCGTACGTACTTTTGCGCCGTGAAAAATTCCTGAAATGCATGAAGATACCTCCGAACGGACTTCATCAATATTTTTTGATCCTTGTTCCACCTGTAAAAAAATTTGTGGAATTTTATTTTTTTGAAGCATGACTGATCCTTCAAAGTCCGGTCCCATCCAAAAACCTCGCTCATTTGTTTGACGGTACGCTTCAAGTGTTGACACGATACGTTTTGCATACACGCTTGCGAGTGGTAAATACTCTGGTGTCTCATTCGTTGCATAGGCAATCACATGACGCATCGGTTCAGTAAGCCAAGAAGTAACATTTTCAATCGAGACAAATGGTTCAATTTCCAAGCCCGCCCCAAAACGTCCGAGTTGTCGACGGACAACGGAAGCCACATCGATATCAGCCGTACTTTTTACCATTCCAGTGATGAACAACGCATCGAAACCCCCTGAAACTTCAATACGTACGCGTGATGTTTTATCACGTTCAATGTAGGCATCAATAATCGCTTCAGCACAAATTGCGCATAAAGCGTTTGGAGAACCGGGAGCGTAAAATTTTGCAGATTGCATACATTACATTTTCTTTTTCCAGACTGTTGAAGATGGAGTTGAACGTATTGATCGCTCTCCTTGATCGTCAATTGAAATAGTTGGCTCATCCCATGACCAATCCGTACGATCTTCATCGTTCAACATGTCTCTTTGTTTATGCGAATTTTTTTGATTCATGAAAAACCCTTTGGATAATCCTGTAGAACGAGCTTCACGCAATTCAATACGTTCCATGAGTGTTTTTGGAATCTCTTCAAGAAATAACGAAGGTTGATTTAGTACAAGAGTATCAAAACCACTCGTGATCGGATAAGACAAAAATAATCTACGACGTGCACGTGTAACTGCGACATAAAATAAACGTCGTTCTTCTTCTAGGCCATCGCGCTCACCTAAGGAACGTTTGGATGGAAAGGATCCGTCCGCTAAATGTAAAATAAAAACCGTATCCCATTCAAGACCTTTTGCCTGATGGATCGTGGACAAAACCATGCGTTCATTGCCGCTTACGGATTGATTACTTCGTCCTCCGATTACATCATCATACAGAGCGATATCAGCAAGAAACGTCGTAGGATCCTGATAGCTTTCAGCAAAGAGTACAAGCTGTTCCAAATCTTCTAAACGATCCCTCCAATCCGGATATTCACGTTCTAGATATTCTTGATATGTCGACTCAATAACTCCTTTTAAAATATCTGACGGACGAGATGACCGATTTGTGATATTACGTAAAATTTCTACACATTCATTCCAACCATCCCGTGCACGTGCTGACAATCGAATCATTATCGTGTTCTTCACAATCGTTTGGATATCGCCAGCTCGTTTTACTTCTTTTGTGATACTTCCTGCGGTTGTTGCCCCGATGCCAGTTTGTAAGCCAAGAATGCGCAGCCAGGCGGCTTCGTCTGCCGTATTTTGAATTACACGAATGAAGCAAATTACATCTTTAATATGTGCGCGTTCAAAAAACTTCATGCCACCACGATATTCATACGGTATATCTCGTTTTATGAGTTCAAATTCTAACACTTGAGAATGAGCCGATGAACGAAATAAAACCGCCATATTTGTAAGTGCGATGCCCTCGGCGCGCAGGGCTACGATTTGTTCAGCGATATATTGCGCTTCTTGGCGAGTCGAAGCGCATGCGATGATATTCGGTTTAGTCCCTTTTGGCAAAACGGCAATTAACTCTTTTTGAAATTGTTTGGAATTATGGAGCAAGGATTCATTTGCTACGTCTAAAATTTGTGGTACAGACCGATAATTAGTCACTAATTTAAAAATCTTTGTTTCAGGAAATACATGTGGAAAATCCAAAATATTGTGAACATCCGCACCTCGAAAAGCATAAATAGATTGTGCGTCATCGCCAACAACGACAACGTTTTTATGAACTTTAGCCATTTCCATTACGATACTCGCTTGAATCGCATTGGTATCTTGATACTCATCAACTAAGATAAACCTAAATTGTGATCGCAGGTGTTCGCCGATCGTTGCGTGTTGCAAGAGGCGCAACCAATTTACAAGTAAATCATCGAAATCCATGGCGTTCGCGGATTGTTTACGATTAGCATAATCACGCGCTATATCCCCAATTTCTCCTGCAAAATTAACGAAACTCGGATGTTTTTCTTCGAGGGCTTCGTCTATAGATCGTAAGGTGTTGCGACTATACGATATGATATTTTGTAATACGGATGCCGTTGGAAAACGCTGTGCTTTTGGATCAATATTGCGGTCTTTCATGATCGCCTTTAGCAAACTCTGACCATCGTCTTGATCGAAAATCGTAAATGATGAGGTATATCCAAGTTCTTCCGCGAAAGCACGAAGCATGCGATTGCCGATGGAGTGGAATGTTCCTCCCCATAACCCACGAGTCTCATCACCCAAAAGTAGATTGACACGTTGCAGCATTTCCTTTGAGGCTTTATTGGTAAATGTCAACAGTAAAATTTGTGATGGATCCGTTCCTTGTTCGAGTAAATACGCGACCCTGTAAGTAACTGTACGAGTCTTTCCTGAACCGGCACCAGCCAAAACTAAACAAGGTCCGTCGCCGTGCAGCACAACATCGAGCTGTTCTTGATTAAGCTCGGTGTGATAATTAATGCGACGATTGAGGCTTGGGTCTGACCCCTGAAGAACAAAGATGGACATAGGGATAAGCTTAGCGGAACAAACGAAAAACGAAAAATCCCACACCGTATGATGTGGGAGAACGTTTTCCTTTATTCAAAGTAGCGGTTAACAGTGTGTCCATAACGGACTCCAACGCCGCAAGGCACGATGCCCATTTCTTTTGCTCGAAAAAAGAAATGGCTTGCGTGAATTTCTTTGAAGCGTTTTCTTTTACCAGTACGTCCATCTTCTGATCTGAAAGGCTGTACAAACGCCTAGGCAGTTCAGCCAATGCTTTTCGCAAACGCTGATATTCCGCATTATCAAAACTATCAGTTTGTTTCGAGTATTTGTTTTTTATTTGTGTAAAATGATCTGATATCAAACCAAGCGGCATTACAATTTCACACTGAACTGAATTCAACATGAGAATCCAGTGAAGCCTTTGACGCAGACGAATCAATCCTTCAAGAGTTGATTTATCGTAGCCAAACATTAGAGCATCTTGAATCATCTGCGCATCCCGGATCGCACGATGCGCATTATTGCGAAAAGGTCGGAAATGTATCATGCGAGCTGAAGATATGAACGCTTCCAAAACCGTATTCAACTCCAAACGATGCTTTGTGCTGCGCAGGTAAAATTCTGGTTCCGTCAGAACTCTCCAGAGTTCTTTATAGATAGCTATCGTTCGACCAATGAGAACATAGATCTTCGCTATCCGATATTCGAGCCAGTCCGCATTTGATTCCATTGTTTCAAGATGTCGAAGATGATCACGATTTCCTGAATCATCATCCGTTTTCGCAATTGATCGAATCGATTTTTGTTCAGAGAATCGTTCGTTCTCAATAGGAATATCGATTCTAAGATGCTGATTGAACGCGTGTATCGATTGTACAAAACGCTTACAAGCGGTTGTTCTATTTTCATCACTCTTCTTTGAATCGTTGGATGTTAGACGAAGATTGATTGCTGCATTGAGACCCGTATCCATTTCGGAGATGTCTCGCAAGGCGAGAACGGTATGCGTCACCAATCGAGCATCTTCAATATCAGATATGGGGTGTTTATAGCCTGAGGACTTAGCCGAATGACACATCTCGTATGTATCACGAATTTTTAGACCAGAACTGAGCAATGAATAGACATCCGTATACAATCGATGCGTTGTTTGACCTTTAGTATGCATGGTCAGAGCTTGATCGGAATGCCAAATAGATCCAGCTTCAATTCCCTGAATCGTTTCGTCTTGCAAAATATCTCCCCACGGAAGCTCGATTTGCGCCCCGGGAATAGGCTTTCCAAATCTACGTACGATCTTTTTTTGAGAAAAGGACGGTCGTGTCATGTGAATCTCCGCGAGCACAACCTAGCATATTATCCTTTTTCGTCTAGTTTTTATTCTCCATAGACCTTACGACGATTTTGTTTATGTTCATCAAAACTTTTAGCATAAAACGCTTTTCCATTGTTATCCGTGAGAAAAAAACGATACCCATGATCATCCGGATGGAGAACTGCATCAATCGCAGCATCTCCAGGATTTGAAATCGGACCAGGAGGAAGTCCTTTGTTGCGATATGTATTATACGGTGAATCAACCGCAAGATCGGTAAACGTTGGACGAGCTCGTCCACCCATGGTGACATAGTTAATCGTCGCATCAGACTGAAGCGGCATTTTTTCACGCAAACGACGAAGAAAAATTCCAGCAACAATCTTTCGGTCCGCATCGCCCGCAACTTCACGTTCAACAATTGATGCGATGGTAATTATTTCATGTACGGTCTTTCCTTGTGCGTTTGCTTGTTTTTCAATTTCCGGCAAGCGTTTACTGAATTCATTCAATTGTTTTCGAATTAATCCTTCCGGTAGTTGTTCGCGCCATACTCGATAGGTACTTGGAAAAAGATATCCTTCAAGTGTTGATCCCGTTGGTAAATTTGAGATCCAGGGAAAATCATTTTTCCATTTCTTTGGATCAATCGCTTCTACAAAAATCTTTGGATCCACCCCTTGTAAACCTGTCATTTCTGCCTCTTGTTTTACTGTTTTTCCTTCAGGTATGGTGATTGAAATTTCATCTTTGGTTGGACCGATTGCGAGAATATTTGCAATATTTCGAAAATTCATTCCATTTTTTAGCACGTATGACCCAGGCTTGATATGTGCAGCATTGGCGTCAAACCAAGCATATTTTTTAAATGCCCACGAGGAAACAATGATTCCACGTTGCTGTAATTCCGATGCAATTTGATCAATTGAATCACCTGATTTAATGGTTATGCCCACGCTGGCTGCATCTGACTTGGGATTCGATGTCAAAGCTTGTGGAACGAACCACATTAAAAATATAGCTGAACAAAAACATAGGAGTGAGAATATGAAGGCTATTTTTTTCATATCACTTATTGCTTTTTCCAAATTTGCTTATGCATGAATTTAACAAGAAAAAAAACAACTGCCGCAATCATCATGCCACCAAAAATGTCCGATGGATAATGGACTCCAACTGCAATACGTCCTATAGCGATCACGCCAGCGATACCAAAAGCGATTGTTCCCAAGGAACGATCAAAAGATAAGAGAATAGCGGCGATCGCAAAACTTACTGAAGTATGACTGGAAGGAAACGAAGAATTAAACGGTTCCGGAATGAGATTTGAAATACCACTTCCTTCGACTGAAAAAGGACGAAGTCGAGTGACGATCCGTGATATTCCCGCCGTGAGCAACAGAGCTCCTCCTCCAGACCATACTACTTCAGACAGGATATGTTTTCCCTGTTTTCCTCTGTTCCAGAGTACGGGGAAGAAAAACAATAAGCTTAGAATCAGATAACGAGCGGCACCTATTGCGATCCAGGTCGCCACCGAAGATGAAAGTGCCATGGATTGAAGGAGAGAAACCATGGCTTGGTCTCCAGGAATAAACATTTAGTTGAAATGATATCACGTATAACTTCCTTTCGGTACAGGACGTATTGTATTCAAATATATGAAAAACTTCGGAAATACCGAAGTTTTTACATGGTGGGCGTGCCAAGAGTCGAACTTGGGACCTCCACATTATCAGTGTGGCGCTCTAACCAACTGAGCTACACGCCCGTATCTTTATTTGTGCCGGAATCATAGCTAATACCACTCAAATTGGCAAGAGGTTTCATAATACCTTACTTGCGAAACAAAGCTTGCCAGAAGTCTATAGAATCGGTATGATCCTTTCCGTTCCTATGGATCTTTCCTTCGTAGAAATTGCCTTCCGTTTGATCGCTGCTACGATTTTAAGCGGTTTAATTGGGATTGAGCGTGAAATACGTCAAAAACCAGCAGGTGTAAGAACGAATGCTCTTATCGGGTTAGGTTCTGCGGTTATGACTCTAGCCGGTATCCTGATTTATTCCATGTATCCTCAGTCATCGGATGCATCTCGTATCGCTTCGGTTGTCGTTCAAGGTGTCGGTTTTCTTGGTGCAGGTGCTATTATACAATCCTCTGGTACTGTTCATGGATTAACCACGGCAGCAACCATGTGGGTTGTGGCCGGTATCGGTATCGCTTGCGGTTTTGGTCTTTATCCCCTCGCCGGAATTACAGCTTTGATTGTCCTCATGTTACTGGTTATCTTTGGTCCGTTAGACGCACGCATTATGGGTGATGAAGCAAAACAAGAAGCTCGTGGCGTTGGAAAATTCTTCAAAAAATAATCTACCATGCCGAGATAGCTCAGTGGTAGAGCGAAGGACTGAAAATCCTTGCGTCGCCAGTTCAATCCTGGCTCTCGGCACCATTACGGATGCGTTCTGGGTGACCGGAATGCGTCAGTGCCAAAGAAGACCCGGATCTGCAAAGGCCCGGGTTTTTGTTTACCTACGTTTTTGCTTCTTTTTTTTGATCACGAGCTTTCTATTTTTGACAATAATTCTATTTCTGAGTTGATCCAAGAGCTTTCATTTTTCTTCCTTTGTTCCCTCATGCAAGACCTAGCTTGGCGCAGGCATGAACATCAATCTTTTTGATGCTCTGAGTAGCCTTAGGGTCGGGATTTGTCCTTGAGACTAGGGAAAGGAGTTTTAGAATCTTGGCGATTTCGTTTTCACGATCTCGATCGTGCCTAACTCGTCGATATCGAGGCACTCGACCAGCTTCAGAAGCTGGTTCAAAAGTTTTTTTATGTAAATACGATTCCTTGCAGCTCCCGAAGTGCTAGGTGTAGTGGTAATAGACGTACCGTTTTATGGTCCCATCTGTCAGTCGCTTCACTTTTTCAGTAGCCGTGATCCCACCTCCACATTCACCACAGCTGAACAGACGCGTGAATGCGAAGTCTTTAAGAGGGCCGTGAGGGCCTTCTGGGAAGAAGCTTGGGATTTTCTTGCGCCCGGTCGAATAACTCCTACGAGACTATTGGGTCGTGCTTACCCGCGTACCATTTTCCACTCTTTGCAGGGAATTCGTAACGGTCGGTGTAGAAAGAGTTGGTGAGAATTTGATAGAGACTACTCAGTGCGACCTTCTTGTCGTTCCGTGTCCGAAGTTCAACCATATTATCCCACCATTTCTTAAACTATCACCCCATCCAACAATAAAACACAACTTTCTCAAAACATTACTTAATAAGAGGTGCTCGCGCCGGATCGATGCAGATACGTTTCGCGCCCTTCTCAACATTTTTGTCATGTAGATATCCGAGTGGCGTCATATTCGGTCGAAAGTCTAGCTCGACCTTGGTCTTCATCCCACGTTTCACGTTTACGCTCTTATAGTCGTTTTCCAACTTTCCTTGGCTGCATAGCATCATGAGCACGAACTTATCGCTCGGCGAGTTTGTGAATCTCGTACTATGCGTTCGGATTTCTTTGATCATATTTTGATACATAAGATCGACGATCGTGCCGAGATCGTTCGCGTTGCAGCTCAGGTTACTTTGGCTCGCTCAGGCGGATATCGCGCAGTCATGGACACTGCCGCTTCGTCGTTGGGGCGAGATCATGGCTCAGCTCACAATTCTGTTCCCTGATCGCGTTCAGTTCTAGCTCAATCTAACACTCACTAATCGCGTCCGCCGACCCCACGTTGCCGAGCCCGGCAAAAATCCGCGTCTAGGTCGCGGATTTTGTGCAGCCTCCCCTGTTGATTGAATTCAAAATTTTTGTTATTAAAAACATGTCCTTTAATAAGGAGGTTCCGTTAATGACAACAGAGATTTCACGGCCAAAGAAGGTATACCTGGAGCTGACGCGCGCTTGCAATCTTGCGTGCACGCACTGCCTGAACGATTCAGGATCTCGAATGGAGAGTGAGCTCAACTCTGAAGAAATCCTCGGGCTCGTAGAGAGACTTGTTACCTTCGGTATTCGCGAGATTCGATTCACGGGCGGCGAACCGACGATTCATCCCGCGCTCGAAGAAGCCATCACACTCGCAACGAGGCTCGGCGTGAAGACGAGCATCGGCAGCAATGCCGTCGCCGTTACTAAGGAGTCTGCAGTGCGGCTTTTTCAAGTCGGCCTCCAGAAGGCGATCATTAGCCTGGACGGCGATGAACAGAGACACGATGCCGTTCGCGGCGCGGGTTCATTCCGACGTTCGTGGCGTGGAGTCCGTGCACTGTATGCCTCTGGCGTCGACGTCCGCGTGAACGCCGTAGCCATGAAAACGACAATGGATGGGCTGCGTTCCCTGGCACGGCTGTGCGTCGAGGAGGGTGTTCATCTTTTCATCAGGTGTTACATCCCGAGTGGCCGTGCCGTAGGCAACTTGTCGGAGTTTCCGACGAATGTTGACTATGCACGCCTCCGTACGGAGCTGCATCCCTTCGTCCAGCAAGGTGCGGTCGATGGTCACTATCTTGCCGCGAATAAGCACGAAATGTGCAGTGCGGGGAATAGTGGCTTCGTGATTCTGCCTAACGGTGACGTCAAATCCTGCGGGTTTCTTTCCGAACTCGGCGAGAGTTCGTATGGAAATATCCGCTCCGAAGAGCTGCCCACGATTTGGGATCGCGTGAGATCATCTCGATTTTTGGCCGAAAGCAAATCCAGCTTGGAGCCTTGGTCGAATCGTCGTTCGGATCTTCCTCGAACAAATTGCCCTGCTGTCGCCATCGGCGGCGGCGAGGTGCTGGTTCAGCTCAGAAGGAGATCGTCATGAAGTGCCTCGGTTTGTGCGGGCTGCACGGTGCGGGCAAGACGCATATTGCCGCTCGCTTGCGTGACCTCGGAGGATGGACGGTCATCGACAAGCGGCTCGAACTGAAGCGTCTCTACGAGAGCGGATGGTTCAGACGCAACAAGCATGAAGCTTGGGAAGCCTGGTATCGCTACACCTACGAACGCTTTGGCTCCGGTCCCGTGATGTTGAAGATGCTAGAGACTGTCAGTATTTCCACTGAATCGGTAGTGGTCATCGACGCGATTTATACCCCCGAGGAGTGGAAATCACTGCAAGGATATGCACCAGGGTCAGTTCTTGCGGGAGTCTGGGCACCCCAGGCAATCCGCGACGTTCGTCGGGATGAGCCAAGCGAGATGGATGCTCGCCGCGCGCATTTCTGGCATCATAGCGGTGCCTGCCTCATGTCGACGGTTGAATGGGTCTTCCCTGGGTCACTACCGGGAGAGTTGCTCGATTGCTTTGCCAGGAGCTCATCACCTATGTCACCAATCTTTCTTAAACGCTTATGCCCCCCTTCCACAAGCGAGGATCGTGGGCTTTCAGTTTCCGAAATTGCAAAGTCTGGACTTTTAGTTTTTCGTAGACGTGGTAACAAAACGGAGTTTTTGCTCCTTCATCGTCAAAAACAAAACGATTGGTCTTTTCCGAAGGGGCATGTCGAAAAAGGAGAAGGATTATTAGAGGCCGGCCTTCGCGAGGTTTTTGAGGAGGCGAACATGCGGCCTATGGTTGTAGGTCGCTTGATTGATTTGGAATATCTAGATGGAAAGGGTAGGCAGATTCGCTTAGCGCTTTTTTTGGGGTATACGGAAGAAAAAAATGACATACCTAACGTCAGTTCTGAAGGAGAAGCGGCCGAATGGGTGCCGCTTGCTCGAGTTGAACGCGCTCTGAGCTATGAGAATCTTCAGACGTATTTTAGAACGTATGTCAAGCCCCTGTTTTCTCAAAAGCAATCCGGTGATCAGATACACACTGATGTTATTTTTTCCGAAACGGAGCAATATAAAAATGAGGCAAGACTGCTTACGCATGCGTTTTTGGATGGCGGCATTTCAAGCGATCCCGTCGAATTAAATCGACTAATTCTTAAAAAAGAGAATAGACCAATCAAGCAGGTTAGTTATTTTTTGACTAACCATCAAAACGTCCCCAATGCTGCGTTTTGGTGCAAGGAATTTGGGAGCTATGTAATCAATGAATGCTATCTGCGATCTTGGCATTCGAAGTCTCAAGTTCAAAGATTTTTGAAAGAGCACGGAGTTCCTGTTTTTCCATCTGAACCTTATCTTTTTTCAAGTAAGAAACACAATGCGACATGGATGATGAAAAGTGAGAGGCATGGAATGAAAAATTTTATTTCCATGGAAGCATCGAAGCGTTCTTCGTGGGATGCTTATTTCGAACAAAAAGCGGACGAGAAACGATTCACTGAGATAAAGCTCGGTTACATAGCAGGACAGATTTTGACAGACGCTAAAGATCTGCACTTATCATCCGGTTTGATAAGCGCGTTGCATCGGGTTCAAGAATATTTAGGGCTTGAAATTTTTTCAACAGACATTTTTGTAGATAAAATGGGAACATTTTATATTGTTGATGTGAATCCTGCACCTGCATTTTTTCACAATATGAAAGCACGCCGAGCTTTTGCTAGTTATATTGGATTAATTGAGAGATTTTATCTAAAACAAGTTCCTTTTTCAATTAATGAGGTAGCCTAAAAACCCGAATTCTGTGTCTCATTATGTCTTACTGCCCAAAGTTCCAGCCGACCGGAATGCATCGGGATTACTACCTAAAAACAACATCAAAACCCCTTTAAAGCCGCTAATCGAGACCGGAGTGGGACACCATCGAACTTAGTTCGATATAGCTAAACAAAAATCCGATGTTCTGCATCGGATTTTTGTTTGTAATACGTACTAAATTCTCAATTAAAGAAAAGGAATATTTATTAACTGTATTATTCTTGATAATAGTTTTTTAAAAAAAGATATTTATTTTTATTGAAAAATTAAATACTCTTCACTCAAATACAAACTCATCGACAATCTCGAGACGCATTATCATGTAAAATTTATTGATTCATTCATTCTTTTTTTTGTGAACAAGCTATCTGTCATCATCTATGGACGAGTTTCGTTATTCACGTATCATTCGTTATATACCTAATATACCTATTATGAAATCCGCCCTTACACTCATCATTCCGTTTTTTGGGATCGCAGGAATGAGTTTGGTTGTTGGTTCTGTCACTCTGGCAGCTACACAGCCTACGCGTGCGCTGACTATTGGTACACCCCAGCGTTTCACCTCTTGTTCGGTCTTGAAGAACCGCATCGTCTCGGCGCGACAAGGTTCTGATGGTTTTAACGGCAATGCGCTTTTCAAACGAGCAATACCCGCCACGACATTGTCTGCACCAAACATGCTTGGTCGTGATCAGGCCGGCAGTGCCGGTCAAGGTATGGCTGAATCTGCCGTAACTTCCCCGGTTATGCCAGGCGATTTTTCAACAACCAATGTTCAAGTTCAGGGTGTAGACGAAGCAGATATTATTAAGCAGGACGGAGAATTCGTGTACCATCTTACACAAAATCGTTTAGCCATTTCGCAAGCTCACCCACCAACCGAAGCCACACTGCGTTCAATTACCTCATTTGATTCAAATTTTTCTGCACAGGATTTGTATATCGAAGGAAATCGCTTAACCGTGATTGGAAACTCTTGGGAAAGCGCTCCCACGTCACCTGAACCAATCCCATTACCCGGGCGTCCTGTAACAAAAAATAAAATGATGCCGTTTTGGCGCGGTCAAAATACCACCCGTATTGAAATTTACGATATCACTAACCGTGATCAGATTAAGAAACTGCGCACTCTGGAATTTGATGGGACGATAAGCACATCACGCCTTATCAATGGACGCATCTATGCTGTCATGAACAGTTTTTCCAATTGGGAAAATGGTGAATTGATCAACTCAACGAACCTGGTTCCGAATTATTCTGATAGTTCTATCGGAAGCGCATCACATGCCATGCTGCCATGCGGGAGCGTGACTTATTTTGATCGTGGGCCAGCGGATCAATTCTTAGCCATCGCAAGCATTCCGATGAGTGGTACCGGAGAAATTCAACGCTCGGTAATTCTTGGTTCAAGTGAAACCGTCTATGCAAACCAAGATTCAATCTATGTAGCACGTCAAGATTGGAATCAAGCTCGACCTTGGCTCGTTGACAGCTTGCGTCAAACTCAGACATCTCAAGAAAAAACACAGATCTACGCCTTCACTTTATCAAATGGTGCAATTCGTTTTCGTGCGAAAACATCCGTTCCTGGCCATCTCTTGAACCAGTATAGTCTTGATGAAGATAAAAACGTCCTTCGCGTGGCAACAACCGATGGGCAAGTTTGGAATTCAAATAAACCATCGACAAGCGCCGTATATACCTTACATGCAAACAACCTCAACCAAATAGGATCAGTTTCAGGTATCGCCCCCGGTGAACAAATTTACAGTATCCGCTTTGCAGGAGATCGTGCTTATATGGTCACCTTCAAAAAAATTGATCCCTTCTTTGTGATTGACTTAGCCGATGCCGCAAAGCCGCGTATTCTTGGAAAATTGAAAATCCCCGGATACTCTGACTATCTTCATCCAATGGATGCCAATCATGTCATCGGTATCGGTAAGAATGCAATCGATGCGCCCGAAACCAGCTTTGCTTGGTACCAAGGATTAAAGCTTGCCGTATTCGATGTGACTCAGGTTGAACAACCGAAAGAACTATGGAAAACAGAAATCGGTGACCGCGGTAGTGATTCCCCTGCTTTGCATGATCCGCATGCTTTTTTGTATGATGCGAAGCGTCAATTACTTGCATTACCGGTCACGGTTACGAAACTTAGCCAGGAACAACGTGCTCAGTTTCAAGGTAGTGAGTATGGCGACGTCGTTTTTCAAGGAGCTTTTGTTTTTCGGCTCACGCTTGAAAAAGGATTTGAACTTTTGGGACGTGTTTCACATACGGAAGATCAACAAACTTACTTGAAGAGTACTCACTGGTTCTCAGACCCTTTGCATGCGATTGATCGTATTTTGCTGAATCGCGAAACTCTCATCACCGCTTCGCAAAGTCAATTACAATTTCACCATTTACCAGAATTATCTGGATACAAAGCGGTTATTTACCCAGAAATAAAACAAAGACCTGATTACATACTTTACTGATAGAGTCTTAAAAAAACCGACATGCGTCGGTTTTTTTATATTCACCAATTTTTACTGGTTATTATTGTTTTCAACTTCCGCATTGGTTTCGGTATTACCAGGTTTATAAACTAAGGTTACAAGTGAACCTTTAGCCTGTTCATCTACCGGGAAGGCGAGTAAAGAAATTTGAGCTGTTCCTTTTTTATAATTACGAGCTTCGCTTTTACCCATGGCGGTACTCGAGTCCTCTGACCAACCTGATTTTTTTAAGGTATCGCTATACCATTCAGCGATTACGCTTGGACCAGCTTCGTCTGCACCGAGAGTTATAGCAACTTCTTTATCGCCTGTGCGGCCGATGCTAACACTTTTAATTTTAGCCTTTGTGTACACCGGTACATCTTTTGGAAAATCTTCCGGCAACTTTAAGTCTTCACCTATCGCGACGCTATTTCCAGTTTTATTGTCTTTATATTGCCAATTATTATTATCTGTATCCATTTTAACCTTACCGCCGGTTAAAGCACCTACGGCGGATTCCGTGACTTTTTCTCCTACCTTTTTTTCAACTTGCTCCTGTACGCCAGCTAGTGGATTGCAACCAAAACCCATTAATGAAACCGTTGTCGTGACCGCAAAAAGCGGTAAAAATGTAATCTTGTTTTTGAAAAATATATGCATATTATTTTATTTTTGTGAGTATACATTTATTTAACTGCGTTAATCAAACAACTCCTTTCGTAAACGAGTCTTTACATCAACACCCTCTTGTTCAAGAATGGTTCTTACAGATTCCATAAAACTACGTGAACCGCACATTAAAAATTCCGCTATTTGTAAATCAGGTACGTACTTCAAAAGCATCTCACGATCTAACCTACGATATTCGAAATTTCGATCAGATCTTGTTTCTTGAGTCAAAATAAAAATTGGTTTGAAACGTAACTGTTTTTTGGAGAGCTCTCGAAACTCATGCTCATATGCAATTTCCACCTGAGTGCGATTTGAATAGAAAAATTTTATTTCACGCGGGTCATTACTTGCAATTATGGATTGAATCATGCTACGAAATGGCGTGTATCCCACTCCACCGGCAAAAATAACCAATGGAGATGTCCCTGGTTTCAAAGTAAAAACGCCGTAGGGTCCTTGTGCTGTTATTACATCACCAACAACAAGTCTTTCTAAGCGTTTGGTAAAATCTCCATCTATTTTTATCGCGATCTCAAACTGTTCTTTTGCCGTATGCGGTGCATTTGAAATTGAATACGCACTTTTCCAGATCTTTCCACCGTGTGGATCGGGTAATTCAATCATGACCCATTGACCGGGAATAAAATTGAACATCGGTTTATCATCTATGGGTGAAAAAGAAAGTTCAAACTGTCCCGCTGCTATTTGTTTATTTGAAACCACACGAAAATTTCGTTTTTGAGGAGGTTGAAAAACCATATCACAAGATAATTTCTTCTCCTGAATCTTCGAACACACGAATTGCTTGCACAGGACAAGACCGTGCACCTTCAAGTAAAGTCTCGCGAATATCCATCATGTCGGTTGAAACTGACTCAATGCACTCCCCGGATTCATTTCGTATTGCCTTCTCAAGGTTTTCATTTAGAATAAAAACTTTTCCCTCTTGGTTCAGCCCAAAAGTTTGAGCTGCGATCGCAACACAGGAAGCGGCTCCGATACATGTTTCTTGGTCTACAATTATTCTCATATTGAAACACTACATTATGTAAAATAGGCTTTCAATAGGGGGTCCTCAGAAAGGAGTGCAACGTTCTTTTTGTATTGTTCCCAGAACATCGGATGATGAATTTCGCGCACATAACGAAACCACACACGTTTCAGTCGAGGAGGTGCTTGGTGGTGCGCTAATTCATGACAAATAACACGTAAAATCGCATCAATTTGTCGATGTTTCATCGTTCTCGGCGTATACATGTCGACAGTGATTCGTTTTTCGCCCAGCTTGGTATATCCCAAAGCAAGTGAACGTAACTTCCCTTTTCCACGCACTCGACGACGTAACGGTCGTAATTCAAAGCCTTCCATTCCTAAAACTTTACAGGAATGCTGAAATATTTTTTGTACATGTTCTTCGTGTTGATGATCAACGATATCTGGCATGAGATTTGGTAAATATCAATATTACATTTCTTACCATGTTGGAAAAATCACTAGTCTCGTTGTTTTACAACTGCCGCGTATTTTTCCATAGCATCACGCAGTGCGATATTGATCGGACGCATATTGATGCCAATTTCAGCCAAACGTGTATTCTGCATCAGATTATTCGAGCGTGCTTTACGCGCAAGGCCTTGAGAGACCAGATCTTGTTCATTGATCCATTCATTTACGTGATTCGGATCAACTAATTCTTCATATAACGCTATTATATCTCGATGACGTACACTCCCGGGATTTACAGCATGAAATACCCCAGTCGCTTTTTGCGCGATAACCGCACGAACGACTTCCATCAAATCATCAATGATTGTAACGGAGTTTTCAACATCGATAATTTTTGGATAATTTGCCAGCTTTGTAATTAAATTACGTGTACTTGGTTTTGAATCAATCGGCATGCGCAAACGAATGACAGCCGTATTCTCTAGCTGAGCAATCACTAATTCTGCAGCGTATTTGGTGCATGAGTAGAACGATACCGGATTTGCAAAATCAGATTCAAGCCAACCACGCGGATCTGGCGCTGTTCCGTAAAAAATACACCCAGAAGAGATATGTATCAGATGCAAGCCCAGATCTTGGCAGACTCCCGCCAAAATTAATGCACCTGTTACATTTGAACGAAAGGTTATTGATTTGTTTTCTTCACACCAGTCGACATTTGGTTTTCCCGTTTTACCGGCAAAATTTACCACGACATCCGGACGAACGTCTTCTATCGCCTCACGTACCTCGGTCTCATTTGCAATGTCTGCGGTTGATAAAATAGCACCCGGTGTAGACTCGGCAAACATCGTGCCAAGAAAGCCCGGACCAAAAACAAGAACAGTTTGCATACCAGCTATCTTACACAAACACCACGAAAAAACAAAAACGGGAAGTGATCCCGTTTAGCCATTCTTTGGCGGTGCTTCCCAGTCTTTTATTTTAGCGCCGATTTCAGCTCGTTTTTCTGGAGTTTGTAAATCTCGAACACTGTTTCCATGCATGCTTACAAAATGTTTTACAACGGCGTCAATCGCTTCATCGGGATTTCGTCCTTTCATGACAGCATTACAGTCATAACCAAAATCGCGACAATAGATCGCTTTTAATTGCTTGATTTCTGCCATATCATTTATATAGCGTGCCAGAATTTTAATATTTTGGCAAGATATACACATGTTTTTACCTCCTCTTCGGATTGGTCTTGATGAAGCCGGACGTGGTTGCGTGATTGGCCCACTTGTTGTTGGTTGCGTTGCTGCCACTGACACTGATCGCATCTGGTTTTCACGTAATCATGTGCGTGATTCAAAATTAGTCCCTCCCGATGAACGTGCATGGCTTTCAAAAAAAATTCGCGCTCGTTGTTGGTTTCAAACAAGTCACGCTTCACCGAACCAAATCGATGAGGCCGTACGTGATAGATCTCGAACATTAAATGGTCTTGAACGAGAACGTATGAGTCTCCTACTTCAATCGGTACTTCAAGAACATCCAAATAATTCATTACATGTAATGATTGATGCACCCAGTATCAATCCAACCGCTTTTATTAGAGACCTTAAAACACATTTTTCGTGGCCAGAACATTTTATGCTACAAGCTGAACACCGAGCAGATGTTCGTTATCTGGTTGTTGCTGCAGCCTCTATTATTGCCAAACAAGAAAGAGAAGACGCTATTGAAAAACTAAAGAAAGATCTTGGTGAAGACTTTGGATGTGGCTATCCGCATGATCAAAAAACAAAACTCCATCTTATACATTCTCCAAAAAATGCAAATCATATTAGATGGACATGGAGCACCGTGAAGGATAAACTCGATCTTAGCTGAAACGATTGTTGTACATTCTCAAACCAAAATAAGGTGCAAAGGTGACCAAACCATGAGTAATTTTTGTTCGACAGTGTCGGCAAATGTTCAGGTTAGGCAACAACTATTTCTTACTGAATGCCTTCATGCTTGTTTCGAGCTTAACATCTCAAACCGTGAAGCATTGGCACGATTCTTTCCTGAATTTGTTATCCAAGAAATGTGCATACATACCGATTTCTTGATTGCGGGTTTTAATTCAGCCACACCGCTCACGGTCACATCAACTTCCTTTGCATTGCATCAAGATTACTATCTCCTCGTCTTTGAGATCGCACTCGAAACCAAGCGATTGGAATATCGGGATTTGATTCGAAAAATTCCAATTCCAACACTTGTTCGTCATGCGAAAAAAGAACGTCTCTGGTCGTTTATCGTTCAAACCCGTTTTTGGGAAAACAGTTTGCGGGAGCAAGAGAATTACGATACCGCTGCGGCATTTATGTCTTCGATCATACAAGCCGGATTGAGTTCAGGTATTCTTACCCACAAAGATTTGATCAGACGACTCAACGACTACAGGTTTACTCAACAAATGCATTGGGCACCAACCACTAATCGGCTCGCTTCCTATTGCGCTACGCTTGTCGATCTGATTCCACTCGACATCCTCTATTTTTTGGTTCTCGTTCCACTCGCAAACAGCTATCGTTGGAATACGACTAATTTTCCGCAAGATGAAATTCCTACAACGCCTGCACTCCACGCTTCAAACAACATCAAATAGCTCGTCCCCGTTCACTCAGTTCGGGGACTTTTCGTACTACTTGACGAAGTTGTATTCATACGGCAGCTATATATAAGGTGCTCACCCACACATGGAGGTTTCCATGAACCAGTATATTTGTTTTTTTTCATTCTGTTTCTTTTTTCTTTTCACTGCTTGCGGAGACTGTGCATTGAATGAACAAGAGACTCCCATAACTCAACGCACACTCAGTCAAAAAACTAACTTTCCGTACGATTCTATTCTGATAACCTCAAAACAATCATCGTTGCATGTTCCAAAGTCTCAGATACCGACATCAAAAACAGTGACGTTGGACTCCGTCACTGAATGGACAACGGACATTCATGTTTCAACTGGTTGTGAAAGTTCTCCATCTCATTTTACTGTCACGAATAACCCTCATTCCCCTTCCGAGTGTGAAACTCTCACGGCATTTGCTGCCATGGATATTGACGGTGACTATTTTGATAGCGGCGGATGGCTCACATGGACATCGAGTAAACCAGATATTGTAAAAATCAACTGCCCCCAAAACTCACACGGTCGAACATGTTGGCTCAGCGGATATAAAGATTTGTTCGATATGTCTGACGGGATAGAGCCTCGATCAACCATCACCGTTTGTTCAGATAATATTTGTCCCTTTCAAGCAACAATTCCGGTCTGTAAAAAACAAGTTTGTATGGAATTTGAAGCGATCTCAATCTTGTCTATTAGCGGTTCTTGGACGGTTGCGCATGACTTCGACAAAGAAGATTTGCATTTTCAATTTGTTCAAAATGGAAGAGATTTTACAGATGAATTTCTTCACCTTCGGAATGGCTCTCTGAATGGAGTTACAATCCGCTTCGAGGTTGATGATACGCTCTATCAAGGCACCGTTCTTGCTGATCGGAAAACGATATACGGTTCAACCTGGGGCATTACGGGTAAGAACTTTATCGGTCACTGGGTAGCTCGCCGTGAATAGTTTTTCACTCATTTCCTACGCTCTACTGTAGGTAATACCCCACACATCGTCTGATGAGGGGTATTTTTGTTTCACTTGCCTTGCAGCCAAAACCTGTTTACACTCGGTCATATCACTTTGCGCGTGTAGCTCAGTGGCAGAGCAGGTGTCTTATACACACCTGGCCCTTGGTTCGATCCCAAGCACGCGCACCATCAAAAAACCCACTATTATGTGGGTTTTTTGATGGAACGATATCAACATTTTTATCCAGATTAACTAACTCAATGGGAAGGAAATTATGAATAACACCCTTTTTTCGTTTTTGAGAGAAAAAAGTTCCTTATTCTTTTTCAATGAGTTTTTCAAGATCAATAGTTTCGTCTATACGGATTTCGTCGACAAATTCTTGAATGTGACTTACCAGCAACATTGCTCCTTTGTATTCGTTCAAAGCTTTTGCGATTACAGGAATGTGGCGGAAATTAATATGATTCGTTGGTTCGTCGAGAATCAGTAAACCAGGCTTCAAGAGGAAAAATTGCGCATAGCACAATAATCCTTTTTGACCTTCAGATAAGCTTCCGACCGGGTGATGAAGCAAACGTGAAGGGAGGAGGAAACGAGCGGCTGTTTCATAGACTTCTTCTTCGTCCGGATGACCGTCACCGGTTTCCGTCAAAATTTGGAACGCTGTTTTGGAAAAATCTAAACCAGAAAAATCTTGACGATAATACCCAACACGGACTCCGTCCGCGAGAGAAACGCCATTCGCAGCAGCACCAGCAATGGCTTGCAATAAAGTACTTTTACCAATCCCATTCGGTCCGGTCATAAGTACATGTGTATTTTTTCGTACTTTTAAATCGAGAGCACGCGTGATTGGTGTATTCTGTTTTAAGAGATCAACAGACGTAAATGTCAAAATTGGCTGAGGAAAGTCTTGAGCTTCAATAGAAAATTGACCAAGCGTCCGATCTTCTTGACGCACGTCCACTATATTCTCTTCCGCTTCTTCTATATCTTCACGCAGTTTACTCGCAAGTTTACGCATTTTTCCACCTTTATTTGCAAAGAAATTTACTTTATCTTTCTTATCTTGAATTTCTTTTAAGAGACGCGCATTCTTCATGCGATCACGTTCTACCTGGGCTGCAATTTCATTTACCACATCGAGATAGTCCCCAACAAATTGATCAACCTTGTGTCGACGAGCATCGAGATATAGCACTCCGTCGGTAAAAGAATTCAAAAAATTCGCATCATGCGAAATCACAATACAGGTTTTTTGATATGCCATGAGGAAAGCCGTTAGATGCCAAATACCCTCAACATCAAGATTATTTGTAGGTTCATCAAGAAGCAAAACGTCCGGTTCTTGAATTAAGGCATAAGCCAAAAGTAAGCGCGCTTGTTGACCTCCCGAACATTTGTCCAACTTACGAGCAAGATCAATCTCCAGATTCACTATTTCAAGAACATCTTTAATACGCTTATCAATATCGTATACGGTTTGATCAGGAAAGGCCGTTTCAAAATATTCACGGATCGTCAGTGGTAAAAATTCTTTTGCCATGACTTGTTTTTGCTGGGCAATACTTGCTCCATGTGAAATGCTGATTGTTCCTTTCATTGGCTTTAATTCACCGGTAATCATTTTGAAAATGGTAGATTTTCCCGCACCATTTTGTCCCATGATTGTGATTTTGGCGCCTTCACGAACCGAAAAACTCGCTTCTTCCATGAGAAGATGCTTTTCATCATAACCGAACGTAACGTCGCTAAAGCGAACAATAACTGATCCATGTTCCATATGTGCGCGGAGGATAGCCGAAAATAACAAAACGATCAAGACGTGTTCATCATTCTGTCGCCAATCTGCTTTTTTAGTTCTTCCAAGCCTTCTCCACTATGTGCCGAAACGAAGACAGGAGTATATTTTTTATACTTCTTACGCAGAGTTGCACGCGGAATTTTCTTACTCTTGTCGATTTTATTGAAAACGAAAATCGTTGGACGATCAAGAACATCAAGACTTTTCAGAATATCTTCAACTTCTGCGATCTTTTCATGCATAAATGGATCTCCGACATCTATCACATGAAGTAGAACATCAGCATCAACTGTTTCATCAAGCGTAGAACGGAATGCTTGGATCAATTGTGGGGGTAAATCTTGAATAAATCCGATCGTATCAGACAATAAAATCTCCTGTTTATTTTCCGGCATCCAAAGCTTTGAGACACGTGTATCGAGAGTTGCGAATAATGCGTCGGCAACATACGCAACTTTTTGCGTGAGCGCATTTAGCAAGGATGATTTACCTGCGTTAGTATATCCGACAATTGAAGCCGTTTTGAAACCAATGCGACGGCGACGTTCGCGATGGACACGACGTGATTGTGCCGCTTGTTCGAGATGTTTCACCACGGTTTTTTCTTGTTCAAATAAATGACGCTTCATCATTTCGGTATTTGATTCACCTTGTCCGCCACGACCTCCAATACCGCCTGCCTGCTGCATCATTTCCATACCCATTCCAAAAATGCGTGGACCCATATGTCGTAATGCAGCTAATTTTATTTGGAGTTTTGCTTCAGATGTTTTGGCGTGTTTGTCGAATATTTTTAAAATAAGATCTACTCGATCCCAGACTCTGAGTTTTTCTTTACGCAAACGATCACCTATCGCAAACATTTGTTTTGGCTTGAGTAAATTATTGATTATCAGTAATTCTGCTTTTTTTTCTTTCGCAATCACGATCGCTTGTTCCAATTTTCCTGAACCAATATAGGTATTATAATCTGGAATGCTTCGTTTTTGGATCACTTCAACAACAACTAGACCTCCATAGGTTTTAACAAGCGATTCTAATTCTGTGATACGACGTGTCGCAACCTCTTTTGATAGATCCGTTGGAATTACATCGATTAAGACAACATGTGGTTTTTTTGAGACTTTCATAACAAAAACCCGTCCCAACTCGTGGAACGGGTTGTGGATTCAAAATAAAATTTTTAACGAGTTGCACCCTCGGTTGTACCGCCAGTCACACCAGTAGCCGGCTTATCTGGGACATTTGAATTGTCACTGTTATTCATTCTACGATCATCGGCTTGCAACATCGTTTTACTTGTCACCAACATACGAATTTCTTCTATAGCGCGATCAATCTTGCCTAGACGTTGCATCACGCGTTCGACATCAGACTTGGTTGCGGCTTGATTCCCACCGGTTGGAACAGTTGACTTAGCCGGTGCGGCTTCGACATTGTTAAATGCGATCATTGCACTCAAAATGATGGCGAAAGCAGAAGCACCGACAGCTGCCCAAATATGTTTTTCCATCATTGATTGGTGATTAGATGACTTTGCGACTGATTTAGCCGTTGAAGGAGCATTTTTTGTTTTCATGGTTGTGGTGAATTACCTTTGATAGTGATTATGTTGGTAAAAGTATAACACACTATATTATTTCGTTGCGAGTGCCATCTGCACATGTCGCATCAATGCCGGACGAACTAGACGCAGTTTAACAACGTATTGCATTGTTTCTTTTTTCAAACGTGAGCGTGATAAAACATGTAAACGCTCAGCCGAATCTAAGTTTTCTTCCCAAACAACCATTGCTTTTTTTACCCGTGCAGGACCGCCGTTGTAGGCAGCGGCAATAATTTCTTGTGTAAAACTTGGGAAAAGATGTGCTTTATTGCGTGTTTCTTGCGGGAATTGTGCTAATAAATAATCCAAATATACGACTTGCGCAGTTAATGAATTCACCGGATCACGCATGGCTTTTTCAAAATCCGGCTCAAGTTGTAAGTCGGGATAGAGACGAACCATGCTTGCATAGGTGCTGGGAATAAATTGCACTAAACCTAATGCGCCAGCGGATGAACGTGAATAATCATACGCATCATCTTTATTAAGTGCCATTGTGACCAAGAAGCGTTCTACCTGACGCAAAGCATCAGTACGAACACTCGTATTATCAACGTGCTCGATCATTAAAATTAATTTTGCGAGTTCAAGATCCGTTGCTTCGGCTAAAGTCTTTTCCGGAAACGCTCTCGAGTGTGTTTTACTTTGTTTTAGCCGATCGAAGACTTGTGCATATACCTGATCAATGTAACTTGAACCAGCAAGTACCGTTTCAGGTTGATGAATTGCTGCTGAGTATGGAGTGTAAATAACATCGGTATTTTTATATTGTGGTCTTTTCTTGGTACCAATTGAAGTCGTAATCGGATATCTTACGGCAAGCACAACTTCTCCTTTATCAGAAGCAAAAGCCGAGTTAACACCATTCGCAAATGTCACACGAAGACCGGAAATGTCCCCTTCAACAGCCTTTATCTTGGCGCCGTTTTTTAGAATAGTGACGCTACGCATCGCATCGGTTGTTTTATTCCAAAGGATCAGTTCCACTTGCTTCCAATCACTATCTTCGGTTGTAGTCGTTTCGGTACGTTTTGACTGAAGCATAGCTCGCGCACGTTCAATCGTGAGTTCAAGCGCGCTCAAAACTGGTGCTGACACCGTTTTACTATCTGGCTCCGGAGCTGGTGTCATTGGGAGTGGACCGACGACTTGCAAGAGTTCTTCCAATGTTGGTTTGATGGTATTTGTCGCAGGATGAAAATAGCTCCCGTCCTTCATTTGAAAGACGCCTGCCGGTAATTCAGCCGCAAAGACACTCGTAGTTGGTAAACAAAGAGCACTAAATAGACTCAAAACAATAAGGCTTCGTGTATACATACCATATAGCGTAGCAGACGAGCTCTATTCTTTAAATCCACCGGCTTGAATATTCCATAAATCATTATACTTTCCTACTTTTTGTATTAACTCCTCATGTGTTCCTTGATCGGTGATGCGACCATCTTCCATGACGATAATGCGATCCATATCCATAATGGTAGATAAACGGTGGGCAATCACGATAACCGTCTTATTTCGCATTAAGGTATGAAGCGCATCTTGAATTAAATGCTCGGACTCTGAATCAAGCGCAGATGTCGCCTCGTCCAAAATAAGGACAGGTGCATCTTTTAAAATCGCGCGAGCGATCGCAACACGCTGACGTTCACCGCCAGATAGTTTTACCCCACGCTCACCAACTAAGGTTTCGTAGCCATCCGGAAGTTTTGAAATGAATTCGTGACAATGCGCTTTTTTTGCTGCCATCATAATTTCATCCAGTGACGCACCCTGTTTGCCATAGGCTATATTTTCTTTTAGAGAACGATGAAAGAGAGCCGGATCTTGCGGGACTAAAGCAATCTGTTCACGCAAACTCGCCTGGGTCACTTTTGCAATTTCTTGTCCATCGATTAAGAGCTTTCCTTTGTTGATATCGTAATAACGTAGGATCAATTTAACGATCGTACTTTTACCGGCGCCTGATGGACCAATAAAAGCGACTTTTTCACCTGAAGCGATATGCAAATTAAAATCCGAAATAACCATTCTGTTATTGTAAGAAAAAGAAACATGAGAAAAATCTATTTCACCATGCGGAACCTTCAGATCTTTCGCATGATTTGCATCTTTGACCAGAATGTCGGATTTTAGAATACCAATAATTTCCGATGCCTTAGTTAAAGACTCGATGAAACTTCGAAATGAAAAACCGATAAAAAATAATTGTTCCATTAAAACCATGATCAATCCTTGCAATAGGACAAAGTCACCAACCGTCATCTGACCTTTTGACCAAAACATGAGAGCCATGAATAACACGCCTGCGTTCAAAGATGCAGACAAGACATCGGTAAGACTTAAACCATGTTCAGATTTTTCCCAGGATACTTTTTCTGCCAATGTTCGCTCTTGCAAAGCTGCTTTAAATGTATCAAGCTCTTGGCGTTCCGCTGAAAATGATTTGACAGTTACCGCATTGGTTACGATATCTGCCAGGACCCCCGAAGCTACGCTTTGCACTCGGCTCCTTTCTTCATCGGTCGGAAGTTTCCAACGCGTGATGATGATATTGATTACGATAAACACGATAATCCACAATGCAATAGCAATTGAAGCTATCGGCTTCATAAAAAGAAGACCAATGATAACTGTGAGAGCTGTAGCTACACCCGGAAGAATGCTCCAAAAAAAAGCGTTGTGAAGATCGCTGTATGTGTCCCCTAGTTTTGAGATGCGACGCACAATACTTCCCATGTGCTCATCGGCGAAAAATCCATAGGATTTCTTGAGTACTCCGCGTAAACCAATTTCTTCAAGTTCAGATATGATTTGTGGAACCATGCGGGATGAGGCGTATCCGGTTGAACGCATCGTTAAACCGCTTGCAAGACGGAGCAAACCAATCATGAGAATAATGCCTACCAAACTCGAAACATTTGACGCAGTTGGTTCAAACTGTGTAATCCCGTCAATAAACTTCTTCATGATCACTGGACCGAGCAGATTTAGTATTTGTGACAAAATGACAAAAAAGAACATCCACGTAAAAAACAACCAATGCTTCTTTACTTGCTGAAAAATAAATACCACAACTTCGCGCGGTGTAGCGCTATAAATAATTCCTGTTTTCTTCGTTTTTTCTGACATACGAAGTAAATTACAGTGTTTATTACTTTATGAGAAGTTTGCTGATTGACGCTTTTTTCTTTCTTTGATATGTCTAACCTGTTGTCTCAGCTGTTCTTTTAAGATTTAAACCTGTATCCGGAGGCTAGCATGCGAACCACTGTTCACCCTGTCACTATTTGTCCTCTAGGTGAAAATGCCAAGCGAGTTGCGGATATTTATACTGATGCAAAAAACTATCATATTGCCGCAAGCCCTGGTGGTCGAATTTGTTATCAACTGCCTGAACGCACTCTTGGAATCCTTGGACCCCATCTCTACCAAAGCGATAGAGTGCTTGATCTCGGATGCGGGAGTGGCTTGGTCGGTAGGGCACTTTTTGCCAGTGGTTATGCTATCGCTCTTTCCGGTATTGATTGTTCACTACATATGCTCGAATTGGCATACGCAGCCAAATATAGCACTTTGTTTCTGGGCGATATTTCTCAAATCTTCCAAAATTCGTTCGGAGAGAGAGGAACATACGAATGGGCTGTGGCAATCGGTTCATCAAATTACCTTACAACTGATGAACTCACATGTTTGCTCAATTTCTTGATGAGAATTTGTCGCAAAGGTATCTGTCTCAGCATCGAGCGCTTTACTCCAGAGTTTATTCGGGCTGTTGATACCAAATATCAAGGTAATGGACCAAAAATCTACGACCATTCCACGTTCTTCGATTCCTTTCGACCTGAAAATGGATGGGGATTGTTTGTCGAAGACTTGGAGAAACCAGCATGGATTTCTCCGTCAACCGGAATTCAGGTCATGGCAAAACTTGCCCTACTAAAAAAGACAACACGCTCACGCTCATTCTGAGGTGAGTTTTTTTGTTACTTTAAAATAGGACCGGTCTCAACCGCTTCAAACGCGCTTCCCGGAATAGTTTTTAATTGATTCAGTTCCTCATCTTTCCAGCGTGGGTCCGTGGCACCTTGGAAAAACCATGATGAGCCGTTGTCAGCCAAAATGAGACCATAGGTTTTCATGGCTTCTGCTATAACTTTCGCTTGACCGGATAATTTTGAGATATCGAAATTTGATTTGAGACGGACACGTAAACCCATTGGTGGTAGGTTTGCATTTGAAATTCCAGCGAAATGCGTCGCAGGATGAATATAGCCTTTTTGGGTGCGGGAAGATGTAAATCGAATCGCATGATTTATTTTTCCAGCTGCAACTTCTTCAAACTTGATTAAGCCCGGATAGATTGGAAGACCAGCCGCATCAGCCGATGTCCAGCCAGAAGGTCGAAGTGCGTTAGAATTGAGATTAAAGATAGCTCCTGATGCCGCTGACCAGCCACTCCCCTCTTTTTGCGCATTATAAAGTTCATATAGCATGCAGCGCTGAGGATGAAGAGTAATAACATGTGCATCATTTCCTTTTTCAATTTTTGCATTTGTTGGAATTGGATATGGACCGGAATCACTTTCATCTCCATATTCCGTAAATCGAATTGGAACATCTTTTGTGTCGGCTGGAGCAATAGTAACCGGGATGCCGTATGCTTGATTCTCTCCAAAATCCGGATGCAGAAATTGAGTCAGACCTATCGAAGCAATATACGCATCCGAATTCCAGTGCCTGAGTGCCTTTGAAATGTCTTGATTCCATGGATTGTCTTGCGGAAAAATACGACAACCATCGACAACTGGCGCATTTTTTGTGACTAATGGCATTGGTAATTTTATTGCTTTCTGTTCAGGTACAGTCGGTTTTGTTTTTCCGATCTTAAAAGCAAGTGGCAGACGAGCCGTTAAACCCGATTGCGTAATGCTCAAGTTTATTTGCGCATCTTGAACTTTTATCGTTTTAGAAACCGTGAGACGAAAGGAGATATCATTTGATTTTGTCCAGGTTGGAAGTTTCTGAATCGTAACTCCCGGGGTTGGTGCAACTCGAATACGAACCCAAGGAGAACGCAGAAATTTTCGATCGATATGAATTTGGATTTCGGCACTCTTTCCCGGCTCTATAAATTCAGGCAGGTTGCGTGGAGCTGCGTAAATTGCTTTTGTCTGAACTGCGGCAAAACTTTCTTTCGGCGTACACACCAAAGTAAGACCCAGTCCAATCGCAACGAAAGCGTTATTTCTGGTCATACTCTTGTATTTGTTTTTTTTCGAAAATGAAGTCTCGTAAATTCAATCACAATAGGCAAGAGCGAGACTCCAATCATTCCAATCACAACATATCCAAAATTTTGTTTCACGATGGGAATGTTTCCAAAAAAATATCCCCCAAATGTAAACAAATTTACCCACACCAAGCCACCTATGATATTTGCTACTAAAAAAGAACGATACGGCATCGCACCAACACCAGCCACAAATGGAACAAGGGTGCGCAAGATCGGTAAGAAGCGTGAAAAAGCGATCGCCTTATTGCCATATTTTGCATAAAAAGCGCGCGCTTCGTCCATGTGCTTTCGTTTTACCGGAATACCGAACAAGTGCTCTGTTTGATACACGCTTTTTCCAAGGCGCATGCCTAAAGAATAGTTTACTGAATCACCTAAAATCGCAGCCACACTTAACATCAGTGCAAGTGTAAAAATATTCAAACTTCCCGTTGCTGCGATAGCACCAGCGGTAAATAATAATGAATCACCCGGTAAAAAAGGAGTAACGACTAAACCAGTTTCACAAAAAATAATTAGAAAAAGAATAAAATACGACCCAAAACCAAATGACTCAATCAGACGATTTAAATGTTTATCCAGATGAAGCACGAACTCGAATGTACTCAATAATAGATGTTGCATACGGAGAAGAATGCCATGACAAACAAAACCATGCTACTATTTTATATATGCCAAACATACAAAATCGTCCTATTGAACTCAATACCTTCGGTACGGTTTTGAACCCGACAGAACTAGGTCGACAATCTATACGCGAAACCGAGAGCGCAAAGATCAGTAAAAAACGTCCAAAAACTCCGAGTGGTATTGTTGAAAAAGGTGAAGCTGAATTAATCGGCGCGCGTTTAGTTCGTCTTTTTTTGGCAGACTACAACATGAAAAGTCCTGAAACAACCGAAACGCTGCAACGGCTTGTTGATCAAGTCAAAGAAGACTATTTACGCCATAATACACATGCGGAATTAGACATCATTACAAGTTCTGCTTTTTTAGAGAAAACGACCGCATTTATTCGTAAAAATATCCAAACACTTATCGGTTTGCGTAATCATACTTTTTCTCCAATACACATTTATCTTAATTTTCAAAAGGCATTTGATTATTCTGTTCAACGTGCCATTCTTGAGAGAGACGAGAGTGAGCATACCTAATGTCTTATTTTGAAATAAACAAAAAACCCCATCGAGTCCAATGGGGGTCTTATTTTAGCTGGGTGAGATTACGTTTGACTTATGACTTTCTAGCACCGGATAACGCAGTGTCATGTGACTTGGCGTTTGGATGATATCCTCAGAGAACCTGTTCGCCTGCCACACGAGTGCCAAGAAACCGAAACCAATACAGACTTCGATCATGCACCGGTTGCCCAACTTTTCCGTGAGTTCAGTAGGCGGACATGTCTCGCCTGTCTCACGGTAAAATCTGTAGGCTGAAACTCTGAACAGAACGTCGTGACGCCAATCATCTTGGTTGATGTTCGTGTATCCTTCAAACAGTTTTTTTAGTTTGAGTTGGATTGTTTTGTCATACTTCAGGCATGCCGCATGCCGCATGATGAATGATGACAAAAACGGCGTTACAAACTGACGATATCTTACATCCATATGTCCGAGTGCGTGATTGAGCAGAACCAGCTGCTCTGAATCAAGACTATTTTTGTCTGCACGTTGGACTACCATCTTTTCAGTATTTTTCTTTTTCATTTGACCTAGCCTCGAACATGCGAGAGATACCATTAACTAGTACCTTTGTCAATCCTTCCTTGACATTTTTGCTTTTTTCATATATCTTTTGCAATTACGAACTTTTTTCCCTTACACCCCCATCTCTTTATAGGAGCAACTCATGCGTCATGCACGGAATATCGGGAACCGACTTGAAAAAAATGACAATGACTCCATTAGGAGCAGTCACATGTCTCTTGAAGGATTTCATTCTGAGGAATGGGCTGTTTGGTGTCATTTGGCGCCAAAACTCATCGAAGCACTCAATCCGGTTTTCCAGAGTGGTTCATCTATCCTCAGTAAACGAGTTCATCGAAATGCTATTTTCGCGCTGTATAATTCACGACGCGAGCGTTTTATCAAAGATGCCCTCGTTGTACCCGACATTGAGAATGCTGATGACGTGTTCATTTACTGGACGACCTGTGAAACGTGCTATAAAAAGAACGCCAAACGGAATCTCCAGTATCAAAATCTCAAAGGGCAAACAATCCCAGTTTGGCCTATCATCTGGCGTTCGATGTGTATCGTCGGTCAATTTCCCCAAAATACAGCAGCTTACCGTATTGATTGGGAAAAGGTTGATCAGCATCCGATTCAAGGTTCTTATGCAAGAGCTCTGGCAAAACTCATTGCGATTGCCATGCACCAATGAAACCCTATCTACTAAACCCCTCCGAACAATTCAAACGTTCGGAGGGTGTTTTGTTTTTTCTAGGTTGTAAGCTAAGATGCAATTATGAAACAAATTTCTGTGCCAGCACATGCAAAAGGTGAACGCCTTGATGTTTTTTTAACGTCTGAGTGGCCTGAAACAAATCGAACACAGATCGCAAAACGAATTAAGTCAGGAGAAATTTCAGTTAATGGGAAAACCGCTTCGGTTCATCAATTCTTGAAAGAAGGAGATGAAATTTCAATTTTAAAAGAAGAGCTGCGCAAACCGAGTAAAGCGGCACCAAAATCAAAACTCGGTTCGTTGCATACACAACATGCTTCCTTGCCACGCCTAGATATTATCAAGGAAACTGAAGACTGGATTGTCGTGAATAAACCTGTTGGAGTTGTGGTTCATCCTGATACACGCCATCTTACCGGTACATTGGTTGACGCTGTTTTGAAACATGCACCCCAAATGGCTAAAGTCGGTGAAGATCCTTCACGTCCTGGCATCATGCATCGTCTAGACAAAGAAGTGTCCGGTTTAATGGTTTTTGCGAAAACTCAGGCTGCTTTTGATAGCCTAAAGCATCAATTCGCGACTCATACGGTCGATAAGCGCTATCTCGCTTTGGTACACGGTGAAATTACACAAGAAGAGGGTGATTTGAAATTTCGGATTGCGCGTTCAACTTCAAAAAATCGTATGGCAGCCAAACCCCAGACTGCTGAAGACGGTAAAGCCGCGTGGACGCATTACAAAAATATTCGACGTTTTCATCATGCAACCCTATTAGAATTAACCATTCTTTCGGGACGTACTCATCAAATTCGTGCGCACTTATTAGCTTTTAACCATCCTGTCATTGGTGATCCTCTTTATACACGTGCTGGATTAAGTCGCAGTATCAAAGCGCCACACACGCTATTACAAAACATTCATCTCGCTTTTACAGACCCAACAACGGGCGAACGCCAAATCTTTGATCTTACACCAAGCCAATCTATGCTTCACATGATGTCTCAACTTTCACCTCCACATCTGAAGAAAGTATGAGTCGACTATTTGTCTTAACCGGTCCATCGGGTGCTGGAAAATCAAGTATTGCGCATGCTTTATTTGCGCAGCCAGAACTGCGTATTGAAAAGTTTATTACCTGCACTACACGAAAACCGCGACTTGGCGAAAAACATGGAAAAGATTACTGGTTTATCAATGAAGCTGATTTCAAAAAACAGATTGCGGAAAATGGATTTTTTGAATGGGCACATGTTTATGGTCATTACTATGGTTCATCAGTGCAAGAAATGAAACGTGTTCTTCAAGGTTCAAATACGGTTCTTATCATCTTGGATGTCCAGGGTGCGAAAACGATAAAACTTCTCTACCCGGAAACGACAATCATTTTTTTAGATGCATCCAAAGATAGTTTAATTCATCGGTTGGAAGCACGAGGAGATTCTGCTGAAGATATAGATCGTCGGATGGAACGTTTCGAGGAAGAGAAGAGGTTTCGTTCTCTGTCAGATTTCACAATTGTGAATGCCGACGGTGACCTGGCAGCCGCTATCGAATCAGTTAAACTCATCATTTTGGCTCAATAAAGCTTATTCTATCGTTCTCTTAGCTCTTGACGGTTTGTTTAGTTTTCGCTATGCTAGGCGCATTCTTATGGCAGAACAAACTAAATTAGCTGTACTTCAGCCGACTGATGTCACAACCGGTCAACAAATCCGAGTTCATCAAAAGATCAAGGAATTGAATACAAAAGGAGAAGAAAAGGGACGTATTCAAGTCTTTGAAGGCTTGGTTTTAACCGTCCAAGGTTCTGGCATTTCTCGTACGATGACCGTACGTAAAATTGCAGAAGGTGTGGGTGTTGAACGTATTTACCCGATCAACTCCCCTATTATCGATAAGATTGAACTTGTTCGTAAGATGAAAACGAGTCGCAAGCATATTGGCTACGTCCGTACATCAAAGAAACGCTTAAAAGAAATCAAATCGACCAAATAAAAAAATCTCCGAATAATCGGAGATTTTTTTATTTTTATAATCCTTTGTCGGTTGAAATATCAGGAGAACCCTGACTTATAATGTCGAGTGGGGCATCAAAAGCACTTTCGATCGGATCACCAAATTTATAATTCACATAGAATGCTTCAGTTATATCATCGACATTAGTATTCCATTGTGCGCCAAAAAGTCCTCTTGCCGCTTCTTCGGTTTTAACCCAGCGAAGCGTTCCTCCTTTTGTCGGTAAATATGTTTTTGTATCTGTTTGGAATTTTACTAATTTACTTGCCGATTTATAGGTCACATTTGATCCGATAGGAATCAAGGACATTTGATCCAAAGGAATTACTTTAACCTTGCCAAAGTCTTTATACCACGTGAAATAGACTTTTTCATTTGGGAAGACAAACCGGCGACCATTTTTACCATAGTAATAGACGGCGGTGTCGTTCAGCGTTTTTGCATCTCCATCATCCGGAATTTTAATGAGATCCCCAACATTTACCGCTACTCTTAACCCTCCGCCAAATGCAACATTTACCGTTCGACTCAGTGCCTTATTATCGATCCAAATCGTAAATGTTGATTCACCATTTTTTAAAGAACGAATTAAAAATGATGCTTTCCCAAATGTATCTGTAATATCTTTTTCAACGCTTATTTCATCAATGCCATCGCGCGATGACGCAAGGTACACTTTTTTTCCCGACACAGCTTGCGAAGCGCCGTCTTTTAAGGTGACAGTGATGCGCACCTGGTCGATTCCATCAGCCTGAACACTTGTTTTATCCACTGAAACACGGGAATTATCATAATTCACAACCGATGCTGCTTTACTAGGTGAGACTGCTATCTGAAAAATACCGGAAAAAGCCACTATGAATATCAAAACAAAAGACGAAAGTTTTTTCATACGAACAGTATACTCTTCATTTATGAAACTGTATTATTTTCTTTCAAGAATGCGTTTCTAAGGATCTTACAAGGACGCATGTCGTGTTATGTGGAATTATGTGGAATATAGTTTCTACTTTACCTTGCCAATTCTCATTCAGTCTAGTTACGCAACTGCACCTCCAGAAACGCATCATGCTTTATTTAAATACGTGATTTCATGGAATATGTAGTTGTTTTTGTGGACGGGAAAAGTACGAAAATTTTCCTCGTTCATATCTTACTTTATTTTTATTGAGAAAGTAGACGATGAGATATTCTCGAACGCGAGTTGATAAGACGCGATTATCCCGCTCTCGCCGTATTTTTACAATAATTCTTGCAAATATTTTCCAGTAAGCGATTTTTTGTTTTTCTTTAAATCTTCCGGTGTCCCTTCGGCGACAATTTCTCCACCACGGAGACCGCCTTCCGGTCCCATATCAACTGCCCAGTCAGCACATTTAATAATATCAAGATTATGTTCGATGACGAGAACAGTATTTCCTTTGTCCACCAAGGCTTGCAAGACTTGCAAGAGACGTTGAATGTCATCGAAATGCAAACCAGTGGTTGGTTCATCTAAAATATAGAGCGTTTTGCCTGTTGCACGACGTGCAAGTTCGGTTGCGAGTTTAACGCGTTGTGCTTCTCCTCCTGAAAGCGTGGTTGCCGGTTGACCGAGACGGACATAGCCGAGACCCACTTCATGTAAAACTGATAACTTTTCGTAAATAAGTGGCTGATCCACAAAAAAACGACGCGCTTCTTCGACTGTCATGTCGAGTATATCGGCAATGGTTTTACCGCGATAGTGGATTTCGAGCGCTTCTTTGTTATACCGCTTACCACGACATTCGGTACATTCTACATACACGTCCGGCAAGAATTGCATTTCGATTTGCACGTAGCCTTCGCCGGCACAGGTTTCACAACGTCCTCCTCCTTTAACATTGAAAGAGAATTTACCCGCATCGTAATTACGCATCTTCGCTTCCGGAATTTCTGTAAAAAGATCGCGAATCGTAGTGAAGACGCCAGTATACGTGGCCGGATTTGAACGTGGTGTACGTCCAATCGGCGATTGATCCACGGAGACAACTTTGTCGAGATGCTCCATGCCTTCAATTTTTTTATGTGCTCCGGGAACATCCTTTGCTCCATAGAAATGCTGCGACAATGAACGACCTAAAATATCTAGAATCAATGTCGATTTACCAGAACCAGAAACACCGGTTACACACACAAATTTTCCAAGCGGTAATTTAAAGTCCACATTTTTCAAATTAAATTCCGTCGCACCTTTAATGGAAATATTTTTTCCATTTCCTTTGCGTCTTATTTTTGGCGGAATGATTTGTTTTTTACCGTTCAAATATTGACCAGTTAATGACTCCTTGTTCTTTTTTATCTCAGCCAAGGTTCCGCGTGCAACCACTTCACCACCATATTCACCCGCACCGGGACCAATATCAATGACATAGTCTGCGGCTTCCATTACCGCCTGATCGTGTTCAACGACAATGACGCTATTTCCGATATCACGTAAACGCTTCATGGTATCAATTAACCTGTCGTTATCACGCTGATGTAACCCTATAGACGGTTCATCTAGAATATAAATTACGCCAGATAATTCTGATCCAAGTTGAGCCGCTAAACGAACACGCTGCGCCTCTCCTCCCGAAAGTGACATTGCGCTACGGTCTAAAGTTAAATAACTCAAACCAACATCAAGCAAGTTACCTAAGCGGCGTTTTACTTCATTTGTTACTTGATCAACGACCAAACGCTCACGCTCGGTAAAACCTTGTGGATCACGAGCGGTTTCTGATTTTACCTTCATGATTTTTGATGGCTTTGCTTTTTGTTGCCCTTTACCAAGACTACTAAAAAATGCATTGCATTCATCTAAAGGAAGATTGACGATATCCGCAATTCCTTTGCCGGCTACAGTAACTAATAATGCTTCTTTACGTAAACGCTTTCCATTGCAATCTGGGCAAGTCAAAACACGCATATACGTCTCTATTTCTTTCTGGACGTACTCAGAGTCTGTCTGACGGTACTTCTCTTCGAGCATCGCTAAAATGCCACCAAAAACTTGTAGTTTTCCATCTATTTCAACCAACTCAGTGCCACTTCCATCGAGGATTACTTTGATTGTTTGTTTTGATATTTTTGCGACCTCATCATGTATGCTAAACCCGTATTTTTTACCCACATTTTCTAAAACTTTCAAGTGCGATGTTTGATTACCTGCAATACGTGTCCAAGGTTTGATTGCACCTTGGGCAATTGTCAAACGCTTATTTGGAATTACCAAATCCGCATCTAATACGAGCTTGGTTCCGAGACCGGTACAACCCGGACAGGCGCCGTGAGGTGAATTGAAAGAAAAGAGACGAGGTTCAAGTGTAGGTAAGGAAAGATTACAATGGATACAGTACAAAGATTCAGAGTAGAGCGTTTCGTCACCGGTATCCTCATTTAACACTAATATTACACCATTCGCTAAATCCAAGGCGTGCTTAAGCGGTTCAAGCAACGCTTCAAGTACCATGCTGGTACTTTTTTCTATTTTCATGATAACGACCTCTATAGAATGTGATTTTGTTTTATCAATGCGCGAATGTAGGAGCTCATCGATATCAACCAACATTCCGTCAAAACGAACTTCGCGATAGCCTGCGTTCAATGCCCCTTGTAAAATAACTTTATGTTCTCCTTTTTGTTCTCGTACCATCGGTGCGAGTAAAATAACATCATGAGTTAAAGCATTATGTAAAATTTTTGTTCCGATTTCTCTTGGAGTCTGCTCTACTACGGAGCGATTACACGATGGACAATGCGCTCGACCGGCGCGTGAATAAAGTAAGCGAAGAAAATCGTAAATCTCCGTTACAGTTCCAACGGTTGAACGCGGATTATGCGATGATGATTTTTGATCAATCGCTATGGTTGGCGACAGACCCGTGATTTCATCAACATCTGGTTTGTCTTGGAGCTCCAAAAACTGTCGTGCATATGACGACATGCTTTCCATGTATCGTCGCTGGCCCTCGGCATGAATCGTATCAAATGCGAGTGAAGACTTACCTGAACCTGAGAGTCCAGTCATGACGATCATTTTTCCTTTCGGTAAATCGATCGAAATATTCTTCAAATTATGGGCTCGTGCCCCTTTGATGGAAATGACATTGGAAGACGACATGGCGGCGACAATATCAAAGATTGACCGTACTGGCAAGGCTTAAAGCTCGTACAACTTATTGACAACCTTTATAATATCTTTCTTCAGGATCCGGTCCGGCATTTTCAGCATTAAATCCAAAATCACAAAGGATCGGGTCTGTTTTTCCTTCGGCTGCATTTTTAATATCTTCCATTGACCAATACGGATTCAAGTTTGGATCAGAATTATAATCGAACACATGCGTATCACGTGAGGTTGGTTGAGATCTTTTATCTACTCCGGGCAAGTTTCTCCAACCACAAAATAACGCTTTACTCATGTCCGTGTTTAAACTTGAGGTATTCTCACCATTGGCATAGCCTGAAAAATATCGTGATCCGCCATTTGCACAATCTTGCTTACTGACTATTAATACATCGTTCGGATTGGTAGCACAGCTTGCTTCTCCAGCAATTGTTCCTGCCACAAAACCCGGTACTTGAAATAACATTGCACCCCGTACCTGTAAGGCTCTTTTTTTCATTTTCGCAACACCAGAATCGCAAGAATCCAAATATTGAACGCCCATCACAAAACCTCTGAATTTTCCGTCACAGGCTTCTTGAGCTTTTTTATACTCTTCTAAATCGGAGGTAAACATAAAACCAGCTGATCCTTTTAATTCCTTTGTTTGGTTTACAAGAACTCCTTTAACAACAGCGGGAGTATTTTCTTTTACATTGTCTAATGAAACAGGTGGTTGAGCACCGCCGCAAACAGCCAATAAACGTACATCCGTTGGTGCAGAAAAATCCGTCCAACTTATGACACCAGCCATTGCCGCTTTGATACACGCTTGTCCTAAGCGATTTCCATTACAATCCGGGAAATTGCCTTTGCAAGAAACGCAAGCAAAGCCACTTTTTTCACATTTTCTTCCTTGGCAAAAAGTTCCACCATATTGTTCGGGATAATACGTCGTTCCACATTTGGTTTCTTTCACTTTTACTTCAAATTTTGCATTCGTATATTTAATGGTCCCAGCCGGATCACCAGCTTCGGCATATTTGATTTCTTTTTGACCGGACGGTGACTTAAATTCAGAACACCACTCACCTCGCATGAATCGTTGTTTATTAATCATGTATACTTTTACTCTTTGAAAGACGGTAAGCGAAGGATTTGTGGCATTCAAAATTGTCACCGCTCCAAAAAGTATTAAAAGACCGACACTGGCATTGATCATGGTTTCTTTCGCATTTCCCACCGAAACAAAAGAAGAAGCTACGATATATTGAAAACCGGCGTACACGAACATAATAACCGCAGCCATCATGCCCGCTACCATTAAGAAACTCATGGCGATTGAAATATAATCACGAATACCCGATGCAGTTGCCCTACCCATGACTGATGAAGAAAGACGAATCGTTGGCTCAGGAGCTATACATTTGCCCTGATCTGAACCACAGTCCGCTGATTGTTCAAAATTCCCACCAACTTCAGAACATTCTGATGACAAAAAACATAATCCGTTTACAAATGCTTTGCGTGCATTTTCTTTTGCAGTCGCATTTTTACTCGCATCTTGATTAAACGCTTGACCTTGAGCATCAATCGTTATTTTTCCTTCAGGAACGCAACATTTTTTACCGATACTGCATCCACCAGTTCCGGGTAAACCAGGTGCAGACTCAAAACCTGAAGCACAGAGCACCCCCGGTACACACTCAGCACCTTTTATCGACAAACAAGAAACATTGGGCACGCAACACTTTTGAGTTAGGGCACAACCACTCAAAGGCTGTGCTGCCCATTTATACCCGGCAGGACATTTCGATGTGAGTCCATCCTCGCAGAACCCGCTCGAATCCACACATCCAATACTCTCTTCCGCCATTACCGGTAGCGGTAAAATGCCAATCGCAACAAATTGTATTGCAAGAAAGAAGTATGTAAACGCATTTTTCCACATACTTATTTCTTCACTCGTTGTTTTGCTTGAGCAAATGCCTCTTCCATCTCCGGTAATGTCATTACACCTTCAAATTTAACCCCATTAAAGAAAAACGTTGGCGTACCGCGCACTCCGGAAGCAATCCCATCATCCAATGAAGCCTGTAATGCCGCTTGTGGTATGCGACGCAAAATACAATCATCGTATTTAGAAATATCAATTCCTGTTTGTCCCGCATAAATTCGCAAACTATCGACATCGTGCGTCCCCTGTGTCCCGAATAATCGATCTTGAAAAGTCCAGTAACTTTTTGGTTTATTTTGCAAAAAAACACAACGCGCAGCCGCAGCCGCATCTTCAGCCTCTGGATGCAATTCGGCTATTGGGAATTCGCGAACAATAAAACGAACTTCGGAAGCATGAATACGCAAAAATTCTTTAATGATGGCTTCAGATTCTCTACAAAAAGGACAATCATAATCCAAAAATTCGACTACCACTACGCTCGCTGTGGCAGAACCGAGCTCCGGTTGTTTTTGTTGGGGTAAAATACGAGATTGGTCGGTATTTTCAGAGACATCAAATTTATACGCTATGCTGGCGCGCATTTGTTCATTTTGAAAAGGTGTTTTTTCACCTGATTTAAACAATGAATAATAATGCCAAATTTGATAGGTAAAAAAACCAATTCCTATCACAAAAACAGCTAATACCGATATAGCAATCCTTACACCTGTTCTGCGGTACCACGGTAGATCGGCTCTCATGGTCTTAGTGTAGCATAAATTCCAGCCTTAATCTTGACTCTCCGAGCAAAAAACGCTACTCTGACTTTTATCATATATGCGGAATTTATTGCTCCCACTTATCCAAATCTTGATTTCAATCATGCTCGTGACCGCAATCTTATTACAACAACGCGGTACAGGTTTAGGCTCTTCCTTTGGTGGAGCAAGCGATGTCTTTCGTACTAAACGTGGAATTGAAAAAGGGTTGTTTTATGTCACAATCGCATTGTCAGTTTTGTTTTTCCTAACTGCAATATTAAACGTTGCTTTGTCGTAATTTCTATTACGACAAACTGCCTACGATTTTCGTTGACTTGGCTTTATCGCCTTATTAACAAATCTTTATGAAAACATCCGCTTTTGAACGCCTTCGTCTTGCGCTTCGACGGGTGTTTTTTTGGCTTCCGTTTTCTGTGAATGAGGAAATCGCTCCTGACCATGTTCATGACCACGCCTTGGTCGCTAAATTCGTTACAAGCAACCGTCCATCGCGTCGCAGCCAGTTGCGTCACGCTTCGCGTACGTTTACTTTTCAAGAACGTCGATTAGTCACATTTGCCGCCGTTATCGCATTGGTTAGTTTTACCGGGGCGATCAGTGCTTTGATTTGGCAGCATACCGTTTGGGCACCAGCAGTTGGCGGTACATATACAGAGGCTCTTATCGGTCAACCAAAATATATCAATCCGATCGATGCGATCGCTAATGATGTTGATCGTGATTTGGTGCGACTGGTATATTCCGGATTATTCCGGATGGACAAGCTCGCAGCGATTCCTGATTTGGCTGACTCATATCGATTTTCCGAAGATGGAAAAGAACTAACTATTCATATCAGACAAGATGCACGTTTTCAGGATAATGAACCTGTAACATCGGCAGATATTCAATTTACCTTTGATTCAATCTTGGATCCGGCACGTAAAAGTCCTTTAGCTCCTAATTATCGTGGCATTACTCTTACGACACTCGATGATGCGACGGTTGTCTTTCATTTAGAAAAAGCGGATCCAAATTTTTTGACGAAATTAACTATCGGCATACTTCCTTCTCATTTATGGCGTGAGGTAAACCCTAACAATGCCCGGTTATCCGAATTAAACATTAAACCTATAGGTTCCGGACCTTATCGCGTTAAATCTTTTTTACGTGATGCTACCGGCTTTGTTCATTCTTATACCTTGGAAAGAGCCGAAACTTACTCAGGTATTAAACCTTTTATAAAGACAATCGTGTTTCAATTTTTTCCTGATCGAACCCAAGCGTTGGACGCATTTCGTTCCGAATTAATTGATGGCTTAGCTTTTGTCGGATCTTCAGAGGCGGGCAAATTACTCTCTTCATCACGAAAACAAGGGACACGACTTGAATTACCGGAAGAGACCGTCGCTTTTTTTAATGTGAAAGACACACTCTTATCACAAAGTTCTATTAGACAAGCATTAACTCTTGCTGTTCAACGTGAAGAATTAATTGATGCCGTCAACGGTTTTGGTCAAGTTGTTACGAGCCCTTTCCCGTATTTTGTCACGACGAGTACACAGGCCAGCTTGGAACAAGCACGACGCATTTTGGATGACGCAGGTTGGATTGTTCCACCAGGTGGTAACGTGCGAGTTTTTGTTCCAAAAACAAAAAATATCGTTTCTACAACAAAACCTTCATCAAAAATAGCAACTAAGGACAAAACATCGGTTGTAACCAGTACGCAAGATGCATTACCTTTAGACAATGCCAGCAGTACAGAATTACACGTGACTGTTTCAACGCCAGAAACGCCGGACATGCTCGTCATTGCTGAAACGCTTAAACGTCAATGGTCATTGTTGGGCGTGAAAGTCGATATTCAATCTCTTCCAACCGAAGAACTTATGAAAAAAGCGACTCGTGAACGTACAAGTCAAATCGTCTTGTTCAATATCCTTCTAACACCAAGCTTAGATTTATTTCCTTTTTGGTGGAGCGGACAATCGATTACTCGAGGAGCTAATTTTTCTAACTTAGCAGACCGGAAAGTAGATGATAGTTTAGAAAAAACACGTAACGCAACAAACACAACCGATCTCGAAACGGCAAGACTTGAATTATCTCAAGCCATTCTGGATACATACGCCGCAATTTTTTTAATGAGACCGCAACACGCCTATCTTCTCTCCCCTTCTTTGCGAGGAACCGAATTAACGCAACAAATTGCAACACCTGCAGAGCGTTTTCAGTATATAGAACGTTGGTTTATCAAACGTGGATGGCATTGGAAGTAAAAGAAAAAAATCCCTTTGGGATTTTTTTGATGGTGGGCGGGGAGAGACTCGAACTCTCATGAGATTACTCTCGCTGGTACCTGAAACCAGTGCGTCTACCAATTCCGCCACTCGCCCAGAAGTGGTTGGATTTTGCCTGCGATTAGATGTAAAGTCAATCTTCTCAAAAAAGTGAAATTTCTGATATTGCCTTTGACGCATTTTACATTTTCTGCTATCCTATTACTATTATTTCACTATCTTCGCTGAGTTGAGCTAAAAAATTGGACGCTTTCGATGGTTGTGAAATGTGAACGGACGCACCCGATCTCATTTTTCATCAAGAAATAAACATACGCTGTCATCTTGGGCTAAGTGATGAATTTTGTATTCTCCCCTTTGTTCAAGATGGCATTCGTTATCTCATATCGGTTTATACCATACAAATTATTACAAATTATTTATTTTTTTCTTTAGCTAGCTGAAAACACTTGTTATTTCAGATGCAAATACTGATACCTATTCTCCCATTATGGACGTACAATCAAACAACAATCCGACGCATCCACAAGGACGTCGACCATTTCGTCGAAACTTTACAAAAAACATTAAAGCTTCTCGTACATCGATTTCTTCTGATGTTCCACACACTTCGATTATCGAAAAAGCCGTCGCACGAAATGCAAAACACCCAATCTCCCCCCGTCAGCCGATGTCTTTTAAAGAGGCCGGTGAAGTAAAAAAACTTTCTTTAAAGCAAGGTTTTGCGAAAGAAGAAAAGACTGTAAAAGGTACACATTTTTCTAAGGATCGTAGTGATCGTGGCAATCAAAAGCGTGGACCTGGCGGAAAGCGTGGAAAATTTGGCGGTGCCGGTGGCGGTGCTTTTCAACGTGCGGCTCGAATGAGTACTTACAAAAATAATCCGTATCTTAAAACCGGTACAGATAAAGACGCACTAAAAGCCGATCCAAGCCAGCGTCTTAAAATTACTGTTTTAGGTGGAAATGAAGAAGTTGGTCGCAATATGTCGATGCTTGAATATGGTGATGATATCTTGCTTATCGATATGGGTCTCATGTTTCCGGATGAAGACATGCCCGGCGTAGATTACATTATTCCAAATATCTCTTGTTTAAAAGGTAAAGAAAAACACGTTCGTGGGGTTATTATTACTCATGCACACTATGACCATATCGGTGGTATCCCACACTTGATGCAGATGTTAGGAAATCCCCCGTTATTTTCAACTGATTTAACTTGCGCCATCATCGCCAAACGTCAAGAAGATCACCGCGATAAAGCTCCTCTCGACATGCATATTGTCAAAACAAGTGACGTGTTACGACTTGGTGCTTTTAGCGTTGAATTCTTTGGTGTCGCCCACTCGATGATGAATTCAATGGGTGTGATTGTTGATACACCATGCGGAATCGTGGTGCATACCGGTGACTTTAAATTGGAAAGCGGTCCGGCAGCACAATCCATACAAGAAACTGAAAAAATCTTAAAGCTTGGTGAACGCAATGTTCTTGCGCTCATGGCAGACTCAACCAATGCGACAAAGCCAGGGAAACAAATGGGTGAATTTGAAATTCAACATAACATTGATGAAATCATTAAGAATGCCAAAGGTAAAATAATCATCGGCACCTTTGCTTCAATGATCTCTCGCATTCAACAAATTATTTTCGCTTGTGAACGTAATGGTCGCAAAGTAGCTGTTGAAGGCTTTTCCATGAAATCAAATATCGCCATTGCACAAGAGCTTGGATACATGAAGATCCAAAAAGGTACACTGATTGATTCTAAAGAAGCGCGCAATTATCCACGTGATCGAGTCGCTATCATCTGTACCGGCGCACAAGGTGAAGAACGAGCAGTTTTGATGCGTATTGCAAATCGTGAGCACCCATTTGTCGAAATTGAACCGGGTGACACTGTTGTCTTTTCTTCTTCCGTCATTCCGGGCAATGAACGTTCGGTACAACGTGTAAAAGATACTCTTTATCGTGAAGGAGCTCGTGTTGTTCATTATCAAATGATGGACGTTCACGCCGGTGGTCACGCCCAACAAGACGACTTAATCGAAATGCACCAAATGGTTAAACCGCGCTATCTCATTCCAATTGAAGGAAATTATTCATTCTTATGCGAACATGCAAATGCGGCGGTACGCGGTGGTTTTAGTCGAGATAAAATTTTTATCGCAGACAACGGACAAGTCATGGAATTTGATTCTCAAGGTAACGGTCAATTAACCAATAAAAAGGTTGATACGACATATGTTTTCGTTGATGGCTTGGGTGTTGGTGATACAAATCACGTGGTGCTGCGTGATCGTCAAGAATTAGCTGCTGATGGAGTCATTCTCGTAATCGCTGTCGTAAGCCAAAGAACCGGGAAACTCTTACAACTACCAGACATCGTTTCTCGAGGATTTATTTATGTCAAAAATAATGAGGAATTAATCAGCCTAGCACGTAAAAAAGCTAGTTATATTTTGACAGATGATGATCCTCGCTCAAGCGCGAATAGTGCGTATCTCAAAGACAAGGTACGCGATGAATTAGGTCAGTTCTTGTTCATAAAAACTCAACGACGTCCTATGATTCTTCCGGTCATTGTCGAAGTCTAAAGAGTCAAAAAACCTCCGAAATCCTCGGAGGTTTTTTATTTTTGAAGACTTAAACTATTCAAACAGAATCACATAATGAAATTTTATCTATTCCGACTGTACTTTTGTGTCGGATGAATTTGTTACCGCTGGATCAGTTTTAAGCACTTTTTCATCCATCATATCCGACTTTTGTAATAACATCATTTTCTTTTCAATCGTGATTAAACGTCGTTCGACGTGTTCAACTTGTTGACTGACATTCGCAACATAGCTCGCATCTAATGAACTATCGAGGTCTATTTTGAAATATAAAACTAAAAATCCGACGGCACACAGAATGATCAAGGCTATATGAAATGATTCGCTCGGACGATGAGTATTTTTCTTAGATACTGGAAGAGTTGGCATAAAATGTACGATTAATTGTATGATCGTATCATATCATATTCCGCGTTTTTTACGTTAGCATAGAACAATATTCGTCTTGCTTTCGTTTTCAGTATTACTCGGATCTTCGTCTACTTACTGCGCTTTCATAAACTCTCATAAACAGAACCATCGAAGCGGTATAATTGTAAAAATTCTTTATTCCTGGCAACCTATACGAATTATGCAAGATCTTGTCCTGAGCGGGATTCAACCAACAAATATTGTTCATATCGGTAATTATATCGGGGCATTAAAACAATGGGTTGAAATACAACATCGTCATCGTTGTTTGTTTTGTGTTGTTGATTTGCATGCGATTACGGTTCCACAAGATCCGAAAATGCTGCGAGAAAATAGCTTACGCATGGCAGCAACCTATCTAGCCGTTGGCATAGATCCAAAACGTTCACATATTTTTATCCAAAGTGAAGTTCCACAACATACGGAACTCAGTTGGATTCTTGAAACAATTGCCAAAATATCTGAATTGGAACGCATGACGCAATATAAAGATAAAGCTAAGAAGCGTGGCGAAAATGTTGGCGTTGGTTTATTCACTTACCCCGTTCTCATGGCGGCTGATATTTTACTTTATGATACGACCGCTGTACCCGTCGGTGAAGACCAAATGCAACATTTGGAATTTACCCGAGTGCTTGCACGTCGTTTTAATGAAACATTCGGTGAAACGTTTATAGTTCCTCAACCACTTATTCAAAAAGTGGGAGCACGAATCATGGGTTTGGATGATCCACATATTAAGATGTCCAAGAGCGCGTCTTCAGTTTTAAATTATATTGCGCTGACTGACGATGCAGACCTTATTATAAAGAAGCTTTCAAAAGCCGTGACGGACTCTGACGGGAAAATAGTCTACGACGTCAAAAATAAACCGGCTATTTCTAACCTACTCACAATTTACCATCACGCCACAGGAAAAACTCTTCCTGAAATTGAAGCTGAATTTTCTGGGAAGCGCTACGGGGATTTTAAAAAAAGCGTCGCAGAAGCGTTAATCTTCATGCTTTCGCCTATTCAGGAAAAAATAACTCTCTATCAACAAGATCCAGGACAACTACAGAAAATCTTGGATGCCGGACGAACTTTTGCATTGGACGCTGCCGAAAAGAAAATGAACATCGTGCGAGAGCGTGTTGGGTTGGGTAGATCCTGATCTTTACAGCTATTTTTTTGTAAATACCCATGTTCCATCCCAATTCATTGCCGGTGGAGCGTTTAAAAAAATCTTCGCTCTTTCAAGTAGATTATTTGTCGGTCCGTCGTTTGGATATTTTTTTAAGATCACTTGGCACGATTCTATACACTGCTCAAATTGACGAGAGAAATACAAATCAAGTGCAGATTCAAAATCGTGAGCAAGGTCAATGCGTTGTTGAGTCGCATTTTCTTTGAGTTCCATCGCTTCATAAATGACGACCGGTTCTTTTTTACCTTTTACCGTTACCTTGTCCAAACGACGGGTAATAACGGCATCACGCAATTCTCCTTTGGTTGATTCAGCGATTATAAAAGCAACGCCATATTCTTTCGTTAACCCTTCGAGGCGTGAACCGAGGTTCACATTATCTCCAATTACCGTGTAATCAAAACGGGTATTACCGCCTACATTCCCAACCACCATTTCACCCGTGTTTATACCGATACCAATATGCATTTCTAAATCACCAAATGCTTTGCTTGCATTTAATTCTTCCAGAGCATCGCGCATTTCAAGTCCGGTGGAAACGGCGCGCAAAGCATGATCCGATTGATCGAGGGGCGCATTCCAAAAAGCCATAACCGCATCACCAATGTATTTATCGAGTACACCGGCATGCTTAAAAACAATGTCGGTCATGCGATTTAAATAAATATTTAAGATATTTACCAAGACATCCGGCGTCATTCCTTCAGAAATTGTTGTGAATCCCCTAATATCAGAAAATAAGACGCTCATGCGACGTCTTTCGCCACCCAGACGAAGCTTGTCTGGATTTTGCATAATAGAATCAACGACTGAACTGGAGACATAGCGCGAAAAAGCTGTGCGTAATTGTCTACGCTCACGATCTGCATGAACTCGACGCTCCAACGTAACGGCCGCATACACAAAAACAAAGGTTATGGTTGGCCAAAGCAAGTCAACCTGTATTCCACGTTCGAACAACAAAAAGCTACCAATCAAAAAACCAATCCAGAGTAAGAAAACGAGCGGTAGATTAATACGAAGGCGTAGCATGGTTATAGCCAGGCCTATGACAAGACCAATACCCAGTAGAAATAACGTACTTAAGACTTTGGGGACAGGTTTTACCCATTTTTGCGAAGCGATGGTTTCGAATGCGGAAGCGTGAATTTCGACACCTGCCATAGGCACACCTTCTGAAGTTGGCGCTAATAGCTCATCATGCAAATTTGCTGCTGTTGACCCGACAAAAACAATACGTCCTTTCAAGGAGGTTGTGCTTACCGTCCCTCGAATAACGTCTATCGCGCGAAATGTTGGGAAATTTTTTCCAGGAGCTCCAAGATAATTCACCGTCATGCGATCTAATGTATCCACCGGAGCAGCCGACGTGTGCGAAGCGAGTCCAGCCAATCGTGCCACTTCAACCGTAAATGCTGGAATTGAAGATCCCCCATTTTCAGGACTATCAACAAACAATGGAATTCGACGCATTACACCATCCGCATCGGGTGGCGTATTGGTATGACCAGTTGATTTTGCAACGGCAGCCAAACGTGAAATTGGAGACAAGGTTTTTTCGGGTGTGAAAACCAATTCTTTTCTCCCTTTTTGTTGTATTTCAAGTTCAATCGGTAAAACCACATTATTTGCGGTTCGAATCGCATCTTCCAAAGCCTTGTCATCAGTTTCGGTTGAAGCTTCAGGAAAATTTACATCGTAGCCAATCACACGAACACCTGCTTCGGTTAGTTTATTTATGAGCTGCGCATGAACACTGCGCGACCACGGCCAACGACCAAGTTGAGCGATCGAAGCGTCATCGATGGAGACAATGGCGATGTCAGATGTTGCATTTCGTGAAATAAACAAGCGGTCGCCCATACGAGCGCTCCAATATGTAAAAACACCAACCACATTAAAGCATGCTAAAACGGTTGCAGTTATGAGTGCTACACCTATTGGAGTCCAACTGAATTTACGTATGTTGAGCATATATATTTATCACAGGGTTAATGAAACTATGGTTGAATCATTATACTGGTTTGTGCACGTATTGTTTTATTTGATTCCGTATAAAATGCAACGATATCGACCTGTCCATCAACATTTGGATTAGCCGTAAACGTGTTTCGCAAAAAATATCCTAAGCGTAGATTTGACGCTGATAACAATGATGCATCGGTTACATCCTTCTTTGTTCCATCAGCGTACGTTGCCACCACATGAAACGTAATTGCTTTATTTCCTTTCAATATAGAATTCCCTGGATTGATTTGTAGAGAATGTATTAACGGAATTGGTATCTCCGTTGGTAATACTTTTTCTGGCAAAGTGGTGGTTGGAGCAGTCATCGTTGTTGACGTTGTTTGTATCATACTCGTTGTAGAAATCTCCGACACGGGAGGTGCAATCGCCGTCGCTAAACGAATACGTAACGTTCCTTCGCGCATACGTAAGACTTGTAATTTGTCTCGTACATGATTTACCGCTTCTTCAGTTTGTTTTACCTGTTCCATGTCTCTCGAGATATTTTCTATTCCTTGGTGTGCTGCATCCAGAGCCGTTCCGGCATCATCCAAGGAAGATGTAGTGATCAAATCTGAGGCTTCAAAAAGACGCGATTGAACGGCTCCCAAACGCACATACGCTTCAGCAAATGGATCTCCCTCAGCTAAACGGAGAAGAGTATCTTCGATTTTTTGCTTCAGTCGATAGGCTGAAGAAGAAGGCATACTATCTGCCAAAATATCTAAAACTTGTCCTATTTCCTGTTGAAAAGATGCTGTACTATTTGGGTATTCGTGTACATTTTTTAAAATTTCTTCTTCTAACATTCCATATTCTTGTAGGGCCATTCCTTCATTTCCTCGCTTTGCTAATTCACTTATTTTATATAAACGACGACCTGCGTAGAATGGGTACATCGTTTGCTTTTGACTCGGTTGTAACAAACCATGCGTTTTTTCAGATAAACGCATGAAGGCGTCATTTATGGATTGTGGATCCGCACCATGGCGTTTCTCATATTGCTCAATAAGCATCTGAACATACTGTTTATCAAATTCCTTGTCGCTAGTCAGATTTTTTTGAAACCATTCCGTTTGCCTTACTTCATCAGTACTAATTTCATCTTTTCCGAATGTACCATCAGATTTTACTTGAATCGAATATCCTTCAAATAAAACATGTCTTGTATTTTTCGACTCAATTGAGACTGCGGAATCAGAAACTTGTATTTGAGTAGAGGTTGCGAATCCTTGCATATCAAAAGCTGTTCCATGAACACTGCTATTGATGCCATTTCGTTCAACTTGATACTGATCTGCCAAATTATTAAATCGTTTCAGTTTTGTCCAAAGCTTTCCGAAACCGAGCTGAAGACGAATCATTACCTTCTGCTCTCTACTCGCATCAATAACCGTGATTTCCGTTTTGTTCCCAAGACGAGCCTCGCCGTGTCCATATACATCAATAATTGCATTTCCTTCACCGTCCGTGTGAATCTGATCACCGGCAAATAATTGATCACCCGACTTTGCCACTTGCCATACATCTTGATCTTTCCGGCGTATTTCCACACCAGGATGAACGATATTAATGGTAAACTCCTGTTTTTTTGGTAATTCTATTGAACCCAAACACCAGAATTTCCATATCCCAAATCCTAGAAGGGAAAAAAATATCCCTAGATATAGCCATTTTTTCATGTGTCTTTTTGGAATGATAACACAGCTTATCGATTGACAAAACTATTTTTTTTAGGCATTCTTAGCCAGCTCGGATGGACAGGTGACTGCCATACGTATGTATGGAGGAAAGTCCGAACACCTCAAATGAAGCAATTCATGTGAACAAGGAGAGCCGTTAACGGCGGCCAGGTATACAGGAGAAATCCCCAAGCCTAGGGAAAGTGCCACAGAGACCATACAAGCTCATTCTAATGAGCCAAACGTGAAAAGTATTTTGATGTCTCTCTCGAGGCTTCGAAATTCCATGCATGGTGACATGCATGCGCGGTAAACCCTCTCCGGTGCAAGAGCAAGCTCCGATTCGATTTGGCATCCGTCAAGTCATATCTGGGTGGTCGCTCGCCAGAGGCGATGAGCAATCATCGTCCCAGACAGATGGTCACCCGATCATTTTCAGGCTTGCTTGAACATGATCGACAAAATTCGGCTTATCGTCCAATCCGGACATATCAAAAACCCTTGGAAGATTCTCAGGGGTTTTTGTTTACCGAAAATGGTATTATGGTACACAGTTCTCCGCACCAACCTATCCAGTTTCAATTCTCTTCATGAACTTTCGTCGTCTTGATTTGACATTTACGGCTCTCTTATTGCCGATTGATGCACTGGCATTATTATTCGCCGGTGTTTCTGCTTATGTTTTGCGATTTTCTCGTTTTGTGACTGAAGTCAGACCGATTTTGCAAGATATTTCTTTTCCGCATTATTTACAAACTGTCTTTTTATTCGTCATCATTTGGATTGTCATATTTGCTTTTTCAGGTTTGTATCATACTCGTCCGCGTAAAGCATGGAGCGAACTTGGTCGTATTATTATCGCTTGCGGAGCAGGCACGATGATTACGATCGCAACTGTTTTCTTTCGTCGTGAATTAACGACATCTCGATTTATCGTGCTCGCCGTATTTGGTTTTTCGGTCATGTACGTTTTGCTTGGTCGTTTGTTTTTACGAGCTTTCCGCCACGCTCTTCTCCGATCTGGTTATGGTCATCGTCGTTTTGCCGTGATCGGAATGAATTCAGCCGCTACCAACATCGTTCAAAACTATCGCAACAATCCAATTCTAGGGATTACGATTGTAAAACAATTTCGCGGCTGGAACGATGAAACTCGTCGTGCACTTAAAAAATTAAAGGAATCCGGAAAACTTGATGGCGTACTGTTAGGTGAGACTGACATGGAGAAGGTAAAATCACTTGAACTTATCGCTTTTGCAGAAGAAGATCATTTAACCTTCATGTACCTCGCAGATTTATTTGCAGCTTCGTTCACTAATATCGAGGTATCTTATGAAACTGGTGTTCCAATCATTGAAGTAAAACGTACACGCCTTGATGGCTGGGGTCGGATTACCAAACGTGCCTTTGATGTATTTTTTGCGCTCCTCTTATTAGCAATAACCAGCCCTATTCTCATTATCGCCACTCTTGCACTAGCCATTGAGGATGGTTTCCCGACTTTTTTCTTGAATGAACGTGTGGGTGAAAAAGGAGAACTATTTCATTTGATCAAACTACGTAGCATGTGGCGTAAGATGTCGATTGGACCGCAGTTCAGTAAAAATGAAAAACAAAATTTAGCACTCGAAAAGAAATTAATCCAAGAAAAAAGTATTAAGCAAGGACCGGTCTATAAAATTTCTGGGGATCCTCGCATAACTCCAATTGGGCAGTTTTTACGCCGCTGGAGTATCGATGAATTACCTCAATTTTTCAATGTCCTAAAGGGTGATATGAGCTTGGTCGGTCCACGCCCACATCAACCACGTGAAGTTGACGCCTATAAACCACACCATCGTAGGGTGCTAGCGATTAGACCAGGTATTACAGGGCTTGCGCAAATTTCAGGTCGAAGTGACTTGTCCTTTGAAGATGAGGTACGACTTGACACTTGGTATATTGAAAACTGGTCACCGGCGTTGGATTTGTATATTTTATTAAAAACACCTTTTGCTGTGCTCTATCGTAAGGGAGCATATTGACGAAATGCCGACTTTTTGCCGCTCGGTGATTACAATATCGAGATGCCACGGTTACGCATTGCTCTCGTACATGATTACCTCGTCCAAGATGGTGGAGCTGAACGTGTCCTTGTCGCCTTGCAAGATTTTTTTCCGGAAGCGCCTACTTATGTTTTATTACACGATCCGGAACGAGCGCATCCACAATTTCGTGGTCGTAAAATCATTTCGTCTTTTTTGAATCGATGGCCCGGATCGCGCCGTCACTATCAATGGACTATGCCATTCATGCCAATGGCGATTGAACATTTTGATTTTACCGGTTTTGATGTGGTGATTTCTTCTTCCAGTTCTTTTGCAAAAGGTGTTATCGTTCCGCCCGGGACAAAGCATATTTGCTACTGCCATACACCGACACGCTTTTTATGGCAGGAACGTATTGGTTATGTAAATGACTTGCCGCAACCAGCAATCTTAAGAACTCTTCTTCCACCGTTGCTGCATCGTCTGCGAACCTGGGATCGTTTGGCGGCTGATAGACCTGATATTCTTGTCACAAATTCACAAACCAGCCGTGAACGCATTAAACGCTATTACCAACGTGATGCGGAAGTCATTTATCCACCGGTAGATGTAGAACGTATTACACTTTCAAAAAATCATGGATCATATTGGCTCGCGGGTGGACGACTCGTCGCTTACAAACGCTTTGATCTGATCGTGAGAGCATTTAAGAAACTTAATCTTCCACTCAAGATTTTTGGTATTGGTCCAGAAATGCAAAAACTTCGCGCACTTTCAGGCGTCCAAACAGAATTTATCGGGCGTGTTTCTGATGACGTTAAATATAAACTTTACAACGATGCGATCGCTTTTTTACATCCACAAGTTGAAGATTTTGGAATTACCGCTGTAGAGGCGATGGCCGCAGGCAAGCCTGTGATTACTTATGGTAAAGGCGGTGGTGCAGAGACAGTGATTCCGGGTATTACCGGCGAATATCTTGAAACGCAGTCCTGGGAAAGTATCGGCGACGCCGTGATTCGATTTCAACCAGAGAAATATCAAGCAGAAAGGATACGCTCTCATGCGCAGACTTTTTCTAACCAAAACTTTCAAGCGCGGCTTACACACTATTTAGCCGAGCACATGATTGCATGAAAATTCTATTCGATGCACGCCCGATTGTTGATGCACCGCAAGGTGGCGTTGGTCGTGTTGCTTTTATGCAAGCAAAAAAAATTGTTGAAAAGGCGGAAAATGATGTTATTTTTTTCACGACGGGTTCACATAAGCCGCAGTTACCGACGGAGTTATTGAACTCACATACTTTCCACAAACATATACACATCCCGAATAAAATATGGAGTCTTTTATGCATTTTTGGATTTCGTCCTTTGTCTTGGTTTATAAGAGAAAAGCCTGATTCGGTCATGCTACCAAATATTGGATTCATCGGTGCTCCTACATCATGGAAGATGCAACTGATTGTGCATGATTTATCATTTTTGATTGAGCCGAAGTGGTTTCGTTTTAAGCAAATGGTATGGCATCGTTTTGTTCAACCGAAAAAACTGTTTCAAGAAGCACATGAGCTTTTATGTGTTTCGGAACGGACAAAAAAGGATTTGATTCAACTTGTTCAGATTCATGAGAATAAATGTCACGTGATCCACATGGAAAAATCTTTGCTCATCGAACCGGAAGCAAATGAGATTTTGGAAAAATATGCAGGAAAACGAATCGTCCTTGCCTTTGGTGCACACGATAAGCGTAAGAATTTTTTGACGGCAGAAATCGCGGTGAAGGAATTACAAAAAGAAAATGCCTTTACTGATATTGCGCTGTTAACGATTGGAAGAGATGTATTCCCAACAGATGAACAACTAGCTGCACTTTATTCGCAAGCTTCAGCACTTCTCTACCCTTCTTGGTATGAGGGATTTGGTCTGCCTCTCCATGAAGCTAGCCGATACGGATGTCGCGTCGTTGCATCGACCGCAGGGGCTTTGCCAGAGACGGCTCCTGAAGGAACTGTTTTTGCAAATCCAGCTAAGCCACAACAGTGGGTTGAAGCATTGCGAATTGTTCTTACTCAACATCATTGTTAGTGAAAGTACTCATGAGGTATTTAGCTTGGTAGAGGCTGCAAGATTATCATTCTTGCTTTTATCCCTCGTTATAACAGAAGAAAACAACGTTGTATTTTATGTTTTACCTACTAGGATCTATTAGGGCTTTGCTTTATGCTTTTTCATTGAATTTTTCTGTATAAAGTCCTTGACAAAATGTTCAATTTATGGTATTAAGAGCACAAATAATTCAACAAATATTTACCTCAACCTAGCCAAAATATGAAATCACATGTTTCAAAATTCACTGGTTTATTGCTTATGACTTTGGCATTGTCCGGGTCATTTGTTGCACCAGCACAAGCTGAAAATACAGGTGCGTATCAATGGACTGACATCTCGAATCAGCTTTCTGAGCGTCAAAATCGTCCTGTTTGGGCTATCGCATATGCTGCGCCTTATTGGTACTCAACCGATGGTCAGGAACTCTATAACGGTGGTCATGTTTGGCGTACCGATGGTACCTACATAACTGATATTACGAACGAAGTTCGTAATGCAGGACTGAGCCGTGTTGATGATATTGTAAGCGATGGCAAAACCGTGATTTATTTGAAAAATATCACTCGTCGCGATCGCAATTTTGAAATGCTCGCCTATGCATCTGGCTCCGGTTATTCCTATCCTGGCTATCAAATCATACAGAAACTTGATTCCGATGAAGGCATCGTGGCTTTGAATGGGAAGGATGGTATTTGGAGCATTGTGACGACCAAGGGTCGTGCGATGTTGTGGAATATCGCAACTAATACTGAATTGACTCGTTACTCAGTTTCGAATCAATACACCTCACAGCTTACGTATAGCGTGAAGAAAGTTTCGCCTGCTACATCGTATTTCATGCCACTCACGGTTCTTCCAACGTCGAATGGTTGGTTGATGATCGTTCGTGAATCAAGCAGCACAACTCGTTTTTATCGCTGGACCACGGATGGTAATCGCGTTGATATCAGCAATCAATTCCCTGGTGCTGCCGTCGTTCACTTTGCTGCATCTAATGGCAAATCCGTTTTGATCGCATCCGCTTCGAGCGATCAATTGATGACCGATAAAATAACTTCATTTGACGGTTACTCTGCTACAAGCATTTCTGTTGGTGCAACTGAATACAACTCGAATAATTTCGGCGCTATCTGGTATGGCATGACGGCAACGTATCTGCAGAATCATTGGTTTGCCGTTGCCAATAAAATAGTTTATGACATTGATCTTGTGAATCGCACTGCAACGAAGTTATCTGAACCAAAGGATTTGTTTATCACCATGGCTAGTGACAATGATGTTACGGCTTTGCTTGGTGGTACTGAATCAACCATGGGTAGCCAACAATCCAATAACCCACTCACAGCTAAGCTCGTGAAGATTCAATACGGATATTACAACAACACCGGTTCTACAAGTTCATTTGGCGGTAACCGTACATACACTTCTTCGAGAGGTCCAACCGTAACGACAACTGGAAATCCATCCAACTTTATCGTTGGAAATGGTAAGAACTTTGTCTACCGTGTAACGGCTACGGATCCACAAGGGATTGACCGCATTGACTTGTATGTGAATGGTGCACGTATCAAGACTTGTTATTCGGATGTATGTGAGTTTGGCAATACCTATTACACCAATGGCGCTTCAAGCCGCAGTGTGGCCTTTATGACTCGCGTGACTGACCGCTTTGGTTGGTCTACGGAAAGCTCAAATGACTATTTAACGATTGATCAAAGCTCAAACAGTGCTTCTTCTGGCTCTACTGGTTCCGGTTCTGTGACAAATGGCACAACAAATCTTTGGGATTGGGTAACACCAAGCGTGACTTCAATCAAGCGTTCTGAAACCGTTACCTATGGGGCAGGTGCTTGGAATTCAAATGGCTTGAATCGCGTTGAATTGTGGGTGAACGGTACTATCCGCCGCACCTGCACATCGAGCTCAGACATGAACAACTGTACGACATCCATCTATGGATCTGATTACGGTGTTGGCGGCACGATCTCATTTAATGCGAAGGCTGTGGCTTCGAATGGTCAGGAAACGTGGACCTCACTTCGTAGCCTATACGTGAACTCGGATTCTTCAACGAATACGGGAAACAATAACTCGAATGGATATATCAACACCTGGTCAAATCCAGATGTGACGACACTTTCAAATGGTGCAAGCGCTGTGTTTACGACGAATGCTACGGATAATGATGGGGTGAATCGTGTTGAAATTTTGAAGGACGGTTCCATTGTCAAAACTTGCTACGTAAATAGCAATAGCAATACGACCATTACTTGTGAATACACGGTCGCCTCTTCTTCAAATGGTTCCACGTCAATTTCCGCTCGTTTGTTTGATGTGTATAACAATCAAGTAACCTCAAACTCACGTACTTATACCTTCACCAATTCGAATGGTTCAAACAATGGTGGTACGACCAATGGTAAAACCTCTATTTGGGACTGGGTTGATCCAAATATGACCAGTATGAATCGCAATCAATCTTTGACCTATCACGTTGGCGCTTGGAATTCGAATGGGTTAAACCGTGTTGAATTGTGGGTAAATGGAACGATTCGTAAGACCTGTTCTGGTAATTCTCAGGATTGTGCCTTTACGATCAATGGCTCTGACTATTCTGCTAATGCAACTGTGGCTTTCAATGCCCGTGCAATTGACGGAAATGGCACCGAAACCTGGACGAGTTTACGTAACTTGTATGTGAGCGACACCGTTACCGGTGGAAGCACGACTAATTCAAATCCATCGATCGATTCAACTGGAACGATTACCATTTCGAGTGATCGAGACACTGGTTACTACGATAATTCTTTCATTACGATTGCAGCCAATGGATCGGATGCAGATGGCGTTGCGAAGATTGAAATATTAGTGAATGGGTCATTGAAGAAGACATGTACTGATCTCACCACCTGTTCAACGACGGTTGGTCCGTTTGGCAGCTTGAAGACCGTGTCTTATATGGCTCGTATGACCGACAAAAAAGGCAATGTTTTGAAGACGGCGTATACCATCATAAATCATCGCTAAAATATCACGTGTTCTATGAAACGATTTCTTCTCTCTCTCATATTGAGTGTTGGCGTTTTTGCGATTGCTCCAATGACACAGGCTGCAAGCCTTGAATGGCAGGATATTTCATCCGTCATTCCAGCTCGCAAAAACCGTCCGGTTTGGGATGTGGCTTATGCTGCGCCTTATGTGTATTTCACAGATGGCCTCGACTTCTCCAAGAGCGGCTATATCGCTCGTACCGATGGTAAGTGGTCAAAGAATTTGACCGCGGATAGTAAATCTTCGATTGGTCGTGCAGATATTTTTGTAACCAATATTCCAAATCAGATTACGGCTGTTGAATCCGGTCACGCCTTGAAAGCTGATAGGACGTTTGTGATTACTAGTGACTGGCCACAGACTTTGTCGAAGCCTCATTTGACTAAACGTTTTTCCGCTCAAGGTGCTTGTTTACTTCAAAATAGTTTATGGACAACGCCGGTTCAGGCTCCAAGTGAAGCTTTTTGTCGTTATGGCCAAATTTTTCTTTCAGCATGGAACGGCTTATCTTGGTATATCTTGATAGAACATAAGGTTTTGTATCGTCTTGATCCGACGGAGGTCGTAAAGATCGGTCGAGTGCGTGATTACTTCACCAGCATGACGAGTGACGGTCGTGGTCATATCTATTTCGGTGGAACAATTTCAACTTTGGAAAAAAATGATCCGACTCTTCCGATTACGGCTAAGCTTGTGAAGATGACGGATCCGGTAGCAGTTGCGGCAATGGAAGCACAACCGATTCCGAACATCGATCCAAGTTCAACCAAAACGGCTACTTGGACCTGGTCTGCTCCGACGATTTCTTCGATCGCTCAGGATGGTTGGACGACATACAATGTCGGTTCTTGGAATGCAAAAAACATTACAAAGATTGAATTGTTTCAAAATAATATTTTATTGAAGACTTGTGTTAGCGCGACTCAAACTGCGCAATGTGAGAGTGATGTTTCCGCAAGAAATATGAATGTCGGTTCAAGCATTGTTTTAAAAGGTAAGGTGACGGATGGAAGCGGAGCGACGACATTTACGGAAGAAAAAACGCTTACGGTTACTTCAGCAACCGGCGTTGTGACGCTAAATCCAGAAGTTGATATCGCTATTTCAAACGAATTCATTCCGATTGTCGATCGTATTGGACGTAATGGAAGCATTGTTCTCCGCGCTACCGCTCGTGCAAAGGTAGGTTTGAAACGTATCGTGTTCCACGTGAATGGGACGCCGCGCTCAGCTTGCGTGTTCTCAAATATCATTGGAACTCAAACATGTGATTTTCAAGTCAATGGTTGGGAGTATCCATATAATCAATCCAGTACATTCACCGCTCAAGCCATCGATGCACAAGACCATGATTCCTGGGCGGGTGTAAAAACTCTTCGTGTGTCAGATGATGCGAATGCTATAATCTCAGCGAATACAATTAGCTGGAGCTCGATTAATGGCAATGCTTTTATCGTCGGTGCCTCTGATCCAGACGGAATTTCACGTATTGATGTATATGTGAACGATGTGATTCGTCAAACCTGCACATTTCCTTCAAGTTATGGCTCACGTGAATGTTCTGCCGCATTTCAAACCGTAGACTTTACGAATGGTTCGGCTATGGTCAAAGGAAAAATTACTGACTCATACGGTCATGAAGCTTGGAGCGAAAGCAAAACCATTAAAGCCGGAAGCGTCAACGCAAGCATGATTCTGCAAACGCAAAATGTTGCCGATATGGTGACTTTTTCCAACACGGCTGATGATGGTTTTTTGCCTAACGGAAACATTACATTAACAGCTATTGCGAACCGCGTGCTCGGTGTTGATGTTATTGAAATTCGCATGAACAATGTCGTCGTTAAAACTTGTAGTGTCTTGAATAAAAATGGTGCTTTGGAAGATGTGCCTGTGCAGGGTACTGTTCGTCTCTCCAGTAATTTACACGATGCTATTAACTTTCCTGCCGGGACAACTCTTACAACTTCAGATGGTCGTAACTACATCACGTTGGAAGATGCTATCGTGAAATCCGATCAATCCCCTTTTATCCATGTGGTATCTGGGGGTAATGGACAAGGTTACAATTTGGCAGTAGGTACGATATTTCACATTTCAAGTATCGATTCAGTGACGTCTTTGGGTCTGACGACGCAAGCGGTTGATGGTTTTACCGGAGGTCGTGATCAGATTTCTGCCAATAACGCACAATGCAGCACGCAATTACGTGCGCCACTAAGCTCATCATTCACCTATGGCACAACCATGATGAATGCGAACAAGAAAGTCGTCTGGATTCAAAATAAAATAAATTCAAGTAACTAAAAACAAGCAATAAAAAACAGCCTCCTGATGGAGGTTGTTTTTTATACTGCGTCTTCAAAAGGAGTGATTTCTTTCTGATCAGTATAATATCGAATTTCATCATCGAGCATTTCCATACTCAAGGTTTCGAATTGAAAAAAAACTCGATCCTCATAATGTTCAATCTTGGAAATAATCTCTGAAGAAAATGATGGCGGGAGTTCAGACGCCAAATCACGCAACATATCGAATCTTCGGATATATCCTCGTAGCTCAATTTGAGCTTCTTCTATATAAATACGCAAATGCTCGTGTTGTTTTTTCCATGTATCTAAAAATAGCTGCTCGCGAACTTGTTGAATCTCTTCCCGATCTTCAAGTTTCAAGGCTATATCGCTTTCTGGGTGCGCCAATAGTTCGTCCACGTGTTTTACTTCAAGCAATTTACGTAAACGTGAAACAATATGAGATGTTGAAGGACGAAGTGCTGCTATTAGTTGATCCCATTCATGTTCAGAAGCCTCTTGTTTTATCCATCTTTGTAAAGCTTGTCGAGCCGGCCAAATCGCTTTACCTAGCTTACGCGCAGCATCTACTAACGTTGAAGTAGAAAGCTTACCTCCATCTTCATACACCTGAACGAGCTTAGCAGCCGCTTCGCCTTCCGGACCTTCGGCGTACGGAACACCCTCCTGTAAAAAATCAATTACTCGTGGGTGATTTCGAAAATCAAGATAGACATCAGACATGAGACAAGTATACCAAAAGAAGCATTACGAGCGCAGCCCTCCGTACTTGCAAAAGAGCTGTATGCAGAGGTTGCAAAAAATGGAGACATTGTGTAGGATGGCGCTACTGAATCAGAAAGCTTCCCTAACCGCTTTTTTTCTCTAAACCATGCGGAGTAAGCTGCGAAATTCGTTTCAGACATATCTATGACAGACACTGTAGCCCAAGCTCCTAAAACGGAGATTGGCAAGCTGATGCAAGATGAGTCATTAGCTCATTTATTGCATTATCCAAAAGTTGGTGATGTGGTTAATGGTACCGTTATCGCAGTCGGTCGTAATGAAATCCGCATCGATATCGGTGGTTTAGCGGTTGGGTTAGTACGTGGTCCTGAACTTGATCCAAGCATGCATCTCACTGTAGGTGATGATGTTGAAGCGACGGTAATTGAGCTTGATAATGAATTTGGCGAGCTCGAGCTTAGCTTAAAGGGCGCTGACCGTAAGAAGTCCTGGGACAAATTACGTGAACTTATGGGGATTAATGATCCCGTGTCAGTTAAAGTTCTCGAAGCCAACAAAGGCGGACTCATTATCCGTATTGAGGGCGTTGGTGGTTTTTTGCCGGTTTCTCAACTCTCCCCTGAGAATTATCCTCGGGTAAACGGTGGTGAAAAAGGTAAAATTCTTGAGAAGCTTAAAAGTCTCGTTGGTACTAATATTGACGTTAAAATCATTGACGTGAATGAGGAAAACGATAAATTAATCGTTTCAGAAAAAGCTGTTTGGGAAACCAAACAAGTTACGGTGCTTTCAAAATATAAGCCAGGAGATAAAGTTGAAGGTGATGTTACGGCTGTGACTGATTTTGGCGCTTTTGTCCGTTTTGACGAAAATCTTGAAGGTCTTGTTCATATTTCAGAGATTGCTTGGCAACGGATTGATCATCCTCGTGATGTACTCAAAATCGGTGACCATGTGGCAGCAGAAATTATCAATATCGATGGTTCAAAAATATTTCTTTCCATGAAGAAACTGGTTGATGATCCTTGGAGATCGGTCAGTGATCGCTTTAAGGTAAATCAGATGGTGAAAGGGCGCGTACTCAAGATTAATCCATTTGGTTTATTTGTAGAGTTAGATCCAGACATTCATGGTTTGGCTCATATTTCAGAATTATCCGCCAAGCCCGTTAAAGATGTAAATGAAATTGCGCGTGTCGGTGATGAATTTGATTTTCGGGTGGTATCGATCGATCCGGAAAATCATCGTCTCGGACTCTCACTGAAAAAGCAGTAAAATATCAACAATTATCTCCCAATTTGGGGGATTTTTGTATCAACGGTACCTGTAGACAGGTTATTTCTTTTCCGTTAAATTGGCTTAACTATCGTATGAATCAAACTTTCCGAAATATTCTTATTTTTGTAGGATGCTTGGCGCTCATTGGCGTTACGCTATCCTTCGTGAACTTAGACAATAAAAGTCAAAGAGTTGATTTAACTCGCATCGCTCGAGATGTTCAGGATGGCAATATCGCATCGATCACGATTCGCGGCAGCGAAGTTGAGGCAACACTGAAAGATAAAACAGTTCTTCGCTCTACAAAAGAATCTACCGATTCGCTGTCCACGGTTTTGAAAAACTATGGAGTTTCTTCAGATAAGGTTTTAGCTGTACCGGTTGATGTGAAAGATGGCAGCGGTGCGAGTTATTGGCTTGGTTTATTTTTGCAAAATATCTTACCGGTAGCGATTGTAATCGCATTCATGTTCTTCTTAATGCGTAGCGCTCAAGGACAAAATAACCGCGCAATGATGTTTGGCTCCACCAATGTTCGTGACATGAATAAAGATGGTGAACAAAAAATTACCTTTAAGGACGTCGCCGGAGTTAAAGAAGCGAAAGAAGAACTTTCTGAAATTGTTGAGTTCTTAAAACAACCTGATAAATTTACACAATTGGGTGCAAAGATTCCTAAAGGGGTATTACTCATGGGTAGCCCTGGTACGGGTAAAACCTTACTAGCACGCGCAGTTGCCGGTGAAGCAGGCGTTCCTTTCTTTCAGATTTCAGGCTCAGAATTTGTTGAAATGTTTGTCGGTGTCGGTGCTTCACGCGTTCGTGATTTATTCGCCAAGGCAAAGAAGGAAGCTCCGTGTATTATTTTTATTGATGAAATCGACGCCGTCGGTCGTCAACGCGGATCCGGTGTTGGCGGTTCACACGATGAACGTGAACAGACATTGAATCAAATTCTGGTTGAAATGGATGGCTTTGAGGCTAATAATGGTGTCATTGTTATCGCTGCGACCAACCGTCCAGATGTACTCGACTCTGCCCTTCTTCGCCCAGGTCGTTTTGACCGTCGAGTGACACTTGATCCGCCAGACATAAACGATCGTGAAGAAATTTTGAAGGTACATGCTCGCAATAAACCAATGGCGTCCGTGGTCGATCTGAGAATCCTTGCACAACGTACACCCGGTTTTACAGGTGCGGATCTTATGAATCTCTTGAATGAAGCAGCTATCTTAGGAGCTCGTAAAGGTCTAACGGAAATTCCGATGCAAATGTTGCTTGATTCGATTGAAAAAGTTTTGTTAGGACCAGAGCGCAAGAGCCATGTTATGAATGACGAAGAAAGACGAGTGACGGCTTACCATGAAGCGGGTCATGCCCTCGTTGCACATCTTCTCCCACATGCTGATCCGGTGCATAAAGTGTCGATCATTTCACGTGGTCGTGCTGCTGGGTACACGCTCAAAATGCCTACAGAAGATCGCAGTATGCGCCGTCGTGAAGAATATAAAGAAGATATCGCAGTCATGCTTGGTGGATATGCGGCGGAATTTCTTATTTTTAACGATATTACAACAGGCGCTTCCAGCGATATGAAAAGTGCAACACGTCTCGCCCGTAATATGGTGACTCAGTGGGGCATGAGTACTGAATTAGGACCTCGTGTGTACGGCGAGCGTGAAGACATGATTTCACTTGGACGTGAAATTCATGAATCCCGTGATTATTCAGAATCAAAAGCACAAATTATAGATTCAGAAATCGATCGCTTAATCAGTGAAGGTCTCATAAAAGCAAAAGAACTTATCTCGAATAATCTTCAAGCTATGGATCGGATCGTTAAGGCACTGGTTGTTGCGGAGACCTTGGAGCGATCTGCCTTTAATGAGGCTATCGGTTTACCTCCCGCTAACATAAAAAATTCCTCTACTTAAATTACATTTCTAAAAATTACAGTTAAAAAAACGACAAGATATACCTTGTCGTTTTTTTATATGAACGAATTACACGAAACCTCTTAAATACTTAATGAACGATGAAAATATGTTATGATACAACTAATCATACTTATATGCTTCGTACGAACATTCAAAAAAAAGACACTCCAATTTACCGTGAAGTGGTGAAACAAGCTTTTCATGCCGCTTGGCATGATCGTCATTTGTGGCCACTCGCCTTTGTTACTTCATTTATTTTCAGTGCGGGTATTTATGATATTTTATGGAAAGGTTTTAATACGATCTCAACCCAAGATTCTTCGCTATTGGTAGAAAAAGGACAAATCATTACTTCCATCGGATCCGGGTTCGTACTTGCAATGCAACGTACCGGTGGTTTTCTCAATATTATTTTTGGATTACAGCTTGTTTTAATTCTTGCTATTTTATTTGTAGCTGCCTTAGCATTTGCCTGTATTTGCCAAGGAGGTCTAGTTTTTGCTCTTGGCGCGCGTCGTCGAGGTGAACCTTCCGGACTCGCTCTCTCGTTGCGAATCGGAGGTAAAGCTTTCTGGTCAGTCGCGGCACTAAATGCGATTTCTTTATCTTGTTTATGGATACTTCGCTTTCTCATTTTGATCCCGATGACGATTAATTTGTCATCCGGTGAGAATGCCCACTGGGTACTTTATTTATTATCATTTATTCTTTTTTCCGGATTACAAATTATTATTACAATTGTTCAGATTTTTGCTTTAAACGCTTTAATACTTCAAGGTGCAACGGCAGCACAAGCCCTAGCTCGTGGATATGAATTATTCAAGCGCCATTGGATTATCGCAATCGAAACCGCTTTTCTACAGGCACTCATCGCCGGAATATCTATTATCGCTTTTGCTGGCTTTGTTTTCGTGACTATTATTCCGATTGTTATGGCTATCATCACTTCCATTGGTTTGAATTCAGCAGGTTTGTACTATTCAGCTACTAGTATTGGTTTCTTCTTTATGTTCCTCTCATTCTGTACAGGAATCGCTTTCTTAACTCACTTTCAATACGCTACTTGGACATATCTCTATCGCCGTATCGGTGAAGGTGGCGCCGTCGCAAAGTTACATCGCATTTATCGACAATTAACAGGACGCTATTCATTTGAGAAATAAGCGTTATGCCCCCACAGCCTCCAAAACCGATACGTTCTCAATCTATTGAGGATCTTTTTAAGAAGACAGAGGCTCCGGCGCCTGCACCGAGCCCGCTCATGCAGGCTCCAAAAATTAAAGAAAAACCAAAAGCTGCCGGTAAAGCCATTCCTTCAACACCGGCTGGTAAGTTAGAAGAGCGCATGACCGATATTCGCTTACGCGAAACTGAGGAACAAGCTCAAGAATTAGCTGCCACTTACGGACTTCCTTACATCAGTCTGAAGGGCTTTCCTATCGCTCCTGAAGCATTGGCATTAATTTCTCGTCCGGAAGCGGAAAGTATGAGATTAGTAGCTTTTTTGAAGTTGAATGATGAGCTTCGAATTGCGACCGCAAAACCTGGAAAAGAAGTTGAAGACTTTGCGGCGAAATTAGCTAAGGATCAAGCGGCAAATGTTCAAATATACATTATTTCAGAAGAGAGTTTCAAAATGGCAATGAAGCTCTATGATGCGCTTCCTGAAATTAGAGAGGTTATTTACGGAGTTCGTATTGAAGAGGCTACGTTAAAAAAATACGCTGAAGAAACAACTGATTTAAAAAAATTACAGGAAACGATTCAAAAAGTGAACACCACGGATGCCGTGGCTCTCATTTTGGGAGGAGCGATCAATTTGGATGCATCTGACGTACATATCGAAGCTGAAGAAAAAGATGTACGTATTCGATACCGCATGGATGGTGATTTGCATGATGCGGCTCGCATGCCACGAGATGCTTGGAAACAGTTAATTGGTCGTTTTAAATTACTCGCTGGCGTTAAAATAAATATCGGTGAAGTTCCACAAGATGGTCGTATCACGATTTATTTATCAAATGAAAAAATTGATATTCGTGTATCTTTTTTACCTACGGCTTTTGGAGAATCCGTTGTCATGCGTCTGCTTCGACCAAAATCCATTGCCTTAGAATTTGAGCAGTTGGGAGTTCGTGGTCGTGCCTGGGAAGCCCTCAAGGCTGAAATTGAAAAACCAAATGGCATGATTGTGACGACAGGTCCAACGGGGTCCGGAAAAACAACAACCTTATACGCAATTTTGAAACGATTGAATACTGAGGATGTTAAGATTATTACCTTGGAAGATCCGGTTGAATACAAATTACAAGGAGTGAATCAGAGCCAAATTGATCATGCTAAAGGTTATACTTTTGCCGGTGGTTTACGTTCAATCTTGCGCCAAGATCCAGACGTGGTGATGGTTGGTGAAATTCGTGACCTTGAAACTGCTGAAATTTCAATTCAGGCTGCTTTGACCGGTCATTTAGTCGTATCAACAATTCATACAAATAGTGCCGCCGGTGCCGTTCCCCGTTTTTTGTCTATGGGTGTGAAACCGTTTTTACTAGCACCAGCGATTAACTGCATTATTGGTCAGCGTCTCGTTAAACGTTTACACCCAGATCATAAAGTTCCGGCAGTCATTTCAGAAAGTTTACTGGCTCAGGTGAAGGCTGAACTTGGTCGTTTGAAACCGGAAATTTTAAAAGAATATAACGTTGATTTAAATAATCTACAATTTTTTGCACCAAAAGAAGGGGTAAAAAATGGATATAAAGGACGTTTGGGTATTTATGAGATTTTCCCGATGACAAAAGATATTGAGAGGTTAATTTTGTCGGGAAAGGTATCAGAATATGACATGATAGACATTGCTCTTAAAAATGGCATGATTACCATGGCACAAGATGGTATTTTGAAAGCACTCGACGGTTTAACCAGTATTGAAGAAGTGCTGCGGGTGGCTGAATTTGTTTCGGTTCAGGAAGACACTCCCGAAGAAACAATTTGACAAATTTGTCTGTTTTCCTGAAAATTTCATGTAGGTCTTTTGAGAATCCGAGGTGAACATGAAAACTCAAGAAACTACGCAAAATCGTCTCTGGATTAACGACGTCCAAAATCGATACAGGATACTTCACCAAAAGTATCTCCATTGCACGGATCGATCGGAAGCAAGTTATCTTGCAGCAGAAATGCGACTGCTCGAGGCTGCTATTTTGGGGATTGAACAAGGTGCAACATATGGCATCTGTATCAGTTGTACTGATACCATTCCAGCTGAACGGCTTGCGATTCTCTCTTGGACGCTTTGGTGCACGAGCTGTGCCGCTGAACAATCCACGAAGACACGTTCACTTCAAGAACTACTTTTTCCTCTCAAATTAGCGTACATTTTAGTTTTTGTGATTTAAACAGTTTCGTTCTTTTCCTTGACAAAAACAAGAATATATACTAGGTTGCATGAGTACCTTTTGTACCCTTGAGGAACATTTTGTATGCCATCAACCGATCACCGATCACAACACGATGGAAAAGAAGCATTGCGACAGGCTCGCATTAGAAGGGTAAAAAAAATTCTTTCCAAAAAACTCGTTGACCAGGACATTCAATTTTCTCGTAATGGTGATGAATTGATCATTACAGATGAAACTGGTCACGTGATCGCAACTCTTCCTTTGAGTCATTTTGACTCCTAATCAGCCGCACGTACTTACAAAATAAGTACATGCGGTTTTTTTGTGTCATTCAAACGTCGAAAGATAGCGAGAAATCATTGCCTGCTCAGGAAGCGTTACCATTTTTGACTGTTCTGTTAAGACTTTTTTAACTGTTGAAGATTGTATCGTGCCTTTTTGTAAAGCATGATTTAATAAACCAATAAATGCTTGTGTTTTTGGTGTAGGCGCTTGTGAGAATAAAAGAAAATAATTAACTTCTTTTTTTGGATCATCTAATGACAATAACCATTGTTTTTTTGCAGGATTTCCTTTTATTTTTTCGAAAAGTTTTACAATTTCGGTTTGTTCTTTTTTAAATTCTTGTATACGCCTTTCAGCATCGGTTTGCATGAAGTTATTCCGAATATCGTCTGGAACCATAAAGTCTTCGACGGACTTTAATTCAACATCATCGCCTATGTTTTCAACAAATAATTGCCCACCGTATTCACCTTCAAAGGTTTTAGCTCCTCCAAAGTCAATAATGTACACCTGAGGCGGTTGTTTTGCATCAAAACCAGCTTCTCCTTCTATCATGAAATTGCGATGATGTGCATCGCGATGGATAAAACCATTCTTATGCATTTGATTGAGTGCGTTTCGCATCTGAAGTTCAATCTGCGGATGGAGTTTGAAGCCTGTTCTTCGTAACACGGCGTATACTTTTTTTCTATTTTCAGAATCAATTTTTGCTTGTTCCAATCGACGTTCATTTTCCGTTTTTCCTTTTCCACCAGCTTTTGTAAAGCCCAACGCTTGACTTACTTCATACGCTAATTCGTTAAATGAAAGATGCGCAACATGATCCCGTAAATGGACTGTTCTTGGATGGTGAGCGACGACGTGTCGATACATAATCGTTGCCAAATCTACACCTTCAACCAAGTCCATCATCATGACATCTATTTTATTACCTGAACATTTTATTCCTTCTGCCATCAGTTTTTTTCTAAATTCTTCATCAACTGGAAGTGTACGACATGCGATAGGACGTGGAATTTTTGCCATGGGCTTACTCGTATCATCTGCGTCCTGCAAACATTGATAAAACTGTTCTTGCATTTTAAATTCACGTAGAGCGTCGTCCGTTTGTCCAAATTTTAGGATTTTTACTGCCTGTTGTTCTCCAAAAAAATACCCGTTTTTTTCCAGTCTCTTTCTTACCAAATCACTTACCTCTCTCAGATCTAATTTAAAAATAACACCATTGTTTCCTTCATTTATTTTACGCGCATTACGCTCGATAAACTCCTGCAAAAGAGCATCGAATAATGCTTCCGTTGCATTCGTTAATTGCTCTGCCTCTTTAGGCGTTAGCTTTTTCTTCTCAACCGGTTGAAATGGATTTTGTGGAAGATGGTCTTTCATTATTCGTCCTTCGTAAGAAGTGTGTTTCATACAGCAATATAGATGGAAATACAGCGTGTCTGGTTTTTTTGTATCCAGGATTGGACATTCTCAGGCCATTCTAACACACAGATGCTTTTTCCATCAGCTAATTCTTCATCCAAATCCAGAACCCGTAATTCCTCATCGTGTTCGATGCGATATGCGTCAACATGAATAAGTCTTGTGATTTCATGTTTTTTATCAGAAACTGGAATGACTCGCATTAATGCAAATGTAGGACTTTGTACACGTTTTTTTGCACCCAATGTTTTTGCAAGATGCTGTACACAGGTGGTTTTTCCAGCGCCCAATGGACCTGAAAGTGTCACAATAGACCCTGGTTTTATTTCTGGATATATCAAATCAATAATCGCATTCCATGCCTCGACTTGTGGAACTTTTTGATTTTTCTTTTTTCCATTTGGAAAAATAATCGTAACTAATCGACTCATAGATTCCATTCCGGTTTAGCGTCGATCGTTTGCCATCGATCAAATGTATTTTGGGAAAAACGCCAAGAGCCGGCCGCGGCAATCATTGCGGCATTATCGGTGTGCAATCCAATAGCTGGAATTCGATGTATGCCTAAAATGGTTTGAACTTGGGCAAATTTTAATAATTCCATTATAAAACAAACTCTGAAAAACAAAAATCTCCATTCTAAGCGGAGACATCGTATCCTGGGACACAAGGTTTCACCTTCTCCAAGCACTCATGAAACTTGCGAAAATGTTCTTGATTCAATTCACGTGTTGGATTGAAAGGCTTTTTCACCTTGCCTTCAACGGGGGTATGCAAATAGAGCACATAACTATCGTCACCTTCTCCAAATATAAAATTACGCTCACGCACCAAATCCTCTTCCACGAGGGTTTCCGAGGCTTCCGTATAGTGTTTCTCCATCATCTCTTTGCACCAATCAAGCCAGACCTGGCGTTTGCCAGGCTTGATCTTGCAGAGCATGTAGGTGGTTTTTTCCATAGGAATAGAAAAGGGGGAGCTGGGTAGCTCACCCCTTCAGGGCACCTTCAATTGAAGGCGTTGTCCTGCGAGTTCTTGATCTCCTCCATTCCGCCTTCACAAATGTGAGAGGCGTGGTTGAGCATCTTGCCGAAGTAGGTGTTGCAGTCAGCCGCGTATTGCTCGGTCTCACACATGTGAACGTGCCACACACGATCGACCATGAGCGTCGGGACGGTGAACTGCTCGGGCATGCCAGCGACCTTGTGGTCGTGTAGGAAATGTCGGTAGGCGTTTACCGCCTCATTGATCTCGACCTGAGTCATCGGCTTGCCACCGAAAATATGGTGACACAAACGAAGTGCCTCCTCGACCCTGTGGAGGTCGAAAGTGGGCAGAGGGACGGGGTGAGAATAAACGACAACTTGCATCCGAAACTCCTTGAGTTGGGGCGGTTTATCCGCACCTGAATTGATCATTTCATAATGGATTTAATTCGTCAAATACAAAAAAATCTAGTATCCCAACATTTCTTGTTGGTAAGGGTAACGAGGTTCGAACATGCGATTTTATGACTTCAGACCACGCGCGCTACCATCAGCGCAATACCCTATTGATCCTGTTGAGGGGAGGTAACCGGGCTACGCATCCTGTATACAGTATCCCTTTTTGGATTCAATTGCGTACTTACCCGCAACAAGAAGGGTTTCAAGATTTTTTTGCTTTTTTTCAAAAGGATAAGTGGTGTATATAACTCTTGCCATATGATTTTGTGACCAGTTTAGCCTGCATAAACTTCTCAATTTCTTCCCTCAAACTTCACATGGTTTGCCGATGACGTGTATGCGTCATTTCCTTCTGTTGCAGACTATTTTTTTGTATTACGCCATCACTATCAATGGACAATGCCATTCATGCCAATGGCGATTGAACATTTTTATTTTATTGGTTTTAATGTAGTGATTTATTCTTCTAGTTCTTTTGCAAAAAGTATTATTATTCCACCAGGGACAAAGCATTTTTGCCACTATCATACACCGACACGCTTTTATGGCAGAAATGCATTAGACTCTATTATCAACGTGATGCGGAAGTCATTTATTTATTGGTAGATATAGAACGTATCACACTCTCAAAAAATCATGGATCAAATTGGCTCGCGGGTCGACGACTCGTCGCTTACAAATGCTTTAATCTGATCGTTCGTGTATTTAAGAAACTTAATCTTCCACTCAAGATTTTTGGGGAAGGATAGCTCTTCATACTTTAATATAGATAGCAATACAGCGTGTCTGATTTTTTTGTATCCAAGATTGGACATTCTCAGGCCATTCTAACACACAGATGCTCTTGCCATCAGTCACTTCTTCATCCAAATCTAGAACTCGTAATTCCTCATCGTGTTCAATACGATATGCGTCAACATGGATAAGTCTCTTTATTCCGTGTCTATTATCAGCAACTGGAATAACACGCATTAAAGCAAACGTTGGACTTTGTATAAGTTTTTTTCCACCCAACGTTTTTGCAAGATGCTGTACACAGGTGGTTTTTCCAGCACCCAATGGACCTGAAAGTGTCACAATAGACCCTGGTTTTATTTCTGGATATATCAAATCAATAATCGCATTCCATGCCTCGGCTTGTGGAACTTTTTGAGTTTTCTTTTTTCCATTCGGAAAAACAATTGTGACTAATCGACTCATAGATTCCATTCCGGTTTGGCGTCAATCGTTTGCCATCTATCAAACGCATTTCGGGAAAAGCGCCAAGAGCCGGCCGCGGCAATCATTGCGGCATTGTCGGTGTGCAATCCAATGGCTGGAACATGAAATAGTATGTTCGTTTGTGTTTGTATCATTTCCGCCATTCTTTTTTGCAATTCTTTATTGGCCGATACTCCTCCAACAACCGTCACAGCAACCGGATGATGTTTTTGAATAGCACGCTGCGTTTTTTGCACCAACACATCACAAATTGCATCCTGAATCGACCATGCCATTTCTGCGATAATGGACTCATTGGATCGTTCTTCGTTTGATATACCTTCCCATGTTTGACGAACAGCGGTCTTTAAACCGGAAAAACTCATATCAAGACTTGGATCATTTATCATTGGTCGTGGAAGGGTAAAACGTGATTTCTGTTTCGTTTTTTCAAACTGCGCTGCGTACTTTGAAATCAATGGACCTCCGGGATATGCCAGACCCATTAATTTTGCAGATTTATCAAAAGCTTCACCCGCCGCATCATCACGCGTGCGACCAATAATGCGATATTTACCAAAATCTTTCATGAGCACAAGCTCGGTATGACCACCTGAAACCAAAAGAGCGAGGATTGGAAACTTCCACTGATTTCGATTTTCCGGGACAAGCCAAGATGAAGCTAAATGTCCTTCTAAATGATTAACACCGATCAATGGTTTGCCGGTTGAAAATGCGAGCGTTCGCGCTGCTTCAATACCCACACGAAGTGCCGTGGATAATCCGGGACCACGGGTAACCGCTATCGCATCAACTGTTGATAATTTTTTGGACAAAAATATCCCAGCTCTCTCAAGCAATGACACAACTTCGGCTACATGGGTACGGGCTGCCACTTCGGGTACGACACCTCCATAACGAGCGTGAATCGGAATCTGCGTCGCTGTTTCATGGTGACGAATCTCTACTTTATTTCCAGAAACTCTCAGTAAAGCTACAGATGTTTCATCACAACTTGTTTCAATTGCGAGAATTGTGTGAGACTTGTTATTCATGTTCCGTCAAGTAGCGTTCAGCATCCAGTGCTGCCATGCAACCTGAACCGGCAGCGGTAATTGCTTGGCGGTAGCGCGCATCCTGCACATCGCCAGCAGCAAAAACACCGGGGATATTGGTCAGCGAACTGCCTGGGATTGTTTTGATATAGTTCTTTTCATCCAAATCGATCACACCTTTGAACAAGGCTGTGCTTGGTTCATGACCAATCGCCGCAAAAACACCATCAATTATCATTTCGCGTGTTTCTCCCGTGACTGTATCTTTTAGACGGACCCCCGCAACCTGATTTTGTTCAACTCCAAGAATTTCTTCGACAACCGAATTCCATATGACCTTAACTTTTGGATTATTCAAAACGCGATCTTGCATGATTTTTGAGGCTTTGAATTCATTACGACGATGTACAATGGTCACTTCATCCGCAAATCTGGTAAGAAAATTCGCTTCTTCCATAGCACTATCTCCTCCACCGACTACTATTACTTTCTTTCCACGGAAGAAAAATCCATCGCAGGTGGCACAGGCCGAAACACCATGTCCATACAATTTTTTTTCTGATTCCAAACCTAAACGACGAGCTGTAGCGCCAGTTGAGATGATGATCGTTTTCGTTTCGATCAACATATCGCCAGCCGTAATTTTATACGGGTATGAAGACACATCGACCGCAGTTACCATTTTAGAAATGATTTCAGTTCCAAAACGTTTTGCTTGATCGCGCATAGCCGACATAAGTTCCGGTCCCATAATGCCTTGCACAAAACCTGGAAAATTTTCGACTTCCGTAGTGGTCATCAGTTGACCTCCTGGCTCCGCACCTTCAAAAATCATTGGTGATAAATTAGCACGAGCAGCATAAATAGCCGCTGTCCAACCGGCTGGTCCTGATCCGATAATAACGATATTTTTCGTTTCCATACCTTATGCTAGGTATTTTGCCAGTTTGCCTACAAATTCCTCTTTACTCATACCACCGACTATCGAATCAACCACTTGACCATTTTGAAACACAAGAAAGGTTGGGATCGACATAATTTTAAAAGCCATAGCCGTTTGACCATTTTCATCAACATTCATTTTGCCTATTTTCAGTTTTGTTGAATCGGTTGTCTCTGCTAATTCATCAACAATCGGTGACATGATGCGACATGGACCGCACCATGGTGCCCAAAAATCGACTAAAACCGGTATGTTTGATTTAAGAACTTCGGTATCAAAATTTTCATCTGTGAATTGATTTTCCATAGTTTCTATAGACTACCCGTGAGTACTCGAATTGGCAAACTACTGTCTTGCTAACCTGGTGTGATACATGATATTCATTTAACCAGTTCTTTTATCTTTTGGAGGAACACAATGACTCATGAGATTCCGATTCTTGCCGTCAGTTCAGATATTGAACCCGAGGTCATAAATTACAATCCCTATAAAAATCTATTGATATCAAGTTTCTTCGGTGTAACGTATTTCTGCTTCATGATATCGATTCTTTTGACCGGATTCTACTCCGCCTCTCCTTCATCTCTAACTAAGTTCCAAGAAATATACTTTTATTTGGTTATCATCTTTATCACTCTATGGACAACGATGACAACCCATTTGTTCTACCAAAATCTTCAGGATCTCACGTCATGATTTCACTAATAAAATACCCAATTGTTGGGTTTTTTTGTTAAAAAAAACTCCTCTGAAGTGAGAAGTTTTTTTTATTTGTCCTTAACGAGGGATTTCAAATTTACGAGCCTTTATCTCTTCATGATACACCTCAAGACGATCACCGATTTGAATCTTTGTTTTCCCTTTAAAGGAAATTCCGCATTCTTGCCCGGCATGAACTTCTTTCGTTGTTGATTTACCTGATTGAAGGCTATCAATTACACCTTCACCAATCGGCTCTTCTTCAGCACTTGGAGATGCGCGGCGCCAGACACGAACTTTTTCACCCGGCAAAATCTTACCCTCTGTTACTTTTCCGCCAACCACCATGCGTGCGTGCTCGGTGCGGAAAATAGCGACTGTTTCAAACTGACCAAGGTGAGTCACGATGACTTCTGGTGGAACAAGCACGTTCAAGCGCGCGACGATATCATCAAATAATTCATAAATAATCTTGAACTGTTTAATGTCTACATTCTTGTCACGAGCTAAAACAGATGCTTGATGCGTAGGAATGACATTAAACGCATAGACGACAGATGGTTTAGCTGTTTCTGCACGAGTGATTTCATTTTCATTCACATTCCCTAATCCTTTCTGAATCACGGTTACACCAACGTCCTCATGTTGTAATTTTTCAATCATGCCAAGCAGAGCTTCGAGAGAACCCAATGTGTCACATTTCAATACCACATTGAGTACTTTCCGATTGGTGTTGTTAGAGTCTTCGGTACCAACCGTACGCGTAGCTGATAATTGCGATGCAACTTGATGTACAGTTTTCACTTTCTTCACTTCAAGAGTCCGCGGATCTTCCGGAACTTCAAAAATATCTCCAACGGCAGGCAAAACTTTAAAACCGAGAACTTTCACCGGCATCCCAGGTGTAGCCTCATCAACCTGTTTACCCGTCCAATCTCGCATGGCGCGAACACGACCATACGCAGCACCGGCTATTCCAAGATGTTCATTACGATGCAAACTTCCGGTTTGGATGAGTACAGTGGCTACGGGACCTTCTCCTTTATTTAAATGTGATTCGATAATCGTGCCCGCAGCCAATCGATTTGGATTTGCACGCACTTTTTCTGTATTCAAATCCGCTACGAGCAATAAAACATCAAGTAATTCATCAATACCGGTCATGGCTTTAGCCGAAACTTTTGCGAGAGGCACATTTCCACCCCACGCTTCAGTTGTTATGCCTAATTCAGCAAGCTGTGCAAGCACACGATCCGGATCCGCTTCTGGTTTATCAATTTTATTCAATGCAACAACAAACGGTAGCTTGGCAGCATTGATAATGTTGTATGCTTCTTTTGTTTGCGGTTGAACGCCATCATCGGCAGCGACAACTAAAATAGCAATATCTGCAACTTTTGCGCCACGAGAACGCATGACAGTAAAGGCTTCATGACCAGGCGTATCGATAAAAGTCATTTTGCGATCATGACGTTCAACTTGATACGCACCAATATGTTGTGTGATACCACCAGCTTCTTTGTCAACGACATGCGTATTACGAATGGCATCGAGTAAACGAGTTTTACCATGATCAACGTGACCCATGACAACGATCACAGGAGGACGAGGTTCCAGCTTATCCGTCACTTCCGACTCCATGATTTCTTTCACTCGATCCATGGCCTGCACTAATTCAACCGAGTCTTCTGACTTTGTCTCTTCGACCGTTGCTTTGAATCCAAGTTCTTCAGAAATAATGGCAGCCGTCTCAAAATCGAGACGTTCATTTTGAGAAGCTAAAATGCCCGCCTTCATGAGTTCTTGAATAACTTTTGTAACTGGCAAGTTTAATTTACCCGCTAAGTCACGTACAACAATAACGGAAGGCAATACCACTTCCTTAAGCTGAACGGGTGAGCTATTTTGTGTTTGACCTCTTTGCGCATTCCCTACTAAGGTTTTACGAAGACGCTCACGACGTTCTTCATCAACCCATTTTTTAAAAATTTTATCCGCGAGTACATCGTCAATTTTAATAGCGCGCTTCCCAATATCAAAACCAAGAGCTGGTAATTTTTCGAGCAATTCATTTGGAGTCACCTTTAGGCGACGCGCGAGGTCGGATACGTTCATGTGGGCTAAATATAGAGCAAATTTGTAAAACCGTCAATGTTCTGTATACTCTCCTTTCGGAGGAAAATTCATGTTCTTCCCGGTACAGGCAATTCAAGAACTAAAACTCTACAACTGGCATCTCGGATGTCCAAAACCACTTCCGCAGCACTTGCAAATCATTCTTGATAAAAATGAGTTCAATTACACCACGGACTGTCTACGGGACTACCTTTTGCATCTACCGAATCCATTCGAAATACAAAAGATACTCGTGACGCTGCAAGACGAAGCTCGAAACCTCGCACGGGCTGAACTGAGTAATTTTTTTTGGTGGGATATTTGTCCCGGTGAGCACTGGCTATTCGCGAATATGCAACGAGATAGCCACCATTTGCTCGTTAGTTTTTGCTGGAAGACGGTTAACAAAGGCAAGCCTGCTGGAATTTTTAGTCAAACTGATGCAAGCTGGTCATTTGATAAAGATGCGCCACGTTGTTCACGTTTTCACTTCCATCAACCTGAATACCACGCCCTTGTCGAAGTATTCAAAAGATGGCTTTTGCAACCGATGCCTGATTGGCCACATTGGGCTACTCCTACCTTACTCACCCAGGTTTTCTGGGTTTTTTTGTTCACATTGACCGGATTACGGCACAAAACTTTAAATTTGCTAAGCAAGATTGATTTTTTTATATTCATGCTATGAGATCCTTTTTCGTTCCGGTCTGACATGTTACAACCTCGTTATGGATGGTCTCATTTTGATTGATAAACCAGTCGGCATCACCTCGCACGATGTAGTTAACCGGGCACGCCGGGCGTATAATACGCGACGTATTGGGCATGCCGGAACATTAGATCCGTTTGCGACGGGTCTTCTTATTCTTGGTATCAATAAAGGAACCAAGTCATTAACGGCTTTGGTTGGTTTGGATAAAACATATATTGCGACGGCACACTTAGGAGCAATCACGATAACCGATGATACGGAAGGTGATCGTATCGAAACACCGCTTCACACCTATATACAACCAACCGAGGCCGACGTGCTGCAGGCTTTAGATTCTTTTTTAGGCGTTTCAGAACAGATAACGCCTTTATATAGCGCAAAGAAAATTGGCGGAAAAAAAATGTATGAACTGGCGCGCTTAGGATTAGGCGAGACCGTTGAACGACCAAAAAAAAATATTACGATTTATTCAATTGGGCTTGTAACCTATCATTGGCCAGAATTAGTGTTTCAGGTTACTTGTTCATCAGGTACTTATATTCGAGCTCTCGCGCGTGATTTAGGAGAGCGTTTGAAATGCGGTGCCTATCTAACAGGGCTCAGAAGAACATGTATTGGAGCGTACAGGATTGAAGACTCAACTACACTAGACGCACTGCCCGTCCCCTGTTACTCTCCAGCTACTGACCATTAATCTTGATTTAATCCCGTTTCGGTTGTGTCGTATGTCTTCTCGGTCGGTTCCTGCTTCCGTCTTTCATTCATTTTGCAGTTTTTCTTTATTCCTACTGATTGATTGACGCCACTTGCAGACCTTCCATCCTTGCCATTTCGCTTGATTTGAGACACATATCGTTCGCTTCCGGATCTTTTTTCTGTATTTAACGTATGTCTTTATTTACTATCTTTGTTACCTTGGGTTTTGGTGTCGGTATTGGTTTTTTCGTTGCCAAACAACTCACACAAAAGAAATCAAAATCGGCAGAAGAAGCAATTACACAGGCTGAAACTGATGCAAAAAAAATCATTGAAACCGCCCAAAGTAAAGAAGCGGACGTGATGCTACGTGCCAAAGAAAAAGCAATTAAAATTTTGGAAGAAGCCCGAATTGAAGAAAAGAAAGTATTTGAAGACTTAAAACGTGAAGGAGCTGCCTTAACCGAACGTGAACGTGAATTTTCAAAAAAAATACTCGAGATCGAGGAAACGAAAAAACAAGCAGAAGCACAGGTTTTAAAATTGACTGAAAAAGAAAAAGAGGTCGAAGAGTTGAAAGAAACCGAAGCTAAAAAACTTGAAGAAATAAGCGGACTCAGCAAGGATCAAGCCTTGGAACGAATTTTGCACATAGTGGAAAACCAAAAGAAAGATGATTTGATGAGTCGTTTACGTAATTTGGACGCAATGGAAACTGAAGAAGTCGAACGTAAGGCTAAGAATATCATCGGTGTCGCAATTCAACGTTTAGCGGCATCGACGGTTTCTGAAACTACAACTTCATATGTGCAATTACCAAGCGATGAGATGAAAGGGCGCATCATTGGTCGTGAAGGTCGGAATATCAAAGCAATTGAATTTCTTACTGGTTGTGAATTAATCGTGGATGATACGCCGGGCATGATTACTATTTCAGGTTTCTCTCCTATTCGTCGTCAAATCACAAAACTTGCTTTGGAAAAACTCATCGTAGATGGTCGCATTCACCCTGGACGTGTTGAAGAAATGATTGAAGAAGCAAAAAAAGATTTGTCGAAAGAAATAAAGAAGGCGGCGGAAGATGCTCTTTACCAGCTCGGAATTCCGGTAACTGGCATTGATCCTAAACTCATTCAGATCTTGGGTCGTTTAAAATATCGCACCTCTTTTGGACAGAATCAACTCATGCACTCGATTGAAGTGGCTAATTTAGCTGCCATGATTGCGGAAGAACTCAAGGCGAATGTTATGGTTTGTAAAAAAGGTGGATTATTTCATGATATTGGCAAAGCAGTTGATCATGATATGCAAGGAGGACATCCGGAACTTGGCTATCAGATCATGAAGAAATTTGGTTTTCCGGAGGAGATTTGCTATCAGTCGATTGGACATCATGAAGATAAACCAAAAACACTTGAGGCTGTGATCGTGAAGGCGGCGGATGCCATCTCCGGCGCACGTCCAGGCGCACGTCGTGATTCGTTTGACTTATATGTAAAACGTCTTGAGGAGCTTGAAGCTGTCGCAACCTCATTTGAAGGTGTAGAGAAGGTATATGCAATTCAGGCTGGTCGCGAACTTCGAGTCTTTGTGAATCCAAAAGCAATGGATGACTTTGGCGCAACCAAGTTAGCTCGAGATATTGCCTTAAAAATTTCAAACGATCTCAAGACGCCCGGTGATGTGCGTGTTACGCTCATTCGTGAAACACGCGTTACAGAGTACGCACGTTAAGCTTTCAAAACATTTTTACTACTAAATAGTCATTAAAGCCGTGAAAAACTTTTATTCTCACGGTTTTTTGTTACCTATGGGCTCATTATTTCATATGCAAAACGGACGCATTGAATATATACACACCCTTATTCCTGAAGGATCAATAAAATATCATTTGAAAATTTCTGTGATATCCGTATGATTAGCTCCATGAAAAGCAAAATTCTCTTTTTTGGAGATATCGTTGGTTCAATCGGACGCCGTGCCGTTTGCGCGATCTTACCTCGACTACGTGAACAATACTCGCCGGATGTGGTACTTGCGAACGTAGAGAATCTCGCACATGGTCGCGGTATTACACCAAAGACTCTCATCGAACTTGATGATATTGGCGTGACCGCCTACACCTCTGGAAATCATATTTTTGAAAATCCGAATGGTCTCGATTGTTTTATTGACGTTCGTTGGAAAGACCGCCTCATTCGACCTCATAATCTTTTAGCGCATCGTCCGGGTAAAGGAATTATGTCAATTCAACTCAACGGACAAAAGCTTTTTGTGGTTAATTTGATGGGTCAATTATTTATGAAAGATGCCGTTCATAGTCCTTTTAACGCAATTGATCACATATTAACTCATGAACTATTATCAACTGATGATACAAAACCTTTCATCCTAATTGACTTTCATGCGGAAACCACGAGCGAGAAAGAAGCATTCGGTCATTATGTGGACGGTCGCGTCACCGGTGTCTTTGGAACACATACCCATGTCCCGACAGCGGATTTGAAGGTCTTACCTCACGGGACGGCCTATGTCACAGATATTGGGCGAAATGGTGCGATGGATTCTGTGGTTGGTTTTGAAAAAATGACTGCTTTAAGCCGTTTTTTAGGGAAAACTCAGAAATCTTACGACATTGCAGAACATGGAGTCGCAGAGATCAATGCCATACTATTAGAGATAGATTTGGATTGTCGTACGGTGTTTGGATTGACACGTATCCAAGAAAAGATTGATGTCTAAGCCAAAAAATGCTACTATTGTTTACATATGAATAAAGCTGAACTTATCACCTATCTTGCCGACAAAGTCGGTATCACTAAAAAACAGTCAGAAGATACAATTGAAAATTTTGTAGATGTCGTTATTTCAACCCTTCAAGCCGGTGGCGAAGTAACAATTGCCGGATTCGGTAGCTTTATGGCCAAGACGCGCCAAGGTCGTACAGGAGTCAATCCACAAAGACCAACGGAAAAAATTCAAATTCCTTCAGTGACTGTTCCAAAATTTAAAGCTGGTAAGAGTCTTAAAGATGCGCTGAAGAATTCAAAAACTGCACCTACTGAACCAGCTTCATAAGCAGCACAAATTTATAGAAATTGATAAAACCCCTTCAAAAAGTTTATTGAAGGGGTTTTTTGAAGACGCTCAGAAAGTAGAATCTGTATGAAGCTCTTTCTGATTCATGTGATGAATAGCGACGATCAATTGACCGAGTCGCTGCCATTTCAACAAGGCTGGCGCACACATTCCAGATACCCTCGTGTGAAATGCGTTTATCGTCTGATATGACGATCCGTGAAGAAACGTTGCCTGTTGAGCAATTAGCTGAACCCCGTATGTGAGTCCAAGCATGGACTTTAGACCATCTCTCACACGTGTTACTGGCAATGTTCGTACGCAACAAACTGATTTGATAATGGTTTGTGCTTCTTCAACATCGCATGGCATCGAAAGACGATTTACCAATTGGATTTTTTTTACCAAATCTCTATCCGGCAACTCTTTCATATCTTCGTCTGCCATCCCAACCAATGAGCAGAGGGCTATATTCGCCAAACCGGTTTCAAAAGCAATATCTTCTATTACTCTCAAATATATCACTTTGTTCGTTTCTGAACTCAGAGTTTGGCATTTACCTTTCAGAAGGCTAAACCAAGAATATGCTCTTTCAAACTCTCTGCGATATTCATCAATACTCGACACATTACCTCCTCAGAAAATAACACTGTTATTTCGGGGATCTCAAAATAGCACCTTCCGACAAACGAGTCAATAATTGACACTTCTGTTTCTCTTTGGTTTAGTACGTACTCGCACCTTGTTTTTTAGACCCTGAATGACCATGGAGGAATCTATGCAGATTTTCGGTGTTGGGAATAAAATCATCTTCAATGGAAAAGCCCTTTATTTTGAAGATGAGCAAGGTAATCCTGTGTCACTTCATGACCGCAGGGCTATTAGATTCCCGGATATTAAAATCGCATCTGAGATTCTGGAGGAAATTCGAAGCTGGCTCGAAAAAGCCTATCGGCAGCACGATGTTAAAGCTGCGCTCGAATTGCATAAAAAATCACAAGGTATTTATTTTATCTTGTGGAAGTATGGTTCATTTAAGCTACCTTCTTGTCTTGATCCGTTGATGCTCACCGAAATCTCACCTGAGATGCTTAATCATCAAGGATCTCGGTGTATCACCTGGCTCTTGAGTGCAATCACGATGAAAGAATTTAGTTATTCTATTTCTGGAAAAACACATACCTGGAGCATGTCTAATCCGGCAATGTCTCACTCTCAGAAAGGTTCTCGAATGCTTTCAAACTCATTGCGCAAAGGAGATACTCGATGACTAGTCACATGGAACGCGTACGGGCGCTTGAGAGAACCACAGCTATTCATGTCTCGATGTTGCAACTCGTTACACAGGCTGGTCTCAAACTTGAAGACCGTAGTATTGGTGGTTGCCACATTTATCTAGCACAAGCCGGGTCAAATCCAATATGGAATTTGAATTTCTCAATTCAATTTGACGTATCAATACCCCTCGCACTCTCTCCGCTGAGTGACGAAACGTCTCATCTGATCTCATCTGCTTGTAAACCAAATGTGATCGCATCGCTTTGTTTGCAATATGCGCGTAAGCAAGTTCTCTACTTTCAATATGATGGTCGCCATGATTATTGGACATTGGAAGCAGAAACAGATACTGATGATGCGGATATTTGGGACACAGAGCTTCCATTTCGTAAGAATATTAAGTCCGGCGAATGCATTGATTCTCACATACTGCGAGAAAAGTGGCAAAACGTCGTACAAAGTATCATCGAATTTTATTTGAAGCGCTCTGAGTCGGTATATCCTCGACGAATGTGCAGCCTTCCTCCTCCGCCTTCTATACCACCAGGCGAATTGGAATTAACCGCTCAATACGATGAGCGGTTTTTTGTTTTTTGACGTATACTTGATGCAAGACTATGCCTGAACGTCGTTCATTAGAAGATCTCCTCCATCTCACTGTAAGCGAACAAGCGAGTGATTTACATTTACTCGTTGGCTTGCCTCCAATGCTTCGTATTCATAAGGTTCTCATTGCTGTTCCTGGTGCGGAGGTCGTTTCTGCACATGCACTCATGAACGATATTCGAGGTATTTTAAGTCCAGAAACCTATGAACGTTATCAAACAGAACGCAGCATTGACGTCTCACACACTTTATCTGACGGTTCACGTTTTCGTATCAATGCATATTTTGAAAAAGGGAATCCGGCATTAGCAGCTCGTTATATTCCAGCACATATTCCTTCTTTACAGGACTTAAATGTACCTGATGCGGTGCATGATTTTATTCGATTAAGCCAGGGAATTGTTTTAGTTACAGGCCCTGCGGGAGCTGGTAAAACAACCTTGCTCGCGGCAATGATTGAAGAGATCAACGCCACACGCAAAGAACATATTTTAACATTTGAGGATCCAATCGAGTTTCTATTCAGTCCAAAAAAATCGATTATCTCTCAATTGCAACTAGGTCGTGATTTTCCTAATTTTCAGTCGGCTTTGAAACATGCTCTGCGCCAAGATCCAAATATTATTTTGATCGGTGAAATGCGTGACTTGGAAACCATGCAAGCGGCACTGACCTTGGCTGAAACCGGTCACTTGGTTTTCGCAACTTTACACACGAACAGCGCCCCGCAAACCATTGAACGTGTGGTGAATGCTTTTCCTCCGTTTCAACAAAATCAAGTTCGTTTACAACTCTCTTTATCTTTGCGCGGCATTATTTCTCAACTCCTCTTACCAAGCGCGGACAACAGTCTTATCGCCGCTCGTGAAGTTCTTGTGAATAATTCAGCGATTGCACACTTGATTCTTGAGGCAAAAACGGAACAAATTCCAAATGTTTTGATGACATCAGGAGATCAAGGAATGCACACCATGGATCAAGAACTTCAAGACCTTGTTAGCCAAGGCATCATCTCACCCGACACGGCAATGACATATTCCAGACATCCAGAAAAATTTGGGGGTGACGTAATTGAATAAAATAAATTTTGTTTTTATCTTTTTATTCAGCTACGAAACTTTGAACTTGTTCGAGTACATCTTCAAACTTGACGAGATGCGATTCAGTTTCTGTTCTTGCTTTCCATTCAACACTTCCCTCTTTAAGAGTTTTTTCTGAAACAATAATACGGAGTGGAATACCGATTAAATCTGCATCTGCGAGTTTTTCACCGATTGAATTTGAACGCTCATCCCAGAGCACTTCAATGCCATTGCTTATAAGTTTTTCTTGTACTTCTTCAGAAGCCTGCATTATACGGTCTTGTGATTCTTTATCTTTCGCATTCAATGTCGTGATATGGACATGAGCCGGGGCAATTGATTTTGGCCAAATCATCCCTCTTTCATCGTGTGACGCTTCGACAATCGAACCAACCAAGCGTGAAACACCTATACCATAACAACCCATATAAATAGTTTTCTTTTCTCCTTCTTCTCCGGTTACCGTAAATCCGAAGGCATCAGTAAAGCGACTTGAAAGATCGAAAATATTACCTACCTCAATACCTTTACTTGCCGCAAGTTCTTTACCGCAATCTGGACATGGTTCGCCTGATTGCTTGGTTGCAATTTCCGTATTCTGCGCAAAAGTACAGTTGCGGCATAGAATTAAATCATCTTCACCGGCAGCTGTTTCAATTTGAAATTCATGTGACGGATTTTTAGAAAATGAACCTCCGGATGACTCTGTTACTTTGGCTGAAACCCCACAACGTTCATAAATACGAAGATAGGCTTCCTTGGCTTTTTCGTAAAATTCTAAAAAATTTTGACGATCCGTATGAAAAGAATACATATCTTTCATTAGAAATTCGCGACCTCGTAGAACACCAGATTTTGCACGCAACTCATCACGAAACTTGGTTTGAATCTGATACACAGCCAGCGGTAAATCTTTATACGAATGTGTGAACGATTGAACGAGGGGCGTTATGACTTCTTCCGCTGTTGGACCAAGGGCATACTCTTTACCCGTTTGACTCTGTAGCTTAAATAAAACATCGACATCGTCCCAGCGCTGAGTGGTGAGCCAGTTTTCTTTTGATTGTAGAGCCGTTAAAAACAATTCTTGTCCGCCGATTGCATTCATTTCCTGACGAATTATTGTTTCAACTTTGCGAAGGACACGTAAGCCAAGAGGTAGCCACGAGTACACGCCTGCCATTTCTTGATAGACGAAACCTGCTTGTTGCAAAAATTTTGCATTGGCTGTTTCTGCATCTGCCGGAGCTGATTTTTTCGTTTTGGTAAATAATTGACTCATTTTCATATTTTTTATTGTCATAATATATAAAAAAAATCTCGTCTTTATCAAACATGCTAGATAACATGTTTAACAAGGACGAGAATTTTCGTGGTACCACCTTGTCTTTACTTTCGACTTGCGTCGAAAGACTTGAGCACTCAATAAGTGCAACTCTTGATAACGGAGAGTGACCGGCACTGCTTTTCGCAGGCAGCTCCAGGGCTGGGAACCCGTTCATTGCTTTGTTTTTAAGTTTAGAGAGGGACAACAATACTGTCAAGAACTATTTTCTTTTTTATTTTTTATGTTTCTGTTTCGTCTATACACCATTTTCCATTCAATAAAATAACTTTCAATGGAAATATTTTTTCTCCTTGTGGTGTTTGAAGTTTCATGGAAAATATTTTTCTGTTCTCTGTAGAGAGTTGGTTGTCCAGAACTGCGGCACGTAATGCCACAGCCGTGGAATGACGTCCGTCTTCACCAATTGCAAAAAATGTTCGAATAACGTTCTCCGGTGCACTATCATCACAAATCGTTTCAAACATTTCATCTTCGTCAAAATGCTCAATCGCATTGGCATACCGAAGTAACGTGTGATGAGCGGGATCGACTGACATCTGCGGTTGTAATTTTAACACTTGTTGCGAAGCATAAACCATGTAGCCCGTACTCCCGAGAATACTTATGATAAGTCCTATATAAATATATCTAATCATTTGTACATAATGATACAGATGATTAATAGGTACAAGTTGCATCCTTAATACTCATTTTAAAAAACAAAACACCACGTATTTTGTGGTGTTTTTGTCTGGTGCGACGGCTGGGGGTCGAACCCAGGACCTTGGGCTTAAGAGGCCCCTGCTCTACCAGCTGAGCTACCGTCGCATCGTACGTGGGAGTATAGATACTGTGGATATTTTGTCTAAAATAATACACAGTCTGACTTTCTTTTATCCACTTTTCTCACATTATTTGTGTCGGGAATATAACCCAGTACAGAGGCTGAGTCAAGCATCTACGGAGAAGTTACAACTTATTACACCCTATATATTAACAGTATCTATTTCCTCTTTTAAGGTTGACCCGTGGTCTGTAAAAAGATACGGTACATGTTACTTAGGCACCCCTAGCTCAGCTGGATAGAGCGCTCCCCTCCGAAGGGAGAGGTCAGACGTTCGAATCGTCTGGGGTGCACCATGGTTTTCAAGTTGAACAATACACTTCTAAACGATACTCATGTATCTTCAACGGAATGCCTTTTTCAGATTGAGGATAAAATACAAAATTGGTTGTTGAGCATGATCCCATGTTCCAATAAATTCCCACGGAACCGCTCCCCAATTGGTTTTGAAGCGACTTATTCCTTCCCAAGATGATCTATACTCCACCGAATTTTTATCTGACGGATTCGTCCCACCAAAATCGTAAAAATGATATCCTTTTTCCTTTGCATCACAAATCGCATTCCAATGAAGCGCATAGGGTGCCATTACTTCGCGCGATACTTCAGATGACGAACCGTAAAGATACATAACTGTGTCGCCATATGAGATTTCGATATTAGCGCTCAAGATTTTTCCTTTTTTTTCAGCAAGACGAAGCGTTGCCATATTTGCGGCAGAGCAAGTCTCAAATGTTTTTTGAACATACTTGCGCGACTGAGGAACAAAACCATCGCGTTTTCCTGTTTCTGCATATAAATCAAGAAAAGCTTGCAGATCGTTTTTATTATTAGAGGTGCGAACAGTGATGCCGTGTTTTTCTGAAAGCCTTATGTTGTAACGAGTTTTTGCGTGCATTGAAGATTGCAAAACCGTTTCAGCCTGCGTTAGATCGAGTAAGGCAGAATTCGCCGGATTCATTGAAGCGTGCCAACCCAGTTTTTTAGAAAAACTTTTTCTCAGTTCATCGGAATACGGTATCAAAGGCTCAAAACGTAAAAAAACACTCTTGGTTTTAATATCCGGATGCTTTTGGAGTTGCTCCAATACAAAAAAGAAGATTTCTTTCCGTTCTGCTAATCCTGCTTTTGCATAAAAAATCGGACCACGAGGAGCAAACCAGTAACACAGTCCGAAATGACGTTGTCGTTTTTCGAGTTGGATTGCTGCGCGCCAATCGCCAATCGCATCCATCACCACAAAACGACGAACAACACATCCTTGTTGTTTACGAAATTCTCCCCATGTCCAGCTTTGAGTAAATTGCGCATATGGTTGAGAACTGACAAATGAGTCCCACATCTTTTGAGCTGTTATTTCAACAAGTTTCATAGTTATAGATCACTCCGTGAACACTGGCAATGTAATTTTATCTTCTAAATTATCTCCTATTTTTATAGAAAATTTTTTTTACTATTTTACTTTTTTTGATAACTTTTTTAAGGCTTCACGTATTCTTGCGGAAACTTCAGTGATTTCCGGTGATAGTATTTGAACGGCTTTGCGAGCATCATCTGACGCATATCCAAGTGAGACCAGAGCCTCAATAACTTCAGTATCGTTTTCACCAAAACCTTCTTCCTCAACTAAATGACCTTTCAAATCGAGCACAATTTTTTGCGCCGTCTTTTTTCCAACGCCTGAAATTGATGTTAGAAATGTTAGATTTCCATCTAAAATTGCTTTTTTAACTGAGGAGGCAGACCCAGCCGACATGATGAGTAAAGCGACTTTTGGACCAACACCGGATACAGAGATCAAGCGTTCAAAGAGTTCAAGATCGCTATATTGATTAAAACCATACACATCATGCGAATCTTCACGAATATGATCGTGAATATACAGAAGAATGGATTGACCAAGAATAGTAGATAGGTGTGAGAGGTTAGACACCGTCGTACGAATTTCGTAGCCAAGACCGCTTACTTCAAGAATACAAAAACCGGCATGGAGCTCTAAAACGGTTCCTCGGAGAGTTCGAATCATATACGATACTGTAGAACGAAAAAGCCCCGGTTTCCAGAGGCAGGAAACCGGGGAGTTTATGAATTTATGGTACCAGGGAAAGTGCCGCACCTGACAAGTCGCTTTTTGCGGTTCCCGGATACTCCAGATACTGCTTCAAGAGCGGCCTCGCCTCTTCTACACGCTTCAATTGAATCAGGCACTCGGCTCGGATCAAAATAGCCTGTGGAAGATCCGTGTATTTTTGTTTCTCAAGAATGATGCGCATTGCAATTTCTGCACGACGCCAATCCTTGAGTTTGTAAGATCCAATCCCATTGTCGTAGATTTTTTTGTCTGCGCCCGTTGGGAGAGGAGAAATTACTCGCGGTACCGGTTTATCATCAACGATGGCTACAACAGCAGTAGAAGTCGTTGGCACAGGTGGTTCATACTCAACCGTTGAAACCTCTTTTGTTGCTATTTGCATAGGTTTCATTTCAGAAACGGTAAATGTATAAAACGTAATTCCTGCTCCCACGAGACCTGAAATCAGGAGAAGAGCACCGTGGCTCTTTTGTTTTTTTTGACGCAATACCCTCTGATCATTTTGAGTTTGATCGAGTTCGTCATCAGATGACTGTCCGATGAGTGCCTCACGAGGAATTGCGGCGGCCTTGGGGATCACGACCGGAGGCGAAGGAATTGAAGCAACGGTTTGCGCTTCTGGATTAACGCTGCGCTTGTTGGCTTGAATGCGCACATATGGTTCCGGATAACTACTCGGCTTTTGACAGAGCACTCGCAATTCTTCTTGAATCTCTGCCATCGTCGGTCGGAGCCAAGGCTCTTTGACCAAACAACGCGAGATGATGTGCTCGATTTCTTTATTGGGTTCGTCAATCCAGTTCGTAAGCGGTATCGGTTCGTCTTGAATGATGCGATGAGCAAATGCGTATTCCGATTCGTTCGGATCCATCCGGAAATAATATCTTCCAGTCATGAGCTCATAGAGCACTGTCCCGAAAGAATACACATCATTGTATGGACCCTTGTCCCACTTTTTACCCGCAGGATCAATCATGGGAAAGATCTGCTCCGGAGACATATTGGTCAAGGTACCGACGATGTGACCATCGCGTGTACGCTTGACATTTGTCGTTTCATTCAGATTCTTTGCGATACCCAAATCCACGATATACACGCAGGTATTTTGACCTTCACCAGTAAACAAAATGTTTTCAGGTTTTATATCCCGATGTGCAACTTGCTCTTGATGCATGTACGCAAGCGCGTCTGCCACCTGATACGCAGTTTGTACCAGCATAGACCACGGTACGAGACAATACTTTGGCTTAGCCTCACTTCCTTCTTTGGAAAGTCCGTGTTGATATTGCATGTACGCAATCAACGCCGACAACGGTCGTACGCCTTCGACAAAACGACTCACCAAGAACGGACGATCCGCTTGATCCATTCCGTAATCCAATGTCGGAATGATGTGCGGGTGTCTGAGTTTAAAACCCAAACGACCTTCACTCACAAAACGACTCATCAGATCTTGATATCGCTCCTCCTTGTCCTTTGCCGGAACTTGTGACAAAGCAAGTTCGAGTTCAAGAAATTTGAGTGCGACCTGACGTCCAATGTTTTTTGGATTCTCAGTATCAGCCGTTTGTTCGGCGAGATAGACTTTACCCATACCCCCTTCTCCGAGTTTGGAGACGAGGCGATACTTTGCGCTAATATTACTGACAACAAGGTCCGTAGCCAGCGTGTGAGCCATGCGCTCTCCTATTTTTTGCAGTTCGTTTGAAAGGTGCTTCCCAAATTTGGGAATATATCAAAGTACACAAAAACCGGTATTATGTCAAGGTAAATACTGGTTTTTGTGGCTCAATGAAGCAATTACAGGCGATGAATACCAATGGTCACGTCCGTATCAGCCAAGATAACATCAACCTTTGCCTGCTCAGAGCCGGTTAAAGATTCGCTCGCAATAAAGGCCTTTGACTGAACGAGTGAAGATATCGCTTCACCAAGTTGTTCAAATGTTTCTCGCAAACCAAGATCCGCAACGGCAACTGTAATACCGATTACATCGCCGCGTTCCAAACCAAGTTCTTTCCGTAGGTTCATGATGTGGCGGGCGGTTTCGCGAATGATTCCTTTACGTTTTAATTCTGGTGTGATGACCGTATCAAGCTCAACCGACCAAGCATTTTCACCGGTGTCGACACCGCCTTGGATATTTATGTCCTCGACATTCACTTCTTCTTTCAAAACTGAGGCGAGTTCGCCTCGCTGACTAAGGCGAGAAGCTTCGGCAGCATCTTTAAACGAAGCTTTAAGTGATGCTAAGGCTTGGCGCACAGGTAATTTATTTGTCGCACGTGCCTCATGTGCGGCAGCTGCAAGAGCACGCACCGTTTCCATGTCAGACAATAATTGTGTGTCAATTAAGCGCTCTTCAGCTTTTGGCCACTTATCCAAGTGAACAGACATTTTTAAACCCGCTATATCTTGATATAAGCGTTCTGCAAAAAATGGAGCAAATGGTGCAAGTAACGTTGAGGTTTCGAGTAATGCCTCGCGCAGGGTACGCAGAGCATCAAGCTTTTCATATTGATTATCACTCTTTAAGCGATCACGAGAACGGCGCAACCACCAAGTAGAGAGATCGTCGATCCATGTTCTAAGCGGTCGAGTAGCTGATACAATATCGTATGACTCCATTGCTTTGGTCATTTCAATCATTAACTGATGTAAACGTGCCATGAGCCAACGATCAAGCACATGCATGCTGCGTGGTTTTACGATTTCCGGGTGATCATGACCGGCAACCATCAAATAAAATGCGCGCACATTCCAGAGAATACCGAATAAACTGCGCTGTACAGTTTCAATATCTTTTTTAGAAAAATTTAACGGCTCTGCTTGTACCACTGGAGAGGACAAAAGATAATAACGAACTGCATCCGAGCTGATAGTGGTCATTATTTCCCATGGATCCGGATAGTTTTTGAGACTCTTAGACATTTTTTTGCCATCTTCGGCCATGACAAGACCGGTACAAATGACATTTTGGAAGGCCGGCTTACCGTAGAGTGCGGTTGAGAGCACATGCAGAGTATAGAACCAACCACGAGTTTGATCTTGTGCTTCAGCAATAAAATCGGCTGGATAATTCGCTTCAAAAAATTCTTTATTTTCTTTTGGATAATGAACCGAAGCATACGGCATACTCCCTGACTCAAACCAACAATCGAAGACATCTGGAATTCGATGCATTTGTTCGCCATTTTCATTCGTAAATACGATATCATCAATATTAGGACGATGAAGCGCCAAAACATCTTTGCGATCAATTTTAACTCCAGCTATTTTTTCTAATTCGTCGATACTGGAAAAAACACGTATATCGGTACCTTCATTATTTGTCCATACTGGTAATGGCGCACCCCAAAAACGAGAGCGAGAGATACACCAGTCCGGAGCTGTTTCTATTCCTTTTCCAAAACGACCTTGCTTAAAATGTCCCGGGTGCCAGTTTATCTTCTTTGCGGTTTCTTTTAGTTTTGGTTTAAGCATCGTGACATCCACATACCAGGCTGGCTGCGCCTTAAACATCAAACGAGTATTATTACGCGCAAAAATAGCAACCGAGTGATTTATGCGTTCACTGCGATACATCAAACCCCTGTCTTCGAGATTCGCAATAATGAGTGGATCTGAATCAAGATAAAAAATATCAGCCCCAACGGAAAGTTCTGACTTTTGGATACCTGCATCATCAACCGTCATCAAAATCGGTAAACCATGCGTATTTGCCGCATGAAAGTCTTCTTCACCAAAAGCAGGGGCGGTATGTACGATACCGGTACCGTCGGTCATGAGAACATAATCCATGGCGACCACTACAAATTTCTTCTTCCCTTCACGAGCCACCAAATGTGACCAAGCTTCATTTGAAAGTGGAAAAAGTGGTTCATACTCCATTCCCTGCAAATCAGAACCTGGAACATGCTCAATAATTTCAACATCGCCTTGTTGTACATTTTGAAAGACTTTTGCCAATACTTTTTCTCCGCAAATATATTGTTCTCCTGTGGCAGTTACTTTTGCTTTTACATACATTTCTTCCGGGTGAACGGCGAGCGCAACATTTGCGGGTAATGTCCAAGGCGTGGTGGTCCAAGCTAATAAAAACGTTTTATCTTGACCTTTGACCGGAAATTTAACCGTAATTGATGGATCTTCAACATCGATATATGAATTTTCCATCGCAACTTCAAAGTTGGAAAGAGGAGTTCCATTTGAAGGTGAATACAATGAGACGCGTAAATCTTTATAGATCATCTCTTTTTTCCACAGTTCTGCAAAAGCCCACCACACGGATTCGATATAACTAGAATCCATCGTTCTGTACGCTCCATCAAAATCAACCCAGCGACCAAAGCGTTCAACGTATTTTTTCCATTCACTTACGTAGGTTAAAACAGAGTCGGCACAGGCTTGATTAAATTTATCAATCCCATACTCTTCAATATCTTTTTTGGTATTCAATTTCAGTTGTTTTTGCAATAAAGCTTCTATCGGCAAGCCATGACAATCCCAACCCCAACGACGTGGAACTCGATATCCGTTCATTGTCCAAAAGCGAGGTACGGCATCCTTTAGGGCAAACTGGAGTAAGTGTCCCGGATGAGGAAGCCCGGTAGCAAATGGAGGGCCGTCATAAAAAACATAGGCCTTAGATTCAGGTCTTTCTTCAATAGAGCGTTCAAAAATACGTTGTTTTTTCCAAAATTCAGCGATTTCTTCTTCCATTTGAGGGAAGTTTGGACGGGTTCCCTGAGCCGACTTTTGTTCTTCGTTCATACAGTGTTTATCTAACTATGCGATGCAAAAACAATGCCGTCAATATACATAACAATACCTTACATTTTATCCAATTTAAATCATTATTTTTACGTGTGCGTAATCGTACCTTCCTAGTGACCAAGATCATTTTATTTTTTCTTTTTCGTTTTTCTTGAGATTTGCTACACTTCTTTTCAATATGACTTTCGCTCCCCTGTTTATTGGCGCTGATCATGCCGGATTTTCTTTGAAAGAACAGGTCAAAATTTTTTTGCCAAATACCCTTTATATCGAAGATTTGTCACCAGTGTTTACGCCTGGTGATGATTATCCCGACATTGCCTTGAAGCTTGCAAAGAAAGTTGCGAAACATCCAGGAAGTCGTGGGATTTTGGTGTGCGGAAGCGGCATCGGAATGACAATTGCGGCAAATCGGATTAAGGGCGTGCGCGCTTTTGATGCGCATTCGGTTGAAGAGGTGAAACTGGCACGCGAGCACAATGATGCAAATGTCATTTCTTTATCCGGTTGGCACGAAAAACCGACCCAAGCAAAAAAATTAATTCAGGCATTTATTGAAGGAAAGGCTTCGAAGGAAGCAAGGCATGTACGACGGGTGAAAAAATTGGGATAAGAACATGGCACAAATTTTACCAGCTATCCTTGCACAGACGAGTGATGAATTTTTCTCGAAGGTATTTGTATTTGATGGGATTGCACCAGTGCTTCATATCGATGTCATGGACGGAAATTTTGTGCCAAATACAACGTGGTTTGATACGATCTCGTTGAATGAGCATTCCTTTCAATCAAAGCTAGAACTCCATCTAATGGTGATGGATCCGATGGATATCGTGCACCAATGTGAAGAGCTAGATATGATTTCTCGCGTGATTTGGCATATCGAGTCTCCAGTTGATCATTTAGAGATGTTGCGTACCGTTCGTCATTCGGGACGACAAGCCGGGATTGCGATCAATCCTTCGAGTACACTTGAAACAATCTCCCCTTTTGTTGATTTAGCGGATGAGGTTTTAGTGATGGGATCGGAGCCTGGATTTTCAGGAAAAACGCTTGAGACACGGGCATTGGATCGTGTGCAAGAACTTCATATGCATCATCCAGAATTAGTTTTGGGATTTGATATTGGGGTGAATGCGGAAACGATTCAACAAATTCAACAGACTGGGGTTACCCGATTCTGTGCTGCGAGCGCCTTGTTTCGAGCAAAGAATCCGGTAGAGATGTATCGAAAATTGGAACAAATATTGAAATAATTGAAATAAAAAAGTCCCCCCCAGATTTGAGCGGGGGGACCGAGGTGACCCAGGAATAGGTTCACCTTGAGCGCCGGCGCCTGGAGGCGACGGACGACGGATCTTTATTGTTTTTGTTTAGCAGCGGCCTACCCCGGGTTAGAGCTCTACCCAGACCCCGGTTTAAGGCGACGAAACGGGCGGATCTCGGATTCGAATCACGACTCACCTCCTTCGAAATTTCATTTGATTGCGGTTTCCGTTCAGGACCATTCCTGTACGGAATCACATTTTTGGATATTTTGCATCCTCGAGTGAGGCTTACCCTTCTACCTCATTATTTCTCTCTTTTTGTCAAGAGCTGCTACACTCAGTGGATATGAAACGTTTTTCTTCTTTGATTTTCGGAAGTGCGCTTTTACTCTCTCCATTTACTTCTTTACCGGCTTCTGCCGCGACTCTTTCGCCTGGCGACCTCATTAAAGGTCCAGGTGAAGCCGTGTATTACTATGGTACCAATGGAAAACGCTTGGTTTTTCCAACCTCTAAAACCTATTTCACTTGGTATTCTGACTTTTCTCAGGTCAAAACAGTGACCGCTGGTGAATTGGCAGAGATTCCATTAGGTGGAAATGCGACCTACCGCCCAGGTGTAAAACTCGTAAAGATAACCACCGATCCAAAAGTGTATGCCGTGGCTTCAAATGGAACATTGCGTTGGATTGAAACCGAACAGGTGGTGAAAGATTTGTATGGTGCGGATTGGAATACCAAGATTGATGATATTCCAGATGCTTTTTTTATCAACTATACAATTGGTTCATCTGTTAAGAACGCATCCGATTTTCAGCCTAGCGCTCAAACCGCTGCGGCACTAGATATAAATACCGATCGTGCTTTAGGAAATGGTGCTACAACGAATCCGATAATCCCGACATTACCGACGACTCCCAGCAGTACACCAAGCGTCCCTGATACGAATGGCTCGCTTACTTTCACGCAATCAAAAACAACATTACAAAGTGGTGATATTTTGTCACTTACAACTCAAGCTAGTCATCCATCTGGCATTAAACGTATTGAACTTTATTTTGATGATACCCTTATTAAGAGTTGTGATGTTTCGTTTTCATGTAATGGTGAAACACAAATTCCGCTATCTGGTACAAAATCTGCGTATACCGTTAAAACAATCGTAACAACACTCTCACAAACTGTTTTGACAGAAAGTAAAACATTGCCCGTTGCGATTGATGATTCAAGTAAAGTGCGTATTAGCTTAGGACAATCGACTATTACACCAAATCAAGCAGCCTCGATAGTAGCTGATATTGATTCAAGTATTGCTATTTTGCGAGTTGATCTAAGCGTAAATGGAATCATTGTCAAAGGTTGTGCAGACGGTGCGCGTCAATGTCGCTGGAGTGACGTGGTGAGCGGTGCAAACGTTGGACAATCTATGCCGGTGTTTGCTCGGGTGACGGATACGCTTGGTCGTACCTATACTTCAAAGACACTTACATTAACGATTGGCACAAATGATTCGCCTAGTGTGGTGGTTACGCCGGTTAAGACCTCTATCTTCGCTGGTGAATCTTTGGAAGTGACGGTGAGCGCAAGTGATAATGATGGCATCAGCCAAATTGATGTGATGAATGGCAATGTCGTTTTGAAGAGTTGCATGAGTGCGCAGCCTTGTACGGTCTCGACCGGACCATGGATGAATGCCGAGACTTTTTTGCTTTTTTCTGGTGCTGCAAAAGATACCAAAGGTATGACAGGTACGGCTGATGCGACCGATGTTGTACACGTGGTTGCACATTAAATTCATTGAATACGAGACGAGAACATCATGCGCCCGGCTCTTGCCGGGCATTTGATTTTATTGTGTTTTGCGTTGACGCAAAGATGTGTTAGTGGCATCCTGTAGGAGCTTACTCTTTTTATTATTCTCAACACTTCTCATATGAAGAAATCATTTGTTCGCGCAGCGGCATTGGTATCTACATTAGGTCTTGCTGTCGCTCCGCTTGCAAGTTCTGCAATGACAACGACCGCATTTGGTCCTGGTGACTTAGTTAAAGGTTCTGGTTCTGCGGTGTATTACTTTGCCGTCAATGGAAAGCGTTATGTGTTTCCAAACGACAAAACCTATTTCACCTGGTACAAAGATTTTTCAACCGTGAAGCAATTATCTGATGGCATGCTTTCGACTATTCCACTTGGCGGAAATGTCACTTACCGCCCAGGTGTGAAGATGGTAAAGATTACAACTGATCCACGTACCTATGCCGTTGATCAGAGCGGGGTTCTCCGTCATGTCGGAAGCGAGCAATTAGCTGAAACCTTGTACGGATTAAACTGGAAGGGTCTCATCGATGATGTTCCAGATGCATTTTTCACGAACTACCGTGTTGGTACGGCAATTGCGGTAGCCACCGAATATCGTCCAGCTGATGTGACTGCACAAACAACCAATATTAATTTTGATAAGCAATTGGACAGCACAAAAATGACGGTTACGATCGGTACCAAGGATAATGGTTTTGTTCCTCCTACCTTAACGGTTAAGAAGGGAACCGCTGTTACCTGGACCAATTCAGATGGCACTGAACACAATGTGACGGGAAATGGTTGGAAGTCGGATATGCTTAAATACAATCAGAGCTATACGTATACCTTCAACACGGTTGGCTCCTTTGACTACAAGGACTCCAATTTCCCAGTGATGCAAGGTACGGTGAATGTGGTGAACTAAATTGTTCAACATTTAGAAAAACAGTCTCGAAAGAGACTGTTTTTGTTTCTCGCTAGGCGGTATACTCTTTGTATGTTATTACCTTCACGTCTTACCGAGCTCGAGCTTGCCGCGAATCAGATTCGCCAAGATATTATTACTTCGCTTTTGTCTGCAAAAAGTGGTCATAGCGCAGGGCCTCTTGGAATGACGGATGTGTTTACCGCTTTATATTTTGAAATTGCGAACATCACACCAGAAAAGCGTGATGCGGAGGATCGTGACCGAGTGATTTTATCGAATGCACATATTTGTCCGGTGCTGTATGCGACTTTGGCGAATCGAGGTTATTTTCCGCGCGAAGAATTATCTTCGCTCCGCAAGCTCGGGACACGTTTACAAGGACATTCAAATAATCATTTTCGACCAGAACTCCCGATTGAAACTTGTGGCGGGCCTTTGGCTCAAGGTATTTCGCAAGCTGTAGGAATGGCAATTGCGAGTCGTACTCATTTTCAGGCAAATGAAAAAGACAAAGGTCATCGCCCAACTTGGCAAACTTGGTGCCTCATGGGTGATGGCGAATTAAATGAAGGACAATGCTGGGAAGCATTTATGCTTGCGGGAAAATTGAACTTGCGTGAACTGACGGTTTTTATTGATCGGAATAATATTCAAATTGATGGCTTTACCGAGGACATTATGCCACTTGAACCCCTTGCAAATAAATTCAAGGCTTTTAATTGGAGTGTTATTGAAATTAACGGGCACGATATTCAGTCCGTGGTTTCAGCGGCCGAACTTGCCAAAACAACATTTGAAAATCCTACTGTGATCATTTGTCACACGACCCCGGGCAAGGGTGTGAGCTTTATGCAGAATCGATTTGAGTGGCATGGCAAGCCACCGAATGCAGAAGAAGGGCAAATCGCTTTACGTGAATTACGAACTTTGGCCGGACAAATCAAGAGCGAACATGAATAATATGTTACATCCTTCTTTAAATCCTCATTTGTTTTCGCCCCAGGTTGAAAAAATTCCAACACGAAATGGGTATGGCGATGGCTTACTTGAATTATCTGAAACGAAACCGGAAGTAATGGTTCTAACTGGTGATTTAGCTGAATCAACACGTGTGCTTGCTTTTTGGAAAAAATATCCAGAGCGTTTTGTCGAATGTGGAGTTGCCGAACAAAATATGATGGGCGTGGCAGCGGGTTTGGCATTAGCCGGTAAAATTCCCTTTGTTTCATCTTATGCAGTTTTTGTGCCAGGGAGAACGTGGGATCAGACACGAGTTTCGGTGTGTTACAGCAAATCAAATGTAAAAATTGCAGGCGCACATTCAGGTATTTCGGTTGGACCAGACGGTGCTACACATCAGGCTTTGGAAGATATTGCCATTACTCGAGTTTTACCGAATATGACCGTTATCGTTCCATGTGATGCTGAAGAAACACGTAAATGTACTTTAGCTGTAGCCCAGATGCAGGGACCGGCGTATTTTAGATTTGCTCGTGAAAAAACGCCTGTTATTACAACGGTTCAAACTCCATTTGAAATTGGAAAATCCATTTTAATGCGTACTGGAGAGCATGTGACCTTGGTTGGTTGCGGTCCTCTTTTACATGAAGCCTTGCTTGCCGCTCACGAATTATCGAGAGATGGTATTGAAGCTGAAGTCATTAATATGCATACCATTAAACCGTTTGATCATGCGGCACTTGAAGCGAGTGTTTTAAAAACAGGCTGTGTAGTTACCATTGAAGAGCATCAAGTTGCGGGAGGTTTGGCTGGAGCAGTCGCCGAGAGTTTGGGACGACACCATCCCGTACCGATGGAATCAATTGGCATGCAGGATTCTTTTGGAGAAAGCGGAGAGCCGGATGAATTACTTACAAAATATGGCATGAGAGCAAAGGACATCGTCTTAGCAGTGCATGATGCAATTTTGCGCAAACAAAAAAACCTCAAGAGATAGCTCCCTTGAGGTCAATTCGTACGAAATCCATCATTCATTTTTTGTTCTTCCAAAAATTTCTGAAAGGCTTCAATTGATTCTGATGGATTTTTTGCAAAACGATTCACAATATGGGATAGGAATGCCTGCCTTTCCTGCGGACTCAAGTGCTTGAGATAGTCCGCAACAAGCAAAAGTTTATCCGGCTCAGTCATATGAATCCCCCAAATTTGGGTAATGCGTTGCGCGAGAAGTTCAGCGAATTTCTCCATTTCTTCATTTTGGTGGTTCTCTGAACCTTGGATATACTCATTCGCCATCATGAATTCAAACTCCTCACACTTCCCATGATCTGATGATTCATCTTCTGATTCGTCTTCACTCCATTGCATCGTGCCACCGATATGACCGATCGCAAGAAGCCAAAGCAGAAAAACTTGTGTCATCGCCACGGAAGAATTTTCAGAAATCATCATGATGTTTACGCCATCATTTCGTTCTTCTGCGACCGGTCTTACAACTGTCGTACTGGCAACAGCACAACTCACCATCACTTGCACCAAATCTTGGGCAGAAATATTTTCATCCAAAGTTTGGCTGAGGAGCAGTCGCTCTATGAGTGGAGGAAGTTTATTTGCGAATATCAATTGATAATTCACTTGACGAAACTGACTTGTATTCAAGACATCAGGGAGATCCCCCATGAAGCGAGTGAGCAAACCGGTACAGGTATCGTACCCGAACTCTTGATCAATAAGAGATGCGACGATTTGAGCATATTTTTTTGGTTCCATGAGCGTCCTTTCAAGGTTCTACTCCATAGGAAGCCAGGTTTTTCTGGTTTTGACAAGACTGCTATGCTAAAGGTCTATGACAGCAAAAAAACCTTCCTTTGACGTAATAGCGATTGGTGAGTCATTACGAGACGTATTTTATTTATTGCATGAAGCAAGTGTCAGTTGTTCACTTCACACGGAACGTTGTTTATTGTGTCTTGAATATGCTGAGAAAATTCCAGTTCAGCACATTGTAAAAGTCCATGCTGCCGGCAACTCTGCTAATGCCGCCGTTGGCTCTGCGCGTTTGGGCCTGAAAAGCGCTTTAGTGTCTTGGGTTGGTAAAGATGCGGCAGGGCAAGAAATTCAATTTGCACTCGAAACTGAAGGCGTTGACCAAAAATACGTATTGGTAGACGAAAAATCATCAACCAGTGAAGCAACGCTTTTAATTTTCAAAGGAGAGAGGACTCAACTTGTTCATTTTGAACCTCGTACATATGTCTTACCAAAATTACCCAGTACCCGTTGTATTTATTACTCCGCCATGGGTAATAAACATCAAGCTTTTGACAAAATGCTCGTAGCGGAATTAAAAAAACGTCCTGAGACAAAATTTTCATTCCAACCCGGAACAACTCATGTCCGTGCCGGTCTTTCAGCTATTAAAGCGTTAATTCGTCAATCTTGGTTATTTATTTTGAACAAGGACGAAGCGCATCATTTGCTCCCAGATGGCGACAGAACGATACATAATCTATGCGAAAATTTTTATCATCTCGGGGCAAAAATTGTGGTTATTACAGATGGTGTAAAAGGCGCATTCGCCTTTGATGGTAAGACTCATTGGCACATGCCAATTTTTCCAGGTGATGCTTTTGAACGAACGGGAGCCGGAGACAGTTTTGCGACTGCAGTCACTTGTGCTCTCTTGAAAAATCTTGATTTGCCGGAAGCCTTGCGCTGGGGAGCTGCAAATAGCTGGAGCGTGGTCAAACAAGTTGGACCGCAAGCCGGTTTATTGACTGAAAGCGCTATGAACAAGGTTCTTAAAGCACACTCAAAATACAACGCGCGGATTATTAGCGTGTAAATTACTGCTTTATATGCTTGTCTCATTAAAAAAAGTTTTAGTTGAAGCCCGTGCGAAACATTATGCTGTACCGGCAATGAACGTGAATAATATGGAAGCTGTTAAAGCTATTATTTCGGCTGCGGAACACATGCATTCTCCTGTTATTATTCAAACTTCAGAAGGTGCCATTGAATACGCCGGCATTGAATATCTTGCGGCACTTATTCGGATCGCTGCAAAAGGAAAGATTCCGGTAGTTATGCACTTAGATCACGGAAAAAAATTAGAATACGTCAAAATGGCTTTAGCACACGGCTACACCAGCGTTATGTTTGATGGTTCGGCATTACCTGAAAAAGATAATATTCGCATCAGTACTCAGGTCGTAAAACTTGCACATGCAAAAGGAGCCAGTGTTGAAGCTGAGATCGGCGCAATCGCTGGTATAGAAGATTTTGTCAGTGTTGAAGAAAAAGACGCTCATTTAACAAATCCTGAAGCAGCTTTAGATTTTGTTAAAAAAACCGGATGCGATGCATTAGCAATTGCGATCGGAACCGCGCATGGAGCTTATAAATTTAAAGGTAAAACTCATCTTGATTTAGATCGTTTAAAAAAAATAGCGAAATTGGTCAAATTGCCACTTGTACTCCATGGAGCCTCCGGTGTTTTGGAGGACGTGAAGGAGTTAGCCGAGAAACACGGAGCCCAACTTGGAAAAGCGCGTGGTGTCTTAGATGAAGATATTCAACAAGCGATTTCATTGGGTATTTCAAAAATTAATATTGATACCGATTTACGTCTGGCTTTTACAGCCGGCATACGTGAAGCTGTGGACGATTTACCACAGGTGATAGATCCACGAAAACTCCTAGAACCAGCAAACTTACTGATGCGAGAAGTTGCAATGCGTAAAATGAAATTATTTGGAAGTGCGGGGAGAGTAAAATAATTACCTCTACCTGTTGACAATGCTTTTGTTTTTTGGCAGGGTTTACCTGTTCTTTGTGTTTTTTGTTCTCTCACAAATTGGAGGTTACATGTTCCCTCGTCCTGTGCATTCTGCAGGTGCTGACGATGCCACCTTGGCGCGTGAAGCTGATACCTTTGTAACTGCTCACCCGCCCATTCAGATCTTGGCCGGACTGATCACAATTTTGCGTGAAAAACGTCCCGCATGGCATACACCCGAAACCATGCTCAATTTCTGTCCGGTTAACGAACGCATGAACGCATTTGAAGTACGGCATGATATTCGACAACGAATTTTGACGGAGTTGACCGGGGTCAAGGCTAAGTCTGCTTTGCGGACACCGCTCGAAATGCAGTGCCAACAGCTCCTGATCGCCATCGATGTCGAAGATGTGTCAGTTTCTGAGTATGAAATGGCTCATCAAGCCACGGAGCTTGCGCTCTATCTCGATGCCGGCGCTCTTTGGCGCCACCTGATGCAGTCTCTCCCTTGGGAACAGAATGAAGATAGTGATAAAGAAATCATCGGGCTACTGATTTCGAGCCTGCTCGATTCCGGACGTGCAAAAACAGAGTGGTCGCCTTCTGGCGCTATCCTGACGCCTTGGGATTTGATGCGTGGAATCGATTCTCGCGTCTGGAATCACCATCTGCCACTTGATTTGCGAGCTCAAGTTCATGAAGCTTGGGTTCAAGCGACTCAGGATGGTAAGGAAACCGTGTTTGCTCCGAAGCATGTCTTCGCTATCGTGACACCGGATATTTTCATGGTTCACTTTAAGCTCACGGATTTGAAAAAGATCCTGGAACTTGCGGAAGAGCGTATGGGATTTAAAGCTCCACCTCTTCCAACAGAAGAAGGAGCTCCGTCAACACGCTTTGAAGGTCAACGTCGATCAAATCAACCGCCATCGGCGGCTGAAGTTGCTGCGACAGAGACGGATGAAGCTATCGAAAGCCTGTTCTCCGGTTTGGAAGAAAAACAAACAGAACATGCGAAGACTGCTCCGCCTCCTCCAGGGAGCCCGCCCCCGGATGCGATGGTTACTCTGCCACCTTCGAAGGCGGATATTTCAGCTGATGATGAGATCGTTATTCCTGCTCCTGACCTTGTAGGAGTAGCTTCCATCGAAAGCGTGGTTATCGATGTTCGCGATGATGAACTCGAGGAACATGATCTCGAAGAGATTCCTCCGAGCTTGAAGTCTGCAACTGCCGAACAAAATTCAGACACTCAGGCGGTTGAAATCGCGCGAATGATGGTTGATCTTGAGAAGCATGGTATTAAGACGGAAGCAGAACCGGATAAAATTCGACGTGTTCATTCCACGATCGAAAAAATTCTGGGACGAACGCTCAGTTCGGATGAGCATGCGCTTGAAAAAGTCAAAATACTTGCTCTCAAAGAAGAGCTTCGTGAAGTCTTGGTTCTGTTTGACAGCGCCGCATACAGCGTAGACCGATATACCAAGGGAACGGTCAGTTTGGGAGGCTTTATCGCTCGTCTCGAATTTCACCTTGGTATGACAACCGACAAGAAAAATAGCAGTCAGTCGGTATCAAATGCGCCACCTCGCTCGCGATCCTCTGGACGATCTGCTGTTCCACCGCCTCTGCCTAGTGGTGGCGGATCAGATGATTCGTCTTAACAACTCTCCCCTCATTTTTATCGTGCCGGTCACGTTAAAAACGAGGGTTTTTTTGTTTACCAACTTCCTCCCCCACCACCACCTCCACCACCACCCGAGCCACCACCTGAAAAACCAGAACCTCCTGAACCAGAACTCGAAGGCGGTGAAAAAGAAGAAGCGGCAGCGGTATGCATGGCTCCAAGATTTGAAACAAAGCTCGCCGCGGCAAAATGTGAAGCCGTATTGCCTTCAGCCCAATTTGGTGACTGCATATTCAGTGACGCAAATTGTGCCGCCCATTTCTTTTCAACACCTAAGGCAATAGCAAAAGGTAAGAGCGTCATAAATTGTGCCGGGGTACGCTCTGGTGCATTGTGAAAATCAAGACGATCTTTTTCGGTCACTGACATGAACCATTCAAACCCTTTTGCTTGACGCAAAAACTCTGAGCCGGCAGCGTTGCGACGAGGCATGATCCATCCAAAGAAAGCTACCATGAATCCTGTTGCAATGCTGCAAATGACTCCGAGAAGATTCATACTACCGATGGTCCAGAAGAGCACTATACCGATAGCGAATGCTCCAATAATGTATTTTCCGCGAACGGCGCCAGGGTTTTGATCGAAGAGGTTTTTCGAGTCGACTTCGATCTGCACTTTTTTCTTAAAATTTTGAATGTCTTGATAGAATTTATTTGATGGCAATTTTAATTCCTCGAGCGTTCGCTCAGTGTTGCTTCCGAAGATGCCATTGTAGAGATCCTTTTCGTATTCATTGAGATCAGCGGGATCTTTTTGCGTTTTTACGAAGGTATAGGTAGGTGTTGAACCAAAGAGCAAACCCTTTTGTTCACCAAAACGGATATGGATATATCCACGTTCGGCTAAATCGATAATGGTTGCTGTGATTGCTCGATCCGGAATATCTCCTTCGGTCATGCTAGCAGCGACTGTAGCCGGTGTGTATCCTTTTGGCGCTTCGTATTCTGGAATGACGGCTGCCAATTTTGAATCACGACCACGTGTCCACCAACGAAAGTACATAAAACAGAATGCAATTAAAGGAATCGCAATAACTCCATTATCCACGATGAATTGCCAGAGCTTTACTCTGAATGGAATCGTATTAAAAGTTCCTTCTGGAACAGCGATCGCCGCCGTCAGTCCTTCACCTGCATTAAGGACACGTGTTGAACGAATCTCGAAGGTTTTACCCGTTTTAGGGGCAACGATGCTACATGACTTTTCGGTTGAACCGTAGGTTCCGACAAAACAAGTGGTGGAAACTGATTCTATCGAAACATCTGAAGGTAAAGTAATAAAAAATTTTGCAGACTCGATTGGAATGGTCCAACCATTTCCGATAGCATTCCAATATAGTTCTTGCGTTTTCGTTTCCGGAAAATCGTTGATAGCTCGATTGGTTTGATAGATAATGGTATAGGTATGCGAGCCGGTAATGGTTTTATCTTTATCACCAATCTTAAGGCGTAGATTATTACCCGTCGTAGTTTTTACAAAGTCCTCTTTCTTTCCATCACGCATCACACTGAGGATATCTAAACGTAATTTATACGTACCTCCATTACGAGGATAAACCACAGGAATATCTCTATAAATCCCATGGCGGAGTTCTTGCTCAAAATCATATTGAATCGTTTCGGTGACACGAAGGTTGCGATCAGTATCAACTGTTGCTTCGACATCATACGAACGGATGATCTCCGCGAAAACCAAATGGGGTACAAATCCAAACAAACATGATAACAGAACAAATAAGAATCGTTTCATATTGATAATGATGGTAGAATAACACCATGAAATACGTTAGACGACAACCACTCGATGTACTCACCATCGGGTCTGCTACACGAGATATTTTTGTGGCTAGTTCGCATTTTGAAAAACTCGTTTCTGCAACGGCACCAGATGGTTTTAGCGCTTGTTTACCAATGGGTAGTAAGATTTCGGTTGACTTGATGGAACAAGCATCCGGCGGAGGCGCTACAAATGGAGCTGTTACTTTTGCACGTTTTGGACTACGGACTGCTTGTTTGTCTCGTATCGGTTCTGACACGGCCGGAGAAGATGTGGTGCGTGAAATTGCACGCGAGGGCGTCGATATTTCACACATGCAATGGGATGCAAAAGAAAAAACAGCATCTTCGATTATTTTTTTATCAGGACATGGCAGTCGTTGTGTTTTGGTTTCTCGCGGCGCATCTCAGCATATTGAAACTTCCGTTTTGAAAAAAGGTATTCCGGCAAACTGGCTCTACCTGACCAGTCTTGGTGGAAAAATGACACAATTGAAGGAGGTTTTTGCGGCCGCAAAAAAATCCGGAACACACATAGCTTGGAATCCGGGTAATGGAGAATTAGAATATGGTTACAAGGTATTGGAACCTTTTTTGAAACAAACTGATATTTTATTACTTAACCGTGAAGAAGCCGCCGACTTAGCGCATGTGGCTCCTCGCATGCTTGAAGAAATGCAACTTCTTCTCTCCCCCATTCCGAAATTAGCTTTAGTGATTACCGATGGCGCACGTGGCGCCTACGCTTTTTCGCGTGGGGTTGTTTGGCATGTCGGAACAATCAAAGGAAAACGAATTAATACCACGGGTGCAGGTGATGCCTTCAATAGCGGATTTGTCGCATCGCTCATAAAAGAGGGGGATATTTTTCGTGCGCTCCACATTGCGGCATTAAACGCATTTGGTGTTGTTACCCATATGGGCGCAAAACGTGGGATACTTAAGCATTATCCAAAAGCAAGCGAATTGAACTTGGTAAAAGTTCGTGAAATCTCACGCTTATGAGTACTGTTAACATCAATTTAAAAAAGTTTTTAAATGATAATCAAATTATTTTGGTGTTAGCCGGTTTGATTGCCGGTGCCTTGCTCCCAAATGTCTTTAAACCGATTTCGCCGCTAGCCACTCCGATGCTCATGGCCATTTTTTTTACTTCAAGTCTTCGTTTGGATTTGAGTGAACTTTTGAATTATGCCAAAGATATCCGAATGGTGGTTATTTCAAATGTGATCATGTTGTTGTTTATTCCAGCTGCCATGTTCATTCCATTAAAATTATTTGCTCCGGACTGGGCGCTATCATTCTTGATCGTCGGTGCGATGCCAACCGGGCTTACCGTCGCTTTGATCGCTGATTTGTTTGGAGGCAAAGCTTCGCTTGCAATGTTAGTTTCGGTGACAACATCTTTACTTGCACCAATTACCGTTCCTTTTATATTTTGGATTTTGATCGGACAAAGCGTTCCGCTACCTATCACCAAATTGTTCTCATCTTTATTTTTTACAATCGTCATTCCATTTTTTCTTGCTCTGATTGCAAAACGTGTGGCTCCAACATTCACTAAAACACATGACGTTGCCTGGCGTGAAATTTCTTTAGCTTTGTTTGTCCTTTTAGTCGCATCCGCAGTCGCCGATACCGTTCAAGGAGAAACTATACGTCTTGGGTGGAATGAAGTCGGTATTTTAGTTGTGATGAACATTTACATGGGTGGATTAGCATGGTTAGCCTATGGACTGACCGGGTGGCGCAATGCTGCGGAACGCATCACCTTAACCTTATGTATGGTGTATATGAATAACACCTTAGCATTATGGGTGGGTGGTACTTTTTTTAAACAATACGAAGTCGTACCCAAATTGCTCATTATTCTAGCGGGAGTGAATGCATTGCTTCCGCCGATAAAATGGCTTGCTCGCAACCGAATAGCAGCGGAACTTGCTAAAAATCCACAACGGCGAACGGAGGGTCCTAATTTTTAAAAACACCTGTCGGCATGATAGGTGTTTTGTATTATACTAAAATCCTATGCCATCGCCTTCTAAAAAATTCTTTGTGTTTGTGACTCGTCGTTTTGCAGACAGTGGAATTAAAGCACTACAAAAAGCAGGACATCGTGTCGAAATTTATGAAAAAGATGAAAATATTCCACGTACAGAACTTCTTAAAAGAGTAAAAGGCTGTGATGCCTTACTCCCCCTTTTAACGGATAGGATTGATGCAGAAGTATTTGAAGCCGCAGGACCTCAACTTAAAATCATTGCGAATTATGCCGTTGGATTTGATAATGTTGATTTAGTAGAAGCAAGAAAACGCGGAATTGTGGTGACTAATACGCCTTCTGATGCCGTAAATGAATCCGTCGCTGAACATGCGTTTGCTCTTCTCCTGGCGCTTGCCCACCGTATTTCAGAAGCGGATCAATTTGCAAAAGCCGGGAAATATACCGGGTGGTCACCGACGCAATTTATCGGAACCGATGTACGTGGAAAAACTCTTGGTTTAATCGGCGCAGGACGCATCGGATCCATGATGGCAAAAAAAGCGGTTCAAGGCTTTGACATGAAGCTCGTTTATGCGGATGCGCATGAAAATTTGTTATTGGAACGTGATTACGGAGCTGCACGACTTCCGATTACGAAACTCCTTCAACAATCTGATTATGTTAGTTTACATGTTCCTCTTTTGCCTTCAACACGACATTTAATTTCAACGGCTGAATTTAGCTCAATGAAGAAAACCGCTTTTTTAATCAATACATCCAGAGGACCAGTGGTGGATGAAAAAGCACTGTTGAGAGCATTAAAAACGAAACGCATTGCTGGTGCCGCCTTAGACGTTTTTGAATGTGAACCAGCCATTGATTGTGACCTTACCGATACTTTGGAATTGCGTACTTTTTTAAATGTTATTTTAACTCCACATATTGCCAGCGCTACTATTGAAGCGCGTGAAGCAATGAGTATGGTAGCTGCTCAAAATATTTTAGCTATATTTGAAGGTAAGCCTGCACTGACTCCGGCAAAATAAACGTTTGCGATAAATAAAGTTAAAATAAATAACTACATTGTTGGTAAAGGCGGTGTGAATATACAGTACAGGATTGGTACTCATATTTGGCAATCGAACGAGATTGTCGAGGTGTTTGATGTTTTAGAGTTACTTTGACCAATCTTCCGCAAAAAGTTCAGCCTGCTTTAGGATATTATCCGTTGCTAGTTTTTGCTTATCCGGAGGATAACCGTATTGATTAAGCACGCGCTTCACGATGACACGAAGACGGGCTTGCACACTTTCCTTAATAGTCCAGTCGATGGTGGTGTTTTCCTTTACTTTCTTCACAAGGATGCGAGCAATGTCGCGGAGCGTATCGTCTCCCAATATCTCCTTAGCGCTACCGTTAATGAGGAGCGCGTCATAGAAGGCAATTTCATCTTCCGTCAGGCCAAGTTTTGTCCCGCGCAAGTCGGCGGTTTTGATTTCTTCCGCCAATTTGATCAATTCCTCGATCACTTGCGCGGCTGTCAATAAGTTATTTTGATACTTTTTGATAGCGAGCTCCAACATCTCCGAGAGTTTTTTACTCTGGATGAAGTTCTTTTTGGTGCGGGTTTTTATTTCATCTCCAAGAATCTTTTTTAAGAGTTCCAAGGCGAGGTTCTTTCGTTCCATTCCTTTAATTTCTTCCAAAAACTCGTCAGAAAGAATGGAAATGTCGGGCTTTTTGATACCTGCGGCATCAAAAATATCTACCACACCATCGGCAACAACGGCTCGATCTATAATCTGGCGAATGATCGTTTCTTTTTCCTCATCGCTCTTGCCACCGTCGGCTGGTTCAAACTTGGTCAGACGCGCTTTCACCGCTTGGAAAAAGCCTACCTCGTCTTTAATATCCATTGCTTTCTCATGAGGTACGGAGAGAGCAAAAGCTTTAGAGAGCAAACCAACCTGTTTAGTGAATCTGTTTTTTCCATCTTCCAATCCGAGGATAAACTCCTGCGCTTCAAGAATAATGATCATCTTTTCTTTTGTGCTTGCCTTAAAATATGTTGCATAATCAAACCCGTTAAAGAGCTGCATTACCACTTCGCGCTTCTCCAGCATCGTTGCTACGGCATCTTCCTGATTTAGTGTCGGTGCGCCTTTGCCGCCGCTTTCCGTGTATGTTGCCAATGCATTCTTGAGGTGTGTTGCGATGCCAATATAATCAACAATCAAACCGCCGTCCTTGTCTTTGAATACACGATTCACGCGGGCAATGGCTTGCATCAAGTTGTGACCTTCCATGCTTTTATCTACATACATGGTGTGCAAACATGGCGCATCAAAACCAGTGAGCCACATGTCACGAACAATCACCAGTTTCAGTTCGTCATCAGGATTCTTCAAGCGTTCCGCCAAATCTTTACGTTCCTGTTTCGTGGTGTGATGCATTTGCCAGCTTGATGGATCGCTGGAGCTCGAAGTCATTACGACTTTCACGACACCTTTCTTTTTGTCTGTGTCATGCCACTCAGGTTTCAGTGCGACGATTTCTTCATACAAAGCAACGGCAATACGGCGACTCATGGTGACAATCATTGCTTTACCGGTCATGGCTTCTTGTCGTTTTTCGAAGTGGTCGACAATGTCCTTCGCTACAATTTTGAGACGGTCTTTGTGTCCAACAATCGCTTCAAGTTGCGTCCAACGGGCTTTCGCTTTTTCTGTGGCAGTGGATTCTTCGCCTTCATCGAGTGCCGCTACTTCCGCATCCAATGCAGCCGCTTCCTCGGGCTTCAAGTGCACTTTAGCTAAACGAGATTCGTAGTAAATGCGAACCGTTGCGCCATCTTCCACTGCCTGTTCAATATCGTACACGTCCACATATCCGCCAAATACGGCGGGTGTGGAAACGTCTTCCTTCTCAATCGGCGTGCCTGTGAATCCGATGAAAGAAGCATTCGGCAAGGCATCGCGCAAATACTTCGCAAAGCCATATTTTGTATATGCCTCACCGTTCTTCATTAAAGTTTTTGCGCCAAATCCGTATTGACTACGATGAGCTTCATCTGCAATCACAATAATATTTTTGCGATCAGAAAGTTCATCGAACACCGTACTGCCTTCAGCAGGTGAGAACTTTTGAATCGTTGTAAAAATGATTCCGCCACCAGTTGTTCTGAGCAGTTCTTTCAAGTGCGTTCGGTCTTCCGCTTGTACGGGTTCTTGGCGCAACAATTGCTTACAGGCCGCAAAGGTATCAAACAATTGATCGTCGAGGTCGTTACGGTCGGTGATCACCACGACAGTCGGATTATTAAGAGAAAGCACGGCTTTACCCGCATAAAACACCATGGAAAGGGATTTGCCCGATCCTTGCGTGTGCCACACCACACCTGCCTTTCGGTTGCCGTTTTCTGCCGCAGCAAGCTTGGTGGATTCAATCGCTTTGTTGACGGCGAAGTATTGGTGATATGCACCAAGTTTTTTTGCCGTTTCAATTTGAATCATTCCTGTTTTGTCATTTTTCTTCTTGGTCTTTTCAAACACCGTAAACTGCTTGATAAGATCAAGAAGAACGCTTGGCTTTAACATGCCATTAATCAGCGTCTCCATTTGTGGAATGGTCGCCTTCGCTTCTTTGTTCCCATCAATTGATTTCCATGCAAGAAAACGTGAGAATGACGCAGTTAGTGATCCCGCCTTGGCATCCAAGCCGTCAGAAGCAACAAGCACACCATTGTATACGAAAAGTTGCGGAATAGCGTCCTTGTAGTTTTGCAATTGCTGAAAAGCTTTCTTCACTGTGGCGTTTTCATCGGTTGGGTTTTTAAGTTCAATCACCACAAGCGGCAAACCGTTTACCAAAAGCACCACGTCAGGGCGTTTGTGGTTTTGGTTATGCATCACCGTGAATTGATTGCATACAAGGAACTCATTGTTTTCTGGATGCTCAAAATCCACGAGCCAAATCTTTTGCCCTTTGGTTTCGCCGCCCTCATAGATTTCTACTTCAATGCCGTTGGTAAGCATGACATGGAAAGCCTCATTTGCATCTGTAAGGCTTTGTATAGGCATACCAAGAATGGTACGCAGCGCCTGTTGCTTTGCATCCGCCGTGGCCTTTGGGTTTATCTTATTGATAGCCGAAGCCAAGCGATCTTTCAGGATCACTTCGGTAAGGTCTGCGCGCTCTTTTTCTTGATCTTCAGGAGAAAGATAGTTGTACCCAAGAGCCTCCAAGGTCTCGATGGCAAGCAATTCTACATCTGATTCGTATATATGGCTCATAGGTTTGATAAGTAATTTAGAAGGTTTGTAGCGTATGTCCGTCGGTCTTCTTCATTTGAATTGCCGACAAATTGGTGATGATCTGGGTTTAGCGATTCTCGAAATTGATGCAGCTCTGTTTTTTGTTGATCTGTTATTACGCCCTTTGTGTGTAGATCATTGATAAAATTTTTGAGGGGTGATGTTGTGACTTGCTGATCTCGAATATTCTTCTGGTATGCTACTTGTAGGTATTTTTCAAGATATACGCGAAGGTCTTTTGTAATATCGTCTGTGTGCTTGCGCTCAATAAAGGAATAGATTTTCTCGAACGCTTGCTCATAGTCTGACAACACAAATTCATCTGTATTGAGCGGCTCAAAAGTGCTCGTCTGATCGTTTTTGTGAATCCTGAAGTACCCAGCATCAGCCTTAGTTTGTACCATCTTTTTTACAAGGGGGGGATAGTGAGTTAGAATGAGTAATTGCTTAAAGTCATTGCTGAGTTGCTTCACTATATCCACAGAAATACTGATGCGATTATCGTCAAAACTCACGACGGGATCGTCTAATACAACCATGAGGTCGGCCTTGTTGGTTTGATATTTCAGCTTCGTGAGAAAAATGGCGAAAGCAAGGCTGCGTTTATCTGATTCGCTCATCACCTTGGAAATATCTTGGTGTTCAACATTAGCTCCTTTATATGAGACCTTAAGCTCATAAATTTTCTTGTCCCCACGATTATTGGTACTACTTTGCAATACAAAATCGCCACTCCCGAGTTGGGAATATATAGAATTCAGTTCTGTGAAATATTTGGAGATGTAGCCAGACTGTTGGGTCTCCAGTTCTTGGGTTTTGGTAACAATGTCTTTTTCGAGCTTTTGAATTTCACCTTGTTGTCGTACTCTTTCAACACAATCTGCATCCTGATCTAAACGAGCGATTTTTTCTTCAACAATCCTTATAGTTTTGTGCGCATCTGCTTGTTCAGTGCTAACCTGAGCGGGAGTTAGCTTAGCGTGATTCTCCTTCAGTTTTTTTGCTTTTGTAATGAGTACCTCTGTTCTTGTTGTTTGCTTTTTCAATTCAGTTGAGAATGCGGAAATCGACACCGTAAGGTCTGTACCCAAAGTCATGTCGCTCAAAGCAGCATGGGGCTCTTTGTTCTTCTTCTCCACAGCATCCTTCACGGTGTTTTTCCATGCTGTCAGTTTGGTGTTCACTTCTGTTTCCAGTCGCTTCAACTCATCAAGTATCAACTCAGTTTCAATGGCAGAATCAAACGCTTTGTATTTTTGGAGTGAGACTTGCGCCTGAAGGAAACCAGCGTGCACATTTACACTTAATCCGTTCACCGCGTTTTCCGCACTGGAGAGGTTTTGTGAAATCGTACTAGCAAATCGCTCGTAGTTTTGGTTGAAATAGGCGTGGTATGCATCAAGCAACTTCTTTGCATCTCCCGCTATTGCTTGACCACAGAACGGACAATCGTCCGCTTTTTTGTACTTGAGTCCTTGTTTGATCCACGACTGCGAACCTCCGCCAGTAATACATTTTGTTGTGTGCGCGCTGATGGCATCGAGTGTTTCTTTCGTAACATCTTTAAAATCCTTTGCAAATTCCACATTCAGCTTGCTGATAATATCCGTCAGTTTGACCTCCAACCCGAAAGTCGGAACGGTGATATCTGGCAACGCCGCAATCTGCGACTGATTGGCATAATTACTAACATCCTGTTTCTTGGTGGCGATCAAGGCTTCAAGTACCGCTTTATCTTCGGTCACTTTCAGTTGCACGAACCTTTCACGCTCCGCATCAGTCGTAAGTTTGGTGAAATATGATGGAGTCTTGAGAGTTGTTCTCTTGGTACGCACCGTCTCTTTCATTTCTCGAATTTCCTCGGATAGCTTCACGCCTTGCTCCCCAAGAATAAAATCTGACAGAGCTTCCTTGTTTTCGCGTTCAATCCTAAATCCCGTAATAACATTGCGGTGGATAAAGTCATTATCGAACACGAAGATTTTACCCTGAAGATCGGTACAATCCCAGCCAGCAGTAGTAAATCTGTAGGGCTTTTCAGTCTTGCCATCCATGCAGCACAAAATCACTTCTTGCTGCGTGGTCGTGTCGGCAGGAATGGATTTACGTTTGGTGATGTGGTCTGGATTATTGCACGCCAAGGAATTAAAAATGTCCTTGAGTGTTGTCTTCCCAAAGGTATTGAGACCGTAAAAGACAACGGTTTTGCCAAATTCAAACTTTCCCAAGCCATCAGCTTTTCGGAATACACCAGTTTGTGTGATTTTTTGGAAACGCTTGAGCATATGATTTATGAAACATTTTTCACTCGTACCTCACCACTCATCATGCGAGGAAGCAAGGAGTCGCGAAGGGTGGAGAGGGTTTTGATTGTCTGCGTGTTCAATGCGATTTTTTCAAATAATGCATCAGCAACGAGCGCAAAAAGCCTGAGCACGGAATCGCTCGGGATAAGGACCCTAATCTGACGTATCGATTCCGAATTCACTGCCGTTGCAATTGAAGACGTGCTACCTAAGCTGTCGTAGTTGAAATTCTTAAAGAAAAGGTATGTGTATTCTGTCGGTAGTAAATGTGTTTTGATGTGCGCTATCGCCTCATTCGAGTACATGTCTTCCGACACAATCGCAACACGTCCAACCGTCAACTTAAAACTCACAACAACCGTTCCTTTTGGAATCAATGGAACTCTAAATCGTTCCACAGCTGTGGCTGTTAGATACTCACTTGTCGTATCTACAAACATTCCAGACGCACCAAGATCTTTAATTGAAATCCATTTTTTGTCGCTACTGTTCCCCGAGAACCATTCACTTTCTTTTCGTGGGGGTGTGCGCCCAATTGTTACGTCAGCGATTTCAGACAATCTTTTTATTTTCCACCCCTCAGGCATTTCCCCAAGTTCACCATCCACCATCTTTCCACCGCTCTTTTTGTATGGATGACCATTCTCATTCGGAAAATTAAACTCCACAAACCACTCATGAAAGAGTTGTTGCGCAATGGCCTCCAATGTTTTGTTTTGAGTGTGGAGGAGCTCGATTTTGTCGTCGAGAGAAGAGAGGACGGCAGCGATGGCGCGTTGTTCGCACAATTCAGGAAGTAAAATCGAACGAGTATATGCGTTATTTCTGTTTAATCCAGGTACTGCTGAATCAGAATTCATTTCATTCAAACCCAAGCTAAGCAAAAGATTGTACAGAAAATCTAAATCGCATTGCGTATCTTTTTGCGTAATATAAAAAACTGTATCAATTGGATAAAATGGTGTTTCCGATTTATAAATCGCGCCAACTGTTCCTTTTCTTCCAATAATTATTCCACGTTCTTTTACTAACGCTTCATTGTTCCATCCTGTTATTCCACTAGAACCATAAACAGGTACAGATCCAGCTATACGCTTTTCTGACTGGAGACTTTTTCCATAATTCAAAACTGCCACTTCCCCTAACGTCGCTTCTCTCCAGCCTGATTGTGATTTAGTCGTACTCATAGCTATAACGTAAATCCGATATTCCCCAGCTGTTTTTTGATCTCTTCATCCAACCGTTTTTCTTCCTCCATCTGGGTTTTGAGGGTAGCGGTAAGATCGCGCATTTTGTCTTCAAATGGAATGCCATCGCCGGCTTTTTCTTGAATACCAACATAGCGTCCAGCAGTTAGGACGAATCCATGCTTTTGCACTTCTTCCATGGTGGCGGACTTGCAAAAACCTTTAATGTCTTCGTACTTGCCGTCCTTTTTGCGCCATTCGTGATAGGTGTTGGTGACCTTGGCTATGTCTTCTTCGGTGAAGCTACGATGCGTGCGGTCTTCCATGTAGCCGAGTTCGCTTGCATCAATGAAGAGTATTTCCCCTGTACGTTTGCGATCACCGTTACCAGTGCGCTTGCGCGAGATAAACCAGAGGCAGGCAGGAATTCCAGTATTGTAAAAGAGCTGCGTTGGAAGGGCGACGATACAATCCACTAAGTCTGCTTCTACAATGCGCTGGCGTATTTCGCCTTCACCTGAGGTATTGGAAGAGAGAGATCCATTTGCCAATACTAATCCCATCACGCCATGTGGCGCGAGATGATAAATCATGTGCTGCATCCAGCCAAAATTGGCATTGTTTGCGGGCGGTACGCCGTATTGCCAACGTGGATCTGTACGAAGAATATCCTGCCCCCAATCGGATTGATTAAACGGGGGGGTTTGCAATAATGAAGTCAGCTTTAAGGTCAGGGTGCGCGTCTTTCAAGAATGAACCTTCGCTATTCCATTTGATTTGCGATCCATCAATTCCACGAATAGCCAAGTTCATGCGTGCCAAACGATAGGTGGTCTGATTGCTTTCTTGTCCGAAGATAGAAATGTCGTCAATGTTTCCTTGGTGCTCTTCCACAAATTTTTCACTCATGATGAACATGCCCCCGCTGCCACAAGCGGGGTCGTACACGCGCCCTTTGTAAGGCTCCACCATTTCAACGAGCAAACGCACGATGGATTTTGGGGTGTAAAATTGTCCGCCCTTTTTACCTTCGGCATTGGCAAATTCTCCAAGGAAGTATTCGTACACACGGCCAAGCAAGTCTTTTGACTTTGCGGCTTCACTACCAAGCGCGGTGTTACTGATGAGGTCTAGTAGTCCGCCGAGGGCGGCTTTGTCCAAGTTTGGTTTCGCAAACACTTTCGCTAATATACCTTTCAGCGTCGGATTTTCTTTTTCGATCAGCTCCATTGCCTCATCAAGGTCGGTTCCAATAGAAGGGAGCTTTGCTCTTGAGTGGAGATAAGACCATCGGGCATTTTGCGGAACCCAAAAAACATTTTGCGCGCGATATTCATCCTGATCTTCCGGATCAGCGCCTTCATATTCGCCTTTGCCTTCATTTAACTTGTTATAAAGCTCTTCAAAAGAATCGGAAATGTATTTTAGAAAAACAAGGCCGAGCACAATATGCTTATATTCCGCAGCATCAATATTCTTGCGTAGCTTGTCAGCCGCTTTGAAGAGTTGCTTTTCGAGGCTTTCATTCGCCTTGTTGTTGATAGTTTTTGCCATATATTTATTATATTACTTCATCAAGCGTACCTACTTAACAAGTTGTCAGCTTTTTATCGTTTTTAACGTCGGATTGGTTACTGTGTCTGATTCTATTTTATTGTAAATTAAACAAGATGTCTTTTTTACCCGGTGATTGGTTTTTTAATCATACAAGACATGTCATCTATGATTACCCGTAATTCTAATGCGTAGGTCATATTTTACAAGAGATTTTTTCAATAATCGACTATTCAAGCACTTTCTGCGTAAAACAAAAATCCCTCCAAAATGGAGGGATTTTTGTTGGTGGACCCTGTCGGGCTCGAACCGACCACCCCCTGCTTGCAAAGCAGGTGCTCTACCAAATGAGCTAAGGGCCCAATACATTTCTCTTGTGGCGGCATCATACCTAGATGTTTGAATTTGGTCAATCAATACCACTTTCCAATCCCTTTTTTTTCGGATATGCTGTTTTGAGCAGCATTTATGAAAAAATGGACTACATTACTTAAAAGCTTGGGATTCACGGATAGTGAAAGCAAGATTTATCTTATTACTTCAGAAATGGGACCATCTTCTGTGCAAGAAATCGCGAAACGAGCAGATGTTTCTCGTGTTACCACGTATGCAGTAATTGAATCTTTAACCGGTCATGGTCTCATGAGTTCGGTACAAAAAGGGAAAAAAACCTATTTTACCGCTGAAGCTCCGGAACGATTGGTAGCCTACATGCAAATGCGTATGAGGAATATGGAGTCAACGTTAAAAGAAGTAGCATCCGCAGTTGATGAATTAAAATTAATGCGAGGTGGCGAGAAACCAGTCGTGAAATTATTTGAAGGTCCTGAAGCACTTAAAGCTATTCATGATGACGTGCTTTTAAGCAAGCCTAAACAAGTGTATGAATTCGGTAATTTAGACGAAATCAATACATTGTACGAGGGTACTGATTTGGATACGTTTAAACAGCAATTGGCTCGTATGAGTCCTGAAATCCGAGGTTTTATGCTTACGCGGGGAGAATTGAAATCGCATGGGAAGAATGTTGTTAACGTCAAGTTATCCAAAGAAAAATATTCTTTTGACGGAGATGTTCTGGTGTATGGTACTAAAGTTGCGCTTTCGACTTTTAAAGGTCGTCAAATTTCAGTTTTAATTGATAGTCATATTTTGGCTGATACCATGCGAGCCATGTTTGATTCCATCAAACCGTAAATCGTGTATCTCGTCTGAAAATTATATTGGTTTTCATCCAATTTCAGGTGTAACTAAAAATCCCCTCCTGTTATACAGAAGAGATCAACTCTTCAATGGAGGGGAGTCTTGCAACTAACATACATAATTATGTATGAATTTGCTTAAAGATAAGAAGACTTTGCCTGTTGTTTTTTTCACTATTTTATCCAGTACACATGATGTTCTCCTTTGCTACATCTTGGTGTAGGTCTAGATAAATCACGTCTGTTTTCTATTTTTGAAAATCAAGGTCTTCTCGCTTAGCGCTTCATGGAAACGCGCCAAGACATTATTTTGATGTCAACAACTGAAAAATCAGTCGTATGTATGATGTATCATGGTTTGCTCTTTTTGTCAATCAAATACCCACAATTTCTTAGTCTTTTTTGAATAGTGGGCATTATGTATCTTTGATATTACTTTGATTTGAAATTACCTTGATTTTTGGTTTGTATCTTCTACAATCGTAGATGGTATCCAAAATATTCATAAACAAATTGTTTTTCATTTGGTGGCTTTATTTGTTACCGTTAGAATAACCGGTATTTTTTATCTCTCGCCATAGAAGACATTCTGTTTTATGCTAAGAGCACATGAAGTTTAGTCGTCAAAATCGAACGCTCAAACTGCGGCTTCAACGCTGCCATTCTCGTCTTGTTGAAGCTATTGTAAAAATTGCTGAAACAGTCGCTCAACATCCAACAAATCCTTTCGGTAGACCCCCGCGAGCTTTTTTGGTCGGTGGTTTGGTACGTGATCTGGCCTTGGGTCATTATTCCGGTTTGGATGCCGATATGGAGGTTTATGGTGTGCAAGCAGAAATTCTTGAAGCCATGTTTCGTCCCCTGTTTCCAGAAGCAACTTTTTCAACGGTTGGTAAATCATTTGGTATTTTGAAAATTTCTCTTGAAGACGGCTTATCTCTTGATCTTGCTTTACCACGGACGGAATCTAAAGAAGGCGATGGTCACCGTGGGTTTAGGATTATTGGTGATCCGAACTTAGATCCAGAAACTGCTGCTCGAAGACGAGATTTTACAATAAATTCCATCAGTCTTGATCCTTTAACGGGAACTCTTATCGACCCGCTGCATGGATTATTTGATTTGGAAGAAGGAATTTTACGTGTAGCTGATAAAAATACTTTTGGTGATGATCCATTGCGTGTACTGCGTGCGGTACAACTTGTAGGGCGTTTTAACTTACGAGTTGAAAATGATACTTTTGATATCATTCAACGCATGGTTACATCGCCAGATTTTCGAACTTTATCGATTGAACGTACAACGGATGAATGGAAAAAATTATTTACGAAGGCACTTTTTCCAAGCCGTGGATTACAATTTGCTTCCGATATCGGACTTACGGATTTTCCAGTCGTAATGACAACCGATATCTGTGTCCAGCTTGCACAAAAAGAAAAACTCTCAAACGAAGAACGTCTTATTTCAATGCTGGCGCTTCTTTTGGTATCGCATACACCTGAAGAACTATCCACGCTTTTTCAACGATATTTATTTGGATCCTCCGTTGAACAGGGCGTACTTGGCGTTTTGCACGGACTCCGTGCAGTACAGGTATTGCAAGATAACCCAAATGCTTTACGCCAATTTTTACGTGACTTACTCCCAGTGCGCATCTCGACTTTTTTTGTGACGGCTCTTGCGAACGGTACTTTGAGTCATGCCAGAGCACACACTTGGCGGAAACTTATCAAAGAACATAATCTCCAATATCAAGCTGAAAATACCTTATTGCGTGGTCAAGATTTAATTGATCTTGGATTACCAGCCGGTTCGCAAATTGGACTTTGGATTGTTTATATTGAAACATTACGTGATGCTGGAAAAATTTCCACTCGTGAACAAGCCTTACAAATTGTTACCGAACTTATCAAGGTATGCCCTACCCCGCCCCCGAACACTCAAAACGAATCTACACAGGAGAAATATTAAATGTTCATACCTGGGATCAGACACTCTTTGACGGCTCGACACACTTATTTGAATGTGTTGTACGTCAAGATTCAGCGAATATTATTCCATTTCTTGATAAAGATACGGTTCTTCTTACCAAACAAGAGCAACCAGGGCGTCCAACGTTTATCGATGTGCCGGGAGGCAGAATTGAGACTGGCGAAGATCCGCAAAATGCGGCATTACGTGAACTGCGTGAAGAATCAGGTTATCATGCACAAGCTCACCTCTTATGGTCACACAAACTACACACGGGCATGATTCGTTTTGAAGAATATCTTTTTTTAGGAGGTGCACTTACACCTGTTGATCAACATTTAGATCCAGGTGAACGTATCGAAACAATTACCGTCTCATGGAAAGAACTTGTACAACTTTGTCTTGAAAATAAGTTACGGCAACCGCACGTTATGCTTGCCATTTTATGTATGGAATTTAATCAACCAGATCGAAAGCGTTTGCAGAATTTTCTAGAACGGCTCCCTTAACGTAGAATACCTGCTATGCGAAAAACTTTGTCGATATTAGTACCCATCCTACTTGGCGCGCTCGCTGTTGCTATTGGAATGGGAGGTTACCTTAAACAAGCAAATGACGATCGTGAACGCCTAGCTGGAATAGCAAAACGTGCGCAAGATGAAGTTACGCGGATTAAAGAAGAAGGGCGTTTTGCTGTGGATCAAGCGAATAAAAAAATAGCCCAAGCTGATATTGAAATTTCCAAGGCTCAGAAACAAGTTCAACTCGCACAACAAGAACGTGACTTAATGGCGAGCGCACAACAGCTATTACCTCCAAATGGAAAAACGATAAAAGGTTGGAAAGATGCGATTAATTTGCCACTTGGAATTTCACTCAAATATCCGCAGGGAACGGAAATTGAATCGAATGATGCACAAAGCTTAACTCTCCTTAAAACGATTCCGAATTCAATTTTACCAGCTCAAGATCAACGCTGGTTATCTATTACCCCTTTTGATGAAAAACTAGAACAGGAATTATTATTCCATTTGAGTTCTTCCACAAATGTTTCGTATTCCGTACACGGACGTTTGTTAGCGGGTAAACGCGGTCAATTGAACGGTCAAACAGGATACATGACCGTACTTCATGTACGCTCTGCCGGAACTTCCTCACATTTGATATGGATCAAGGAACCTGTTCCTACCAATTCAAAAATCACTGTCACTGATATTTTGTCGACGATTGATTTTTCTCGATAACATGCGTTCGCCGGCACACATTATTCTTACCTGGTATGCACAACATGGTCGTGTTTTACCTTGGCGTGAAACATCTGATGCATATGCGATTTTTATGTCGGAACTCATGTTGCAGCAAACACAAGTTACACGTGTTATTCCTCTATGGGAAAACTGGTTAAGGCGATTTCCGCATTGGACCGCGCTTGCGCAAGCAAAAACAGCTGACATTATCCAAGCATGGACCGGTCTCGGGTATAATCGACGAGCCTTGTATGCGCGAGAAGCCGCACAATGGATTTGTACTCACGGTCTCCCGAAAAATGAAACGGAATGGAGAGCGCTTAAAGGCGTCGGTTCGTATATGGCGGCAGCTTTAACCGCTTTTATCCAGCATCAAAGAACTGTAGTAGTTGATACCAATGTTCGTCGAGTCATCAGTCGTGTTTTTTTAAACATTCCTTTTCCTGATCTACAAGATGATGTAAAGGTTCGAGAAAAATTACAATCACTCATTCCACTTACAGGTAAGCATTGGGATATCCATCAAGGTTTGATGGATATTGCGTCAGAATATTGTTTCAATAGAAATCCGGACTGTACACATTGTCCGTTATTCTCAATATGTAAAACACGTCAATTCTTTTTACAATTTCCTCACGCCAAACCAGAGAAACAAGTACTGAGAGAAAAAAAGCGTGAAGGAAAAAAATTTCCTGATCGAATTTATCGTGGACGCATTCTTCAACTTTTGCGTACTCAAAAAACCCACAAAATTTCTACTATTGGTTTAACCATTGATCCTACATTTCGTCCTTGCGACCAAGAATGGATACAGAAGATGATTACACGTATGGTCACTGATGGTTTACTTGAATCAACTGGAACCTCTATTCATCTTCCAAAAAATTAGGTCAAAATAAAAATCCTCCGGATATACCGAAGGATTTTTTTTCGCAATTAATTGCGAGGTGCACGTTCTTCCATAGGGCGAGCTTTGTTGACCGCGATTTTGCGGCCACCCATCTCACCACCATCGAAGCGCTTGATTGCTTCATCAGCAGCGGCTTCTTCAGCCATCTCGACGAAAGCAAATCCACGAGGGCGACCCGTTTCACGATCCATAGGAATGTATACGGAAACGACTTCACCAGCAGCACCGAACATGTCGCGGAGATCCTGTTCCGTAGAACGGAAAGGAATTCCACCGACAAATAACTTGGTTGGCATGTCTTGTGTCTTAACGTTATTAAGGATTGGATCCCGTTTGCGTTTTGACCAGACCCCGACCGACGGCAGGCCTTCGCACGTTCTATCCATCGTTTAGAATAGCAAAAATCAAGTTAAATGTCAATATTATACTTCTCAACCATAAACATTTCTGCGACTAATTAAACTGAATACTTTTGTTTTACTCGCATCTTTTTGTCATATAACTACACTCGTTAACTACACACTCATTCGTGGGTTTATTATTTTTATGATTTGCTGATGAATATTCAATTACTATTTTATCTTCAATTTATTTCTATTTATCGTTTCGCGAATTATCGTTTTATTTACTTCACATACAAATCGTATTCAGTTTTACATTTTATTTTATGATTTTTCAAACTACCATTTGATTGTGATTATATTTTTATTCTCTTTTATCATCTGTATTCAAATTATTTTTTTATAAAAATATTTTTATAATTTTTTTTGTGTTATACTTAAGAGGTGTTCGTGATAGCGTCGCTCGAGAGATATGCGCACGACATCGACTCTGAAATTTATCAGAGCGAACTATTAAAGGAAGGAGGAAACTACATGCCAGCAAAAAAGAAAGCAGCTAAGAAAAAAGTAGCTCCAAAAAAGAAAGTCGCAAAAAAAGCGAAGAAAGCCGCTCCAAAAAAGAAAGTCGCAAAAAAAGCTAAACGTTAATTATCTTTTTGAACCGATTAGGAGGAAAATATCCCAGTCATCTGGGATATTTTTATTTCTTTATTTTCATGTGTTGTGAATTTTTATAATCGGTTTAATCGTTCCGTAAATACCATCGTACCCTGATTTAATTTGCAGACTATTTTCACGCATTGCTTTGATAGCTAACACAAATTCTTCTGCGACAAGCATGCGAAGTTCCGCAAGAGACATCTCCAATAAAACATCAAATTCACTTCTTCCATCACGTACCAGCGTATCGTAGATTTTACGAGCACGTTTAGACGTTTTTCCAACACCAATCACTAAGGCAATTAATTCTTGAAGAGGAATGATAGACCGAAATGGTATGCCTTTGGGTGGTTGTGCTGCCGGAGTTTTTCGATCTGCTAGTTCCATAACTCTACTCAAGACACCAACTGTGAGAGATCGATTACATTTAGGACAGATCCCTTGTAATTTTTTTGTCTGCTCCGGTTCACACCAAAAATTACACATCGCATGACCATCGACGTGGTATTTTCCTTCTTCAGGAAAAAATTCGATTGTTTCAATGAACTTTGTCTGATCATGTTCTGAAATAATTCGATACAACTCTTTGTACGATGGTGAATCCATATCAAATACATTCGCTTCACGTCCAATGTTTTCGCAAGAGTGTGCATCAGAATTTGAAAGAAGAAATAAGTTATCAAGTTGCGATAGACGCCAATTCATTTCCGGATTAGATGATAATCCCGTTTCAATCGCATAAATATATTTTGTCATTTCGCCAAAACACTCTTCAATTGAATCAAAACCTGATTTTGACCCAAAAATTGAATACCAAGGTGTCCAAGCATGCGCTGGTACAAAAAGCGTGGTTTGATCTGTATCGAGTGCCAGTTTGATAAGTTCTTCAGAATGAATCCCTATTATCGGACGACCATCGCTTTTAAGATTAGCACCTTTTCTTTCAAGCGCTTTTGTAAAATTATCAAGCGCTTTTAGCGTTGGAAAAAGTATCAGATGATGCACGCGACGTGTTTTATCACCCTTTTTATAGATACATGAAACTTCGGTGCTCAAGAGAAAATGTGTTTTTGAAGATCCGTCTTTCAATTGGAAGGTTCCCGGTGCAACTTCTGACAATTGCTCACCAATTTCTTTACGCCACGCCGGATGCAATGCATCGGAAGTACCAACTAATTGAATCCCCTTTCGTTCACAAGCTTTGGCAATGTTGGTCAAAATTAGTTCTTTTGAACATGCTCGTGACCATTTTGAATGAAGATGAATGTCAGTAACTATTTTCATAATTTGAAACTAAAAAACTCAGTTCTCGGTACTCAGTACCGAGTTATACACTGGTTACCAAGAACTGAAAACTGAGTCTACTTATTTGCCTTATTTTTGTTGATACGATTGAATTGCTTTTGCTACTTTACCGTCTTCTTTCAGTTTTTCGATAAACAGAATTTGATTGCGATTAATTTCCATCATGTCTTCAGGACCATGTATCTCATTACCAAGTTTGAGTAAAGAAATATCATCGGCTTTTTCACCTGCTTTTGGTTGTTGAATATAATATATATTTTTAAGCCACATTTTGGATTCACTTTCTTTGTCAATTTTTCCAAAATACACCTGATTATTGGAAAGAAAAACCGCAAAAATTCCCGGGCGGCCTCCGCTAACCATCGGACGATTGCTAATGATTTGAAAAATGATTGAAGCTACCACTAAAACAGTTAGTAAAATAACCCCAAATGTCAGTTGACTTTTAATCGGAACTTCCATGTTATTTTTTATCTGATCCAAGAATAACGAGGACATCTCCCTTCATTGCAGTTTCGTCTTCGTTTAAAGCGGTGCTTATTTCTGCGCCTGTTACTTGTTGAATCTCTTTAACGATATTCGGAATTTCTTTTCCAGGCTTTATGATCATTATTGTTTTTGGATACCCGAGCTTACTCTTGGCATCACCAGGAGGTAACACTTCTAAGTGTACTTCTTTTAATTTTTCAGTTACCGCTTTACCAAGACCAGCTACTCCAGAACCATTACGTACTTCAATTACTGCTTGTTCTTTTGGCGTAGCTTGTTCTTGAGGGGCTGTTTCAGTTTTTACTTCTGAAGGGTTGACCGTCACGGGCATTACAGAGAGCAGTATGTCTTCAGTCGGAGAATACAGAATGGCTTTATCCGACCAAATTACTAATCGATCGCCAGACTGAGCGTACTGATAAAATATTGGATTATTTTTACGCAATAAGTCCGCATCTTGAACGGTCGCAACCGTCGGTACCTCGTCTGTTTTAACCTTGATGTGTTTTGCTACACGACGGATGGTTTCTTGCACTTCATCTTTTTTGGCAGGTTCCGCTTGCTCTGTTGGAGTTGATTTTTCCGCTACTTTTTTTGCAGCCAAAGTATTTTTTACAAATAATCCACCCGCAACTAAGACGATGATAATTAAAAGAGCTGCGGCGAACGGATTTATTTTTTTTGAAGCTGGCATATCGGTTTGTGAAGCAACCGGAACTTCGATTTCCTCCGGCTCTTCGGCTGGAGATGAAGTTACAATACGACGTGAAAGGACTTTGCGAGGCATATGAATACTTTGATTATAGCACATCAATCTCAACTTATAAAAACAATGTTTTTTATTCTTGTACTGGATCAGGAGCCGAATCTGGAGCAGATATTTGTTCAGGCGTATTCGTTACTTCTGGAGTAACGGTAGGCGCCGTTTCTGTCGGAATCGTATCAACCTGAGGTTGTACATCTGGAGCTGTGATTGCTTCCTGTTCGGAAACTGGCTCGTTTGACTCGGGTAATTCTTCTATAGACGAATTCTCAGATTCTATTTGAGCTGGTTCTGGAGTTTGAGCTGGTTCTGGAGTTGGAGCTGGTTCTGGAATTGGAGCTGGTTCTGGAGTTGGTTGTGTTACTGGTACTGATTGAGTCGGTACAATCGATTCTCCATTGTTCTCAAAACCAACTATGAACCAGTTAAACCAGAGTTCAACTGGACAAGGGCTTAAGGTGGCACATATACCACCTTGTGGTAAACGAATCTCGAAACCGGTTGTCGTAACATTCGTTACATAATATGCACCATTCCAAACAGAATGATCATATCCAAGACCATTTGATTTATCTACGAGCTCCGGCGAGATGTATACGTGTGGGACAAATGACGTTGTATGAGCAAAAGCTATTTTTACTGTAGATTCCCCTGGTTTTACTTGGAATCTACCAGCATTTGAAGCTCCAAAAATTACCGGTCCATTTAATTCGAGTGAACCTTTAATGGTTACTGTTCCCGTAAATTCTGCATCTACTACGGATAAGTTTTGAACATTCAAACTTTGAAGTGCCTGTGGAGTAACAGTATACGAAACATGTGTGCTATTTCCACCTTGGCTTATGATTGAAGTAGATGTTGTAGTTGATAACGTCAGAGTTGATGGTTTTGTAAAAGCTTTAAGATAATATCCATTCTGAACAAACATCATGACCTTACCAGTTGTTATCCCATTTTCGGCTTTCAGTGAACTTAGAGCACGACCAACCATCATACCGTCTTCTGTGGCTTTCATGACAAAACCTGGGATCGGTGACATGGTCAACGCATCACCAATTGAAATATCTCCATTCTCAAGCGAGACTTTCACCGGAACACGACCAGCCAATGCGACCAATGCGGGTTTGCCTTCGCGTTGTTTTCCATCAGACATTACTAAACCAGGACGAGTTGCAACCACACCTATCACTTGATGCGCATTCGTCTGCGAAGCTCGTACAACTTGTTCTTCATTTTCAATATCAGTCGCTATTACATCACCCGCTTCAATATCATCAGTTGAATAATATACTTCTGCCAAGTCCGCACCGACATTAATCTCTTGAGTTGTTACACTTCGATTACTCACAATAGGAGCGCCTGAATTTGTTTTCGCACAAATTGTATATCCTGTCGCTGTTGTGGTGGCGGGTGCGTCAACAAAGGTTCCTGTGATCACTTCTTCACCTGTTGTGCTTTGAATTTGATTTACCGTATCATTACCGACTTTCGTACCAGAACCACAGGTATTTGTTGAGCCACGCCATACTTGGACGGTGATCGAACGAACAGCTCCTCCCGAATTTCTTACTTGAACATTAAATGTAACCAATACTTCCGTATTTATATTGGAAGGCGTTGTCGTAACAGTTGATAAATAGGTTTGGGTATTAATTGGTGTTAAGGTTACATTATTCGTCGCACTTGTCGTTTTCACATTACCGCTTATATCCGTTTTACATGCAAATCTTCCGGTAGAACTAGACCATGTTAATTTTTGATCTACACCACTGCAATCGGTGATAGACGATAAACCGGCTCCATAGAAACTTGAACTAACGTACAAATTGACTGATGTTACGTTGCCTGCATTTACGGTTGCAAAGGTACTTGATGTAATAATTGCATTTGAAGAAGTTAGATTGGTGATATTTCCATTGGTTGCAGCAAAGGTGGTTGCAAAGAGATTGGTACTGGTGGTGTTGGTTCCAGTGGCATTGACCCAGGTAATGTTTGTTGGATTGAAGCCACCTGTGAGGGTTAGGTTGGCAATGGTGGCATTGGTGGCTGCAAAGTTCGTTGTGGTGGCATTGGTACTCGTGACATTGGTGAAAATACCCGTACTTGGGGTGATGTTGCCGATCTGCGTTCCATTCAGTGAACCACCGGTGATGGTGACAAAAGAAGAAGAGAGATTATTTATTGTTCCATTTGCAGAGAAAAGATTCGTGCTGGTTGTATTAGTACCAGTTGCGTTAGTCCAAATGAGACCTGAAATATTTGCCTGTAAAAAATTTGAAGAATTTGTAACTGAAATACTGGTGAATGTTGCATTTGTTGCTTGAATATCCCCAGTGAAAACAAAATTGCCAGTCGAAGTCCCTCCGGCAAAAATTATGGGATTTGTCGTGCTATTACCAGCATTAGTAACTGCTTGTAGTGTTCCTGAAACAGAAGAGTTGTCTAAGGTAACCCATGAAGAAATTGATGCATCGTAATAATTTAAACTTCCATTGGATGTATTGTAGTACATTCGACCGCCTGTTGCGGAAATAGGTGTAATCGCGGATGACTGTACTCCGGCTGTTGTCATAGAGTATGCAACACTATTTACCGGAACTCTTGGCGCCATTTCTCCGTCTGAATTTACTTCTGAGGTTAAATATAAGGGTTTGGTAAAATCAACGACATTGGTCAAAGGAGTAACGCTTCCTAATTGGACTGCAAAAATACCCTGATCAACAGTGACAGCAGATTGTGTTTCAGACCAAACTGATGAGCCGCCACTTAATGCTGTATATAAACGAAACTTAAACGTATAGGAACCAGTGAGTGCAGTTCCGTTGGAATCTTTTAATCTACCCTGGTATCCCAAGGTTTGAGGGATTTCATCTGCGTAGACAGGTTTACTGATTTCAGTTCCAGGTACACTAAACAAAGACATCGTTATCGAAACGAGCAAGCTATAAACGACTTTTTTCAACATCGATTGAAAAAGATTTTGTTTATTCATTTGAAGCTTCCGTTTTTATTTCATTGAAAGTGAGTTGGTTATTTTATTTTTACTCAATTTCAATTATTTTAGTATACACTTTTTTTTCCTTTTTTATAACTTTTTTTTTAATTTATTTCTCAACATTTTTTTATTTTTTTTAAATTTTAAAACCCGTCTCATTTTTGACGGGTTTTTTTATTTTTTTTGATTGTTGAGACCGCGTCTTCCCCCGACCCAATAGCTGGAATTTTATCCCGCAACTGAGACGGGGTCAGCATGGTCTAACTTTGTTTTTTGATTTTTGTTTTCTAACTCGGCTTATTGTCGAGCTACGAGAGCTTTTTTTACTCTTGAGACTATTGTATCGAATTTTTATTCAATGTCATTTACCCTTATTTTATCGAAGTTTTACGATGTTCTTGGTTTTTTTCTTCTTGGGGATAACTTTTACTGTGTTTGTGGATATGTTTTCCTGTTTTTTGTGTCGAGTTAAGCCAAGTAGGATCAAAAGTGCTGCAATAATGATTAGAGCTAAGAGATACATTATGAGACTTGTATCGAATTGATTGGTTTGAATTTGAGGAGTTATGACGTGTTGTTTTATGACCTCAAAGGTCGTTGTTGCTGCCGTGCGATTTCCCGCATAATCGATAGCTTCAACTTTCGCTTCATACTTCATCGGATTGAGATTTGAAATGTCATAAAACGAAAGTGCGGTTGTCGTTACTGCAATCCCATTTAGCGACACTTCGTATTTCGAAATACCGGAAGTTTTATCAAGTGCTCCAAAACGAAGTTTATTAGGAATAGACGATGGTATCAGATCTTGATCGGATTGGATGGCTACAGATGTCGGAGCGGTTTGATCAATTTGGATGCGGAGATGTTCTCGTTTGATGCTTCCGTCTGCAAAAGCAAGAGTTAGGTGCGCATAATATACTCCATCGCCTGGTAAAGTGATATGCGTGCTAGTGGTAGGAATAACTACTAATTCAGAAGCACCCTCCGGGGTTTCATCGAAACCGAAATAGGCTTTGTTAAGCTTTTTTCCTTTAATTTCCCACGTTACATCAACCTCACGATTGGAATACCACAAATCAGGATTTGGATGCGTTGGACTTAAAAAACGAATTGCCGCTTCACCTTCGGGAACAATTGATGGTAGCGGACGCGGTTGCTCAGGCTCATTTTTTGCCTCAACTACCTCTATATTTAAACGTCCAATGCTTCCAATTTGTTCTTCACCAGCTGAGAGCATTTTTGAATTTGTCGTCAATTGAACAAAACCGCTTCCCACTTTTTTTGCACGAAAGGTTAGTACAGCTAATGCAGAGTTTCCATTCGCCCTTGAACTGAGTGTAAAGGCACCAAAACTAAAAATTCCTTTTGCTTGATCTACGTAGGTGCCAGGTGAAACATTTTGAAAAACCCCTGCTGGCTTTGATGCCTTGTAGTCAAAAATTTCATTGGTGAATGAACCGTTCAACCGTACGGTATCGACATCTTTTGCACCGGATGTATTAAAAACTACGTTGAACGTTTGACCGACGGTGACTTTTTTTGGACCAGTTGGAAAGACGTTTGCAGCTGCAAATACGCAAGGAATCCATCCCCCATTTGTCCACAGGATAAATGAAGTCACAAGATATCCACAAACATATTTCGCTATGTTAAGCTTTTTTGTTTTCATATATGCGTTTAATATGATTGACCCCAATGGGCAACTAAGAGTGATAAATCGACGTCATCAATTCTGCCATCTTCATTAAAATCTGCATCAACAGAATAGATTTTCCATGCACGGGTGAGTAATGAAATATCAATATCTTCCACAAACCGATTGTCATCCGCATCTCCGATCAAGCGACGTTTTGGATATCCAATGACTATATTAGATCTATCTGATCCACGTACTTGCTGCACTCTCACCTCATTCATGCCAAGAAATAATGGTAATACTTTTTCCCACAGAACAGGTTCGATGAGAGTTACTCCATCCGCTGACCCGTTCACCCAAATTTGATCAGTTTGAGTTGTGCGCGTGCCGTGTACCACCCCTTTGTTCTTAAAAGTCCAAGCTCGATATTCAACCGTTGGAAGTGGTACTGTTGAAGTTGAATTATTTGGTTCTGCTGTCGTGGTTGTTCCTGAACCTCCTCCCCCTCCACCCCCACCACCTGAAGAAGGAATTATTACCGGGGGGATACTAGGTGCTGCTTGAGGCGAAGGGACTCCATGCGCCACTCCGAAATTATTACTCAAAACATTGCCAACGATTGACTCAACTCCACCGATAATTTGAAAATTGTTTGATTGTTGTTTGACCGTTGTAGAAATAAAACTACTGTTAAAATTCTGAAAATTCGCACTCGTTTGATCTACAGCAACAACCGGGACTGCTCTCAGTACTAAAAGTAATGCACAGATTCCGATATTTACTTTTCGATCACTCATACCAAGAGTATAACAAAACTCCCGAGTGTGTCGGGAGTTTTGTTATTAAGGAGTCGTTTCTGTTGATGTTGCTTCTGAAGGAGTTGATGTCGTATCTGTTGGTACTTCTTCCGGAGAAGTTGATGTCGTTTGTATTGTCGGAGTATCCGTAATCTCATTTGGAGATTCATTTGGTTGGTTAGAAGGAGTTGATGATACAGACTCTGCTTGAACGTCTGACGGTGGAGGTGTCGTACTTGGATCAGGCCCAACTTGTTGCTGAGCTTGAATAACTGGTTGAACTTCTTGTGAACTTGATCCATCGTCAACAATTAATTGAATGGTGGATGTCGTTCCGTCACTCACCGTAAGTGTGCTTCCTTGACCAGCTCCTAATGCATGCCAATTAAAATCAAGATCTGCATTGCGCTCCATATCAATTTTAATGTTAAATCCCTTATTATTTTCATCAATCACGGTATATTTGAAATTTTGAGATAATGCCATTTCACCTCGAGGTGTCACTACAACAATAGGTTGGACAAGATATGGCTGAGCAAAATGTACTTGAACAATTGTCTGATGCGCCTTGATTCGTGCCTGACCAACAGTATCACCTGAAGCGATGACTTGAGCCTGTATGACAATATTTCCTTCAAATGTTGTTGTAGCTGCCGGCTGTAGTTTTTTCAAATCAACACTCTGTTGTAAGAGAGAAATAGTTGAAGAAACTGATTGAATCATGTTTTGTTGTTCCTGAAGTGCGTTGACGAGATACGGAGCAAATCCTGTATAATTAACAGCTAATTTACCATTTGAACCAGTCTTTACTAAGCCAGGTATAATCGCTTGCACCTCTTGAGCAATAAAACCTGAATGCTTTTCATCGATATCATCCTCTTTGTTCCAGTTAAATAGGACTCCTCTCAGTGCCATCAATTTTTCAAGTGAACCTTCGATTTTTAATACGTTTTTTTTCAAACTCTGATCAGATGAACAGACCAGCGCAGAGTTTGTTGGGTCGATGTCACAAGAGCCATCAGTGTTGGTAAAACGAGCAATTGAACCGGAAGTCGCCGCTGAATACACATGTAATGGAACTGCTGGAGTAGAAGTCCCTATTCCAAGGAAACCATCACCAGTTAAACGCATCATTTCTGAACTACCTTGCGTTTTAAACTGAAAACTCCCATGTACACCTGTTCCGCTACTAGAACCTGCAGTCAATATAATACTTCCCCCGTTATCATTTGTACCAGCTCCATCGGAAGCAATTAACATCATATCTCCACCTGCTCCATCTGTGGCTGATCCGGTTTGTAATATTATTACACCACCACTCCCAGAAGTCGTTCCTCCATTGCCAGCCGAAAAGTTTAAACTACCTCCCACTGCATTAGCTCCTCCATTACCGGCAGTTACATTAACTGATGCTCCGCTTGAACCAAGTATCGAATTTCCAGAGAAAATATTTACCGCTCCGCCAGCATGACTAATAGAACCGACTGCATCTCGACCACGGATTGTTACAGTCCCTCCATCGCCATTAACTGCAGATCCGCCTTGTAAGGTTAGATTTCCGCCTTTTCCAGAGGTTGATCCGCCTGAACCTGCTTGGATCGTTACCGTACCACCTTGACCAGTGGTTCCTCCTACACCTCCAGTCAAAGCTATACCAGCACCGTTTAAGCTACCACCTGAACTACCCGCTGTAAGAAGAATAGTACCACCACCACTAGTAGGACCGCTGCCACTTTGACCGAGAATACTAACTGATCCTCCATTACCTGTACCTAAAGGTATACCCCCATAAATAATGGTTGATCCGCCATTTCCATTAGTTGTACCCCCATACCCACCTCGAATTGTTATATTACCACCAGAACCAATTGCACCTGCCGAACCACCTAAAATGCTCACTCCCCCTCCTAAGGTATTGCCTTTTCCACCAGTGATCGAAAATGTCCCACCTGCAGTCGTAGCTCCCGTACCGGCTACCATATTAATGGACCCAGGAATTCCAGCACCTGTGGAAGTACCAGCTGATATCTGAACAGACCCTCCATTAAAGGCGGCTCCATTTGCACTTGAAGCGATTAATTGTATATCTCCTCCTTTACCTGAAATTGGTGCTCCTCCCTTTAAAACAACATCTCCACCATCGCCTGAGGTTGCGCCACCAGTCCCTCCACTAAGGGTTATTGTTCGACCATTATTTGTTGAAGTTGCATCCGTCATGGTGATGAGACCGGATGACTGTAGTTCTAGATAATTAACTTTCATCGTTCCAGATCGAATGATGCTGTCAATGGTGTTCGTTGCGGCAGTTAAGGTGTCGGCATTTAACCAAACTAATGAAGCAGAAGAAGTTCCAGAACCAGAATTTGTTCCTGTCGCAATACTCACCCAACCCGTATTGGTTGATGTGCCAGTTTCTTTAATATACATTCGACCATTCATTGAATCAATCGTGATTGCTCCCGGATTAGCTGTAATCACGCCTTCCGGAATACTATCTGAAACAAAGAAGGTGGTACTGGCTACCGAATTTGTCAATGAGAACATTGGTGTTGTTGCTCCATTCGTTGATGCGACTGATAAGCGAGCAAATGGATTTGTATCTCCGATGCCAATATTTCCGCTTGCTGAGACAGTAAAGCGTTCATTACCTGATCCAGAAGCTGCATCGAAAAGGGAGAATCTTCCGTTATCCGACTGCGTCATTGACCACGTTGACGTTCCAATCGTCACGATACCAGCAAATAATTCTTTCCAACGAGTTGAAGTTGTACCGAGTGAATATGTATTATGTGTTTCTGGAATAATATCGCGAAAGGTTGAAGTCGCTTGGACATAGATACCATTCGTTGAAGTTGCACCACGATTGGTGACTGTTTGTAATGTGTCGACTTCGGCACCAGATCCGGTACCAGTGGCAAAACTTACCCAGCCGGTATTAGTACTCGTACCAGATTCTTTGATGTACATTCTACCCCTTATTGAATCAACAGCTATATCACCAATCGAACCGTAGATTGATCCTTCCGGTGACGTTGTCGCGTTAAAGAATTGATAATTTCCACCAGTATTTTCAAGCGTTAAGATGGCAGTGTTTTGAACAGCCTGTGAATCAACATGTAAACGTGACGATGGCGAAGGTTCACCAATACCTAATGAACCGCTACCAGTTAAACGCATTCTTTCTGATGCTCCGGATCGGTAAACAAATACGCCAGTATCATTACCAACCGTTAAAACCATACCGCCCGCTCCGCTTGAACCAATTCCTGTCGTTAAATTTATAAAGCCACCAGTTGCCGCACCAGAAGATCCACCTGTCACTATATTCACTGCACCTCCAGGTTGAGAAGCTGAACCCGCTCCTGTCGTTAGATTTATTGCTCCGCCGGCAGAGGCACCTCCAGGGAATACCATTCCAGATGTAAGGCTAATTGAACCACCTGGCGCACTACGTGAATTACCCGCATTAAAAGTTAACGATCCACCTGTTGCGCCTCCGCCGCCCGTGACTCCACCTGCTGCGATGGCAATGCTATTAGCAACCCCACTCGGTACATTTGGAGTATTCATCGTCATGCCATTGGTGAATTGCATGGTATTACCTGAACCCAAACGAATACGTTCAACGCCATTTACTTCAAAAGCAAGATCTTGCGAATCATTTGTTCCTAATGTTGCGAGTGTTCCAAATGCGTTTCCATCTTGGACAAAAGCATTTACTGTTGTAGCAGTTGCGACAGTTGACCAGCCAGTATTGGTAGATGTTCCCGATTGTTTGATATACATCAAACCATTGGTTGAATCTATTGCAAGATCACCCCGAGATCCTGTTACTACACCTTCCGGTGATGTTTGTGTGTTGAATACTTGGAAATTCCCTACTTGATTTTCTAGGGTAAAAATCGCATCCGTTTGAGGTAAATCATTCAAAACATGCAGCTTTGTCGCCGGAGTGGATGTTCCAATGCCAATATTTCCATTTGAATTAAGAATACTCAGTCTTTCGTTACCCGTTCCAGCCGCTTGATCAAAAATACTTAACCGACCATTTGAACCTTGTGTCATTGACCAAGTAGAAGTACCAATATTTACTGTTCCTGCCCACAAACTATTCCAACGTGAAGAAGAACTACCCAAATTATACGTTAACGTTGGACTTGGAAGAATATCCCCGACTGAAGTTGCTCCTGCAAATTGGATTGTATTGGTTGTGCTGTTTCCACGATTAGTGACGGTTTGGAGAGTGTCTACTTCTGGTGTCGATGACACTGAACTCAACATATCAACCGTTGCTATCCCAATCCAACCGGTTGATGTAGCATCAGTTGTTTTTAGATATGCATGTGTACCTGAGACAGAACCATCTTCGCGAAGATAAATACTTCCAGAATCAGCCAATGAGAGACCCTCTGGCGAACTTACGCCAGCTAAAGCGTAGGTTTCTGCAACAGAATTACCAAAACGAATATATCGATTACGTTGTGCGTCCTGACCTACCAGTTTTAATGTAGGAGTATTTGCTGCAAAACTGGTGAATGTTGATGCATTAGAACTAATGCTTAAGATATTTTGTTCAACGATACCCGTATTCATGCCGATAACAAATTCACTTGAGTTGTCATCATATCGTAGAAATCCGCCTGAAGATGATGAAGCGCTGGATACATTTGATGTTATATAGAATTTTCCTCCAGCATCTGACCCATTGCCATATGTCGTGAATAATAACCCACCACCAAGTGTATCTGAAATTTCTAAAGCTCGAGATTCACTTGCTCCAGAAAGATTTGTTAATTGAATTGGGGATCCAGTAGTCATGGATATCGTTCTACCAGCTCCTGATCCACCGCCATCATAGGCTCTTTGTAATGTTGATGTTGTTGATGAAACAGCTGAAATCGCAAGATCAAGATCACGTAAGGCAGCTTGTACGGTTGTTGCATTGGAATTAGTAAATTCATCAAAGACA
>JADZEJ010000002.1 GCA_020850575.1 Candidatus Uhrbacteria bacterium
AAATTAAGGATCGAACCGTACTTTTTGAGCCACGCGGAGCGTGGAAAAACCTTTTGGATTCGGGAATTTTTGGCGGGAATGCGTTTGTGTCGCGCCTGCGGCGCGACCCCATTTCGGCTTCCGATTCGGATTTTCAATTTTGGCGGAGAGGGCGAGATTCGAACTCGCGGTAACCTTACAGCTACGACAGATTTCAAGTCTGTTGCTTTAGACCACTCAGCCACCTCTCCAGGTGGAGCATTTCTCATCTTGAAAAATGTGGTCGTAGCTTATCAATTCTTGTTCATTAAATCAAGTACAAATTAGAACAAAAAATATCGGTTTAGTTAGAATCTACACAGTCATAGAACTAAAATGGTATACTGGTATTATATGCCTTACACTAAAGAATTTTTAGAAGAAATGGCGTCTGCTCAAGATACTTTTGTTTGGGAATCTCCGCTTTGGGAAGCACATCCGCGAAGTTCACGTTGGTATTGGTGGATGGCTTTGGTGGTGGTTCTTTTTTTTGGATATGCGTTGTTTACAGCCAATTATCTGTTTGCTTTTATCGTCATTTTAACCGGTATTATTCTTGTTTTGGCTGGAAATGAAGCTCCACGTCGAGGTTTGGTTCAAATTGGTCATAACGGAATCGTGTATGATGGCACTTTTTATCTTTACGAAAAAATTCATGATTTTGCGCTCGTCTATCAGCCTCCAGAGCTAAAATTGCTTTACATACAGCCGAAAAATGCTTTAAAGCCGCGTTTACGCATTGAATTAGAAGACCAGGACCCAATTTTACTCAGGAATCATTTAAAGACATATATTGATGAGAACACGGTCTTGCGCGGAGAGCATTATTCTGATATATTCGCTCGACTATTGAAGCTTTAAGGATGTACCTGAGCTTATATAAGTTAAGCAGCCGTAGCTCAGCTGGATAGAGCGCCTCCCTGCGAAGGAGGAGGTCAGACGTTCGAATCGTCTCGGCTGCACCACAAGAACTCCGTAAAAACGGAGTTTTTGTTATGCAGTTATTTAGATTCATTATAACTTAAGCGTTTTGGATGTGTAAGATATGATCTAATCTAAAACTTCGTTCAGATTGACGCAGTTCACAAAATGCATACACAACAAGGTAGGGGACTGTACCGGAGATGTTTTTTTTAATTTTACTTGGGAGGATAATGCGTTCAGTTTTTTCATTTTTCGATGTAAGGTAGATAATTTTGAGCCTTTGTTTTGATTCAATCATTTTATGCAAAAGATCTTTTTTTTGAATTTCATTTAACTCCGTTTCAGAATCAGGTTCTTTGAGTGACGATAAAAATTGAATGATGGATGGGTTAAGCTTGATATCACTCAGGTAAACAGGTTGCATAAGTGAAATACCTTCGAAAGAACGACAACGACTGAGTGCGACATAGGTTTGACCTGAGGTAAAAGCGCCGTTTCCCAGATCTATTGTGACATGGTCAAATGTTTTTCCTTGACTCTTATGAATAGTTATCGCCCAAGCTAATTTAAGAGGGATTTGGGTAAAGCTTCCGATTTTTTCTTGATCAAGCGTTTTTGTCTCTTCATTGAACGTGCTTCGATACATATTCCACGTGTGATTTGTGACATTGATCAAGATGCCGTTATCCAGTTTTACCGTGACTAATGGCGTCGGTTCCATAGTACAGGCGATTACAAGCCCTAAACTTCCATTTACAAAACGACCTTGTGGATCATTAGCAATACACATTACGCGTGCACCTATTTTGAGTTTCATTGTGCACTCTGTCGGCATTTCTATATCTGAACAGACTCCGTGAGAAGTACTTTCAAAAAAGAAGGTTCTTCCAGAGAGTTGATTGAGATGTTGTAGATTTATTTTTTCAGCCGAAACATTGATTGTTGTAAGAATAATGGTTTGTTCCGGTGTTTTTGCGTGAAGACGTTGGTTCAATAATTTTAATTTTTTTTCAGAGATACTTTGATCACGAACGGCATTTAAGAGTGAGATGAAAGAGATATCGGATTGTCGGTAGACTTTTTCGAGTTCAATACAGGTAATATCTCCTGTAGCGATAAGACGTTTGACGACATGTGAAGAAAAAAAATAGGGAGTTTCGTACATTTGTAAGAATGCTTTTTTTTCTTGAGTGGTGAGAATGGGTGGAAGTTGATAGAGATCACCGATGACGACAATGCGTAATCCACCAAACGGACGTTTATTGCGTCTGACCCCGCGCATAAAGTTGTCGATACAGTCGAGGAGATCAGCGCGAACCATTGAAATTTCATCAATTATTAAAATATCCGCTTTTTGGTAAATTTTGTTTTTGATTGATATGCAGCCTTTACGATAGGCTTCATTCGCCGTGATACCAGGTACAAAATGAAAAAAACGATGAATGGTTTCGCCTTGAACATTTATTGCAGCGATGCCAGTTGGCGCTAATACCGGAGCAATTAATTTTGTTTGTTCTCGAAAGTGATTAAGAAGGGTACTTTTTCCTGTTCCGGCGCGGCCTGTAATAAAAGTAAAAGGACCGCCATGTTGCATGAGTTTGAAAGCCTTATCGAATTGTGCTGTACGTGACAAGCGCATTTTTGTACTATAATTGTTAGGCTACAATTTGTCAGCTTTTTGTACTGTTATTATTGGATATGGAATACATTGCTTTTTTGCGTGGGATTAATGTTAGTGGAAATCATCGGATTAAAATGACGGATTTGAAGTCTGCTTTTGAGAGTTTAGGTTGTATGCATGTCCAAACCGTTTTAGCGAGTGGGAATGTTCGGTTCTCAATAGAGAAGGAATCGGCTCCCGTATTAACTCGGCGAATTGAAGCTTGTTTAGAAAAGACTTTTGGCTTTTCGATTCCTATTCTTCTTCGATCTAGGAAAGACATTCAGAAATTAATCGCCCGTGAACCATTTAAGAAAATTAAGGTGACACCGGAAACTCGTCTGCATGTCACATTTTTGACTAAACCGGGGAAAGGTTCATTGAAAGCTCCATATCGTTCAAAAGATGGAGACTTTCAGATTCTTGAGGTAAATGAAAATGAGATTCTTTCGGCGCTTATTTTGTCTGATGGATGGAAAACGACGGATGCAATGGATATTATGTTGAAGGAATTTGGAAATACGGTGACTACCAGAAATTGGAATACAGTGTGCAAAATGATCGCATAATTTATATGACAAGTTTATTAGTAAATAAAGAACTTCCAGTAAAAGCATTCTCTTCATCACAGGATTTTCGGTTATGGTTAAAGAAAAATCATGCAAAGAGCGATGGTATTTGGCTGCGTTTTTATAAAAAGCATTCAGGAAAAAAGACGATAACATACGATGAAGCGTTGGATGAAGCATTGTGTTTTGGCTGGATTGACAGTCAAAAGAAATCTTATGATGCGGATTCATTTATTCAACGTTTTTCACCTAGACGATCACGAAGTATTTGGTCTGAACGAAATACTTTGCACATCGAACGTTTGATTAAAGATAAACGTATGATGGCTTCAGGTTTTGCTCAAGTCGAACAAGCAAAGAAAGACGGGCGATTTGCACAAGCTTATGCGTCGCAACGTAATGCAGTTATCCCAGCGGACTTACATAAAGAAATAGATTCAGATCCAAAATTGAAGTCTTTTGTTGCAAGTTTGAGTCGTTCTAATGTTCATGCGATTTCATTTCGATTACATACAGCCAAAAAACCAGAAACTCGTGAAAGACGTTTCCGGTTAATTATGGAGATGTTAAAACGCGGTGAAGCCTTTTATTAATGATTTCTATAATAGTTTCATTACTTTTCCATGAGCATAGGCTATCTCCGGTGACTCTTGGAGTGCTACGAGGTATTTTTCAGTGAAAGATACATTTTTCTCGTTCGCAGTGAGAAGATTTTTTATTGACTTTTTTATTTCAAAATCTTGTTTTTGATTTTCTTCTTTTTCCAAACCATCTGTTGTAACGATTGCCTCCGACAAGATTCTTAACCAAGCGAATGTCGGGTGTTTCATGACAATATCAAGATAGGTATACGGATTATCTATTTTTCCATACAGTACTTCGTATTTTCGTTTTTCAAATTCAAGCAATGCTTTGTGAAGTTCGAGTAATTCAATATGAATCTGGTTAAGTGATTTTGAAGACATATCAATTTTTTGTGTTTATTGTTCCAAAACGACCGTTTCGATAGTCGGTAATGGCTTCTAGGATTTCTTTTTCGGTATTCATGACGAATGGACCATAGCGTGCTATCGGTTCGTTAAGTGGTTCGCCTGCTAGTACAATCATATTCAGTTTTTTTGTTGCGTTTGGTGCGGTTGCGATTTTTACATTTTCACCGTTTTTGGCAAAAATAACGATATCGCCTTCGGAAGCTTCTTCCATCTTTTCACCAAATTGACCCGATCCATCAAGTATATAAGCAAAGACATTTGCCGTAGGAGAAAAATTTTGAAGAAAGACTCCTCCTGGCTGAATGTGCAAATGAAGATATGTGATTGGGATTCTAGTTTCAATTTGAGCCGATACACCAAAAATATTTCCGGCAATGACGGTCGCTTGTATTAATCCATCGGGTGAGGTGACCTTTGGAATCTTGTTGACAGAAATATCTTGATATCGAGGCTTCATGCGCTTATCTTGTCGTGGGAGGTTGATCCATAATTGAATGCCATGCATTTTTCCACCGACAGCTTGGAATTCTTCGTCCGGCATTTCGGAGTGAATAATGCCATCGCCCGCCGTCATCCATTGAACATCCCCGGGTCCGATTATCCCTTTATTTCCGTGTGAGTCGGTGTGCTGCATGCGGCCAGAGAGCATGTATGTGACGGTTTCAAACCCACGATGCGGATGATCTGGTGCGCCTTGAGCCTCGCCGGGTCCATGTTCGGTTGGTCCCATTTCGTCTAAAAGCAAAAAAGGATCTATTTCAGGAATAGCATCCGTTGGGAAAGGTCGACGCACCTGGAAGCCTGAGCCTTCAAAGGTTTTTTTAGCAGCAAAAATACGCTGAATGGTTCGGATAGACATATTATAATTTCTGATTTCAATATACTTGACAAGTAGTTGATATGTCAAGTAGTATCATTTACTATATGAACTCTACTTCCATTCAACCTAGCTTGACTTTTGTTTTAGCGCTCTCACGCTTACACGTTATTATGTCACGTAAAGGTTTTTTAAGTTTAGGTTATTCCGATTTTGTTATCCTGCATTATTTAGCTCATGCACCTGAGGAAAAAATGCGCCGTATTGATTTAGCAGACCGTGTTGGTCTGACGGCATCCGGTATTACACGTATGCTTCTCCCGATGGAGAAGATTGGTTTAGTGGAACGTGAAACACACCCAACCGATGCCAGAGTAAGTTTTGTTGTTTTAGCGAAAGGCGGAAAGCGTTTATATGCAGAATCACTTGAATCAGTTGAACTGATGGCTGAGAATATTACCGAAGGTATTTCCGTGAAAGAATTACGACTCTTGGAAGCTGTTTTGCGGAATGCGGGCGATCGTTTATAAGCGTATTTCCATCTAAAGAGGGTTGTGATATCGTATAATTTACCTATGTTGCTTATACGATATATTGTTTATGTGTGTTTTGTTCTTTGTTTTTTTACGTTTATTCGATTACCTGTTCAAGCTGGAGAGGTTCCCGCATCAAAGTGTGTTACCGCCCGTACGATTAATTCGCATGCTGCAGTTACAGCGCGTTTTGAAAAAGATATCGCTCCCTATTTGAAGAACGAAAAAGCAGCCGGTGTGATAAAGGCATATCGTGATGCAGTTGATGTATCTTGGGATGCCATGAAGCAGCCATACTGTGGTTTTGGAGTATACGGCATTGCCTCTGCAGTGAAGTCATATACAAAAAGTACGGATAGAGCACGTTTGGCTTTTATAGAAGGTATTAAGCTTATCTCGAAAGCAGTATCAACTAAGACAGCATTTATTGCGACTCTTGCCGTTCCTGCCGCCGATTCCGGAAAGATTGAAGAACGGGTCAGTGCACCAGCTGTAACGCCAGTAATTGTTAAAACAGCTATTTCCGCTAAGGATACACCGAAAAAAACGATACATATTCCACGTGGCTTAGTCCGTGGCATGCGAGGTGATCACGTGTCCGCATTACAAGCTTTTTTGGCTTCATATTTTCATATTGAAGACGCATCTTCGATTCAAACCGGTTATTTTGGATCGAAAACTAAAGCTTATTTGATCAGATATCAAATGGAGAAGGGGATTATTACGAATGAACATTCGCCGGGTGCAGGACAAGTCGGCCCAAGGACTGAAGAGAAAATAAATTCTAATTAACTAAAAACCCTCAATATATTATGAGGGTTTTTAGTTAATTAATTCCTTTTTCTTGTTCCAATATTTTATGAGTGATCATTTGTTTGCTTTTATTTTGGTTTAGAATGGCGTACAGAGTCGGTACTACGAAGAGAGTAAAGAAGGAAGACATCATTAAACCAAAAATCATAGCTCCACCGAGTGCTCGCCACGTGTCATTTGATAATGTGATCGGGAGAATGCCTAAAATCGTACAAATTGAAGTGATAAAGATTGCTTCTAAACGTGAGCGACCTGCATCGATAATGGCTTCGATGAAAGGAATGCCGAATTTTATATTCAAGTTTATTTTATCAACCAGAATGATGGCATTTTTTACTACAATTCCAAATAAGGCAACGATTCCGATTAATCCAGGGAATGAGAGATAGATACCAGTTATTGCAAGTCCTGAGAACACACCGATTAAGGCTAGTGGGATCGTAGCAAGTACTAAGATAGATTGACGGAATGAATTGAATTGAACGATCATGGTTGAAATGATCAGTAAACTGGCGATTATCATCGCACGGAGAATAGACAAGACAGATTCATTATTTTGTTCATTTTGACCGCCAAAACTGATCGTGTAGTTATTTGGTAAGGTATATTTTTCTTTCAGTTCTTTTTGGAAGGATGCAACGACATCAGCTGGACGATGTTTTGCATCAACATCTGAAGTTAATTGGATTGTACGTTTGCGATTGATACGGGTAATGGTATCAACGCTTGGTTCAAGAGTAATTTTAGCGACATCTTTTAAAAATACAGGCTGATGACGTGCATTCAGTACTTGTAAATTTTGAATGGCGTCCAGATTTGGAATACGATCTTTTTCAAAACGAGCTTGAACTTTAATTTCTTTTCCGTCACGAATAACCGTCGTTATTTCTGAGCTTGAGATCGCTGTGCGCAAAACCGAACCAACAGAAGCGGCATTTAATTGATAGAGTTCAAGACGTTTTGGATCAAGGGTGAAGGTGTATGCAGCCGGGGAGCTTTTGAGTGAAATTGAAGAATTATACACGCCAGGGATCGCATCTAATATGGGTTTAAGATCTTTCGCAATTTTATCTAGTTGTTGCAAGTCTTCACCGGTAATTTGCGCGTCAAAGTCGGCGCCTGCTGGTGGTCCGCCAGCAGGAGAATTAACAGTTATTTTTGCTGTGGCAATATCAGCTAATTGCTGACGCATGTCGGAAGAAATCTCGTACGATTTTTTTGGACGCTCTTTTTCTGGTACTAAATGCACAGTAATTGATGCGAGATGGCTCGCTGATGATCCTCCTCCATTTCCATTTGCGCTTGATACGCCCACCAATGTTGAATAACTCACCACATATGGCATTTTCATGACACGTTCTTCAACAGTGCGAGTAATTTTATCGGTTTCAGTTAAACTGAGACCAGTTGGTCCTTCGATATTCACGTAGAGTAATTCTGAATCTGCGGCAGGGAAGAATTCCGTTTTGACGATGCCTGTTATTGGCAGTGAGACGGCGCCTATAAAGAAGAGAGAGACGATGCTAAGCGTAATGAATTTATTTTTCCGTGTTGATAAAATCCACGACATGATGCGGCCGTAAATCGGTAACAACATGTCGAATTTAATTACGCCATGCATGATACGTGAGATTACATTTGAATCATGATGGCTCTGTTGCAGGAGTTTTTTCTTGATGAGATCGTCATCGATCCATTCTCTTTCGGTTAATTCAGCCGCCGCGGTTAAAGAGGTCTTACCACCACGGACATACCAGATTACTATTGAGATAAGTATTATTACAGCTAAGGCTGCGATTACCATTCCGATAAGTGTTTTACTCGCAACTCCGAAACCAGTGATTACAACAAGAATGAGACATTGAATTGCAAATAATCCCTTGGTTAAACGGATTCGTTCTAAGATAGCTGCCAATGGATGATTAATGAAGAGTGCAATGAATAAGGAGGAGATTAATGTCACCGAAACGGTTATTGGAATGGATTTAATATATTCACCGATGATGCCTGAAGCGGATAAGAGAGGAACAAATGCCCATACTGTTGTTAATGTTGTCGTTAAGAGCACGACTTTAAAGTCATTTAAAACCAACAGCACCGCTTCTTCAGGAGTAAATTTTCCTGAATTGAGGTATTGTTTGGTTGCACTTACGACTACGATAGCATCGTCTACCAAAAGACCGAGTGACAAGATAAGTGAGAAGAGAGATAAAAAGTTTAAACTTGTGCCCGTCATAAGCATGACGCCGAAGGTGGCGAAGAATACGAGCGGAATTGCTAATCCTGCCACTAATGCTTCCTTCAATCCAACAATCAAAAAGAGAACCGTAAACACTAATACTACGGTGAGTAAAAAGTCATGTGTTAATTGATCAAAGTCTTTTTCAATCCGATCTGCTTGATTCGAAATAACATTATAAGTTGTACCGGCTGGAAGTTTTGAAATCGATTCTTGTAAACGTTTATTGATTTCTTCAACACTTTCGATGATATTGCCTCCAGTTTTTTTAATCACTTCAATCGTAATACTGTTTTGCGATGGTTGACCCGCTACGCCGAAACGGGATAATACCGTTTTTTCAATGGCTGTTTCACGTACGGTTGCGATGTCTCCGAGGGTAACAATGGCGCCTTTGTCACTATGAAATACTGGAATTTCTGCTAAGCTTTTCGCATCGTAAAAACGAGCATCGGTACGAACCGGAAAATTATATTGTTTTCCTTCAAATGTTCCGCTTGGAATGGCTGTATTGGTGGCACGAATGATGGCATTCACTTGATCAAGACTCAAACCATAATAGGTTAATTTACCTGGATCGTATGACACATCGAATTCACGTTCGTCGCCACCTGAAATACGTACGGTACGTACGCCGGGAATTTTTTCTAATTCATCTTTGATATCGTCAGCATTTTTGCGAAGTGTGAATCCGTCCATCGGACCTGTGAATGAGGCCGTCCAAATAGGCGTATCATCTATGGAAACTTCTTGTACAACCGGTTCTTTCGCATCTGTTGGCAAATTCTTTTTTAGATTGTTCACCGCATCACGCAGTTTACGAAATGAATCGTCTAGATCCGCTTTCGCATCAAATTCAACGGTCACCGCGGAAAGAGAATTTGATGATTTTGAGGTTACCTTGTTTACATTTTTTAATCCGAAGATACCGGTTTCTACTTTTTTCGTAACCAGTTCTTCAATATCCGTTGGTGATGCTCCCGGATACGAGGTTATGATGACAGCAATCGGTATTTTGACTTCAGGATTTGATTCACGAGGTAATTTCGCAAAAGAATAACTCCCAATCATGGTTAACATGATGATGAGCAAAACTACGACACGAAAATTGGTGACAAAAAAGTTGAGAATACTTTTACGTAGTTCAGGTTTGAAGCTGAGACGTTCCAGATATAAACGATCCGAAGAACCGTTTTGTTTTGATTGATGTTCTTCCATATTATTGAATGATGGTCACAATAGAACCTTCAGATGTAAGACGATTGCCATCAATAATGATCATATCGTTAGATTGAACATCTCCTTTTACTTCGGCTGTTTCGCCCATTATGCGTATAATTTCTACCTTCACAATGTGAGCTTTTCCATCTTTGACAATGTTAATAAAATTTCCATTTTGAGTTACATCAATTGCGTTTAATGGCAAAAGGATATTTTGATTGGAAGCTATTTTTTTAAGTGGGACTTTTATATCGAGAATCGAACCGAGAGGGAAGTGTGTGGTATCACTGACATTTGGATGAATTTCAATTTGATAGCGACGTGTTGCCGCATCCGCTTGAGGTGAAATACTGATTATGGTTCCACTCGCCACAAAGCTATCGGATGAAATTAATTCGACTTGTTGACCAACTGCAATCATGGATAAGCTTTCTTGGTCGATAAAAAATGTCGCTTTTAATCGATCAGGCGTTCCGACGGTTGCAAGAATTTGTCCTTGGCTAACTGTGTCGCCATTAGAAACATTTTTACTAATTACAACACCTGTGATCGGAGAAATTGCACGATGCGCGTCTGTTACATTTTGTAAAGCAATAATGGCATTATTATATTGAATTTCAGCCAAATTTACTTGAGAGTTCGCTGAACTTATTTGTCCGCTGGTACGAGATTTGGTTGAAACTAATTGATTGTTTGCACTTTGAACCGAATAGCCTGCCACGTCTATTTGTGAGAGATTACTCGCTTTTAAGTTGGCAACACTTTGAGCTGCACTCTGTTCTTGTTGCTGAGCAATTTCATATGCTTTTTTTAAGCCGTCTAAGATCGAATCATTATTTAAACCGGTGTTTGTTATGCTTTGTTTTGCTTGGTTTAATTGTGTTAAAGCTCCATTCATTTGCGCTTGATAGCCAATTATTTGTGTTTGGATTTGTGCTAATGTGGTTTGAGGTAATTGGCTTGAAGGAATTGTTTTATCAAGCATATGACGGGTTGCGTCTGTTAATTCCTTTGTTTTGTTTATCAGAGAAGTGGCCGCTTCAATTTGAGTTGAGAAATCCGGAAAATTTGTTTTACGATATGTATTTAGAGCCTGAATCGCATCAATATATTTTTGATGAGCAATTTGAGAAGATTGTGAATCAAGTGCACCTAATTGATCGCGATAGGCTAACATGCCGCCTTTGTCTGTTTCGACACCTGTGGCTACATTAATTGAAGCGATAACAGCGCCACTCGTATCAACAGCTGTGTTAATACTCACTTTGGTGTTAGCATCAGTGTCTTTGACGCTTTGTACTGAAACTTTTTGACGATTTTCTAACGCTATTCGAGATTGTTCTGTTGCAATTTTTGCTGTTTCTAAGGCGAGTCCTGCTGATTTGAGGTTTTCATCCGTTGTTATTTTGAGATTTTGTTGGGCAGTCGTGCTTTGGTTTGCCGCAATTTCAGCTTGGTTTATATCGCGATTTGCAGTTTGTAATACGGTTGCATAGCTATTGCGAGATAACTGCAACGAGACTAATGCTTGTTGCACGGCTGCTTCTGCTTGTTTTACTTGGTTTGCACTAAAACCCGAAGCTCCACTTGTGCCGTTTGAGGTAATGTCGTCAATCTTTACGAGATCCTGACCAAGAGTCACTTTGTCACCAATATTAAACTTGAGATTGGAAGCGGTTCCGTTCGTTTTGGCTATTACTATCGCTTCATTTTCAGATACGATTGTTCCCGGATAGACTACGTTTTCGATAGACTCACGACTATCATTGGCGGTACGTACGTGGACAGGAATGGCTGGTATTTGAGTAGGTTTTGATTCTGTTATTGCTTCGGTTTTTTGTAATTTCGTTGCGGCAAAACCGATGCCACAAAGTCCGATAATACCGATAGTGATGAGTCCGATAGCGCGAACAACGTTTCGTGATAGGATAGTAGTCATAATATGAGGTTACTTGGTTATTCTTGATGAAGATTCTATTTTTTTATTGATGATTTCTAGAATGTTTATGATGTGCTCCCAGTCTTTTTGTGGAATTGAGTTTTCAAACTCTGCGATTTTCCATTCAAATATTTTCAGTAGAGCATGAGCTTGATTACGTCCTTTTTCAGTCAGTGTTATGAAGTTATGGCGCTGATCGGAATCAGGTTGTGGTTTTTCGTGAATAATAAGTCCTGCTTTTTTTAAGGTTATAAGACGTTGGCTGAGGTTTGATTTGGAGCAATCGGTTGCCTTAATTAGTTCACTAGGCGTTGCTTTGTTTATACGACTAAGAATCATTAAGATTTTTCCTGTTGACATGGTTAGATTGTGGGGAGTAAAAATATTTTTCTCAGCGGTATTTTCTAATGCATGAACAAGTTTAATGAGACGGATTATGGCTTTATGTGAAAAGCAGTTTTGATGCATACTAAAAGGTTAGTTTATGCATAAACTATTTTCTTTGTCAAGAGTTATGAATCCGTTTTATTGATTTATTGCTGCGGTCTTGCTCTATTTGAGACGATTCGATACTATTCCGCTACCTTCGTGGAGAGATACCCAAGTGGTTGAAGGGGCGGGATTGCTAATCCTGTAGGAGGGTCAAACCTCGCGAGGGTTCGAATCCCTCTCTCTCCGCCATGACAATTTAGTATCGGATGACTAAAGAACCCGCTTGAACAACGGGTTTTGTCATTTTGAATATCATTTATTATAATTAATGTATTGTAATGATGTTTTGGATGACTACTTAATTTGAATTTATCCATGGGAAATGGGGAGAATGCGTTAAAATATTTGATATGATGGTACATGAAATGAAGCTACAACCAGATCCCTTTGAAGTGGTAAAAAATGGCACTAAAATTATTGAATCGCGCCTTTTTGATGAGAAGCGTCAGCTAATACAGTTAGGCGATCAAATTCTCTTTAGAAACACAATCAATTTGAATGAAACACTGTTAGTCAGAGTTGATGGATTGCTGAGATATCCAACTTTTTCCGCTATGTTCAGTGATTTTTCGGCAGCTTCTTTTGGTGGAGAATCGAAAAGTGCACTCGAGGAGCAGATATACAGTTTTTATTCCAAAGAAGATGAAGCAAAATATGGAGTTTTAGGGATTCGGATTTTAAAAATTTCGTAAGTTGATACATGCAAGGGCATGTTGAAGAAGCATTAATTTTATATAAATCAATTTTTGGTGGTGAGTTTGGAAATTATACAGTTTGCAGATATTGTAAGCGCTGAATTTTTGGTTACAGAAAGTGAATCTCGTACTATTTCGAGATAATACGGTATTGAATGGACGATGGAATGCGAGTATCTTCAGTAAGATGACTCAACTTACCGCATCCTCCTTTCTTTTCCGTCTTCAGTCACTCAGTTCCTCGATTGAGCTTGAAAAAACGCTTCGTTTTTTTAAAACGGGCAAAGGTCAGTATAGCGAAGACGATATGTTTATCGGGGTCCGTATGGGGGCTATTTTTTCTTTAGCGAAAGAATATGTGGATATGCCACTTTTTGAATTAGAAAAACTGTTGCAGGATCCCATTCATGAAGCTCGAGCCGGCGCTTTGAGTATTATGGGAAAAGCAACTCCAAATAAGAAAATGACAGCGGAAAAACTGAAACTATTTTACGAGATGTATTTGCGTAATCATATTCATATTAATAATTGGGATTTGGTGGATATGGCCGCATACAAAGTGGTCGGAAGATATTTGTTGGATAAGCCACGCACTATTTTATATCAGCTCGTCAAATCAAAGAATATGTGGGAGCGTCGGACGGCGATCGTGAGTACTTGGGCATTCAGCAAACAAGGAGATACGAAAGACGTATTTATGTTGGCGGAAATGTTATTACAAGATAAAGAAGATCTGCTTCATAAAGCAACGGGTTGGATGTTGAGGTCGGCTGGGTCTAAAGATCAAAAGGGATTGATTACGTTTTTAGATGCACATGCGGATGTGATGCCGCGCACGATGTTGCGATACAGTCTTGAGAAATTTCCCATGAAAGAACGAATGAAATATATGAAAAAGAACGGGTAACTATTGTGCAAATATTCAGTTTTTGTTATACAGGGTCATTATGGAAAAATCGTCAAAGATTCAAACTACAAAAAAACCTAATTTGTTTGCTTTATTAAAACCATATCGTTTTCAGGTATTTTTGCTACTGTTTTTAGCGGTAAGCTCGAATGCTTTAAATTTAGCATTGCCAAAGGTCATGTCGCACGGAATAGATGCTTTAGGAAAGGGACAATTTGTTGCATCTACTTTTGTTTTGCTGTTTGGCGGTATCGTGTTCGCTGCGTTTTGCGTGGCATATGGTCAGGTTGTGGCCCAAGTTATGGTATCCGAACGTGTGGCTCGTGATATGCGCGCACGTTTATCAGAAAAGATTTCGCGTCAAACATTTTCATTTGTACAACAGGTAAGTCCATCAAAATTATTAACAAATCTTACATCCGATATTGATGCGGTTAAGGTTTTTGTTTCTCAAGCCTTGGTGTCAATCGTGTCTTCGATTGTCTTGATCATTGGTGCGAGTACTTTGCTTTTGATTACAAATTGGAAATTAGGTTTGGCAACCTTGGTCATTTTGCCGGTGATTGCGGTTACTTTTTTTACCATTTTTTCGAAGGTTGGTGGTTTATTTAAGTTAGCGCAGGGAGTTGTTGATCGATTGAATAAAGTGATTAATGAAAGTATTTTGGGTGCCGCTTTGATTCGTGTATTGAATGCTCAGGCTCCGGAATACGACAAGTTTTTAAAGGTAAATGCTGAAGCGCAGGGAATCGGTTACAGTATTCTTCGTTTATTTGCCAGCGTGGTTCCTATCATAACTTTCTTATCAAGTATTGCAACAGTGATTGTTCTGGCATTTGGCGGACACTTGGTTATTCAAGGACAGATGACTTTGGGTCAATTGGCATCGTTCAATAGTTATTTGTCGATGTTAATTTTTCCAATCTTCATTATTGGCTTCATGAGTAATGCGATTGCTCGCTCCGCGGCTTCGTATGGTCGTGTACTTGAAGTTTTGGATGCGCCTGATACTGAAGATGTTGGAACCGTTATTGCAGACATTACAGGACAGTTAACAGTCTCGAACGTTAACTTGTCTTATGCAGATGTTGCTGTGTTAAAGGATATTTCTTTTCAGATTCAACCAAAGACACGTAATGCGATCATTGGGCCGACTGCGGCAGGAAAAACGCAACTTATGCAGATTTTTACGGGTTTAACCAAGCCGAATTCCGGTCAAATCGCCTATGATGGTGTAAAGATAGGGGATTTTGATAAAAAATCACTTCATTCTCAAGTTGGATTTGTATTTCAGGATAGCATTTTATTCCGCGCTTCTTTGCGTGAGAATATCGCTTTTAGTCAGGATGTGTCGTCTGAAGAATTTGATCGTGCAGTTGCAACGGCTGAATTGGATGACTTTATTCATGCGTTACCTGAAGGTATGGAAACAATGGTTTCGGAACGCGGGAATAGTTTATCCGGGGGTCAAAAGCAGCGCGTGATGCTGGCTCGAGCGTTAACTTTGCATCCAAAAGTCTTGTTCTTAGATGACTTTACGGCTCGCGTTGATATTCAAACTGAAAAACGTATTTTGGAAAATGTGCGTAAGAATTATCCGCATTTGACTTTAGTTTCGGTTACGCAAAAAGTTGCCTCAATTGAAGATTATGATCAAATTATCTTATTAATGGAAGGAGAAATTTTGGCAGCCGGAACTCATGCAGAATTAATGGAAAAGTCTCCTGAATATGTGCAGATCGCTGAATCACAGAAAACAACGACAGAATATGACAAAACAACCAACTAAAAAAATAAATTTTTCTGCGCTCAAAAAACTGTTTGTTTTATTGCGTGAAGATTATAGCCGTTTGTTTTTGGCATTCATGACCGTCATCGTGACGACAAGTTTGAGTTTGCTCGCTCCATATATTTTTGGTCGAGCCATTGATCGTTTTGTAAGCGTCGGGGATTATAAGGGTGTGTTTTTGTCGGCCGGAATTTTAGTTGTAGCTTATGCGATTACGTTTGGATTTCAATACGCGCAGATGAATTTAGTGGGTGGCGTTGGTCTGCGTGTCTTGTTTCGCTTGCGTAATGCGATTTTTATCAAGTTACAGGTTTTGCCGATCGCTTTTTTCAATCGTCAAAAAGCAGGTGATTTGATTTCACGCATTAATAATGATACTGATAAATTGAATTCGTTTTTTTCGGAAACCTTGGTTCGGTTTATTGGAGGAGTATTCATGATTATTGGTTCCGGTATCTTTATTTTGGCGATTCAGCCTAAATTAGGCTTGGCAACATTGGTTCCGGCTTTGATCATTTTACTCGTCACTCGGGGACTTTCGTCTTGGGTTAAAACGCGTAACTTGGCGAGCTTACAGACTACGGGTGCTTTGAGCGGTGAGGTTCAAGAGAGTTTGGATAACTTTAAAGTGATTGCTGCTTTTCATCGTCGTGATTACTTCGTGTCTCGTTTTGTGGAAATGAATAAGGCTAATTTTACTGCATCTGTACAAACAGGTTTGGCGAACGGTGTATTCTCACCACTCTATGACGCATTATCCGCCATGGCGGCATTAATCGTGATTACCTATGGCATATACTTGATTTCTCATGATCAATTTACGATCGGATTATTATTGAGTTTTTTGTTGTATGTTGAGCGTTTTTATATGCCGCTTCGACAGTTAGCGACGTTGTGGAGTTCATTTCAGCAAGCATTAGCCGGTTGGGAACGGGTCTCAATGATTTTAGAAAATTCAGAGGAACTGCCAATTATTTCAGATAATCGTACCGTCGTATCAGATCCTGCTGTTTTAGAATTTCGTCATGTTCATTTTCGATATTCGAATGGAAAAGAGGTTTTACATGATGCTCATTTTTCACTTCAAGCTGGAAAAACGTATGCCCTTGTTGGACCTACCGGAGGAGGTAAAACAACTACGGCTTCACTTATGGCCCGTTTATTTGATCCTGTTGAAGGTCATATTCTTTTACAGGGAAAAGATATTCGATCTTATTCGTTAGAAGAAAGAACGCAGCGTATTGGTTTTATTTTGCAAGAACCGTTTTTATTTCATGGAACAATTTTAGAAAATTTGTTTTTTGGAAATACAGAATATGCCGGTAAAGATGAAGGTATTTTGCGTGCTGTTTTGCATGATCATGGGTTTGACGGTCTTTTGTCGCGTTTTGAACGAGGTGGGGTACTCACTTTAACGGCGGCAGCAACGAATTTGAGTTTGGGACAAAAACAATTGATCGCTTTTATGCGTGCGGTACTGCGTCGTCCAGATATTTTGATTTTGGATGAAGCAACAGCGAATATCGATACAGTGACGGAAAAATTATTGCAAGAAATTGTTGACAAGCTTCCTTCAACTTCAACTAAGGTTATTATCGCTCATCGTTTAAATACGATTCAAAATGCAGATGAAATCTTCTTTGTGAATGGTGCAGAAATCACAGCTGCTGGTTCATTTGAGAACGCTTTGGACTTACTCATGCACGGTAAGCGTCAGAGTTAAAATCTATATATTTTACGTCGAAAGATTTTGTTTAATTTTATCTTGCCATTAACATCAGATGCGATCATTTGAATCGAGCTTGATTACTCTTTCCAATTCCACCAAAGACATTTTTTTGGTTCTGGTTTTGGGGTAGACATAAAATAGATTGCGCAACGAAAAGTGTAGAGTACACAGCGATCGACATGGACGCCGACATTTTTCTCTAATTGATTGTAGAGTTCTTCAGCATCTTTTTTAAGGAGATCTGTAGGTTGTAGAATGTCGATACTACGAAGATCTTGAGCGAGACTTGGTCCAATACCCGGAATATGTTCTAACTTTGTAGCCTGAGTGGGGATGCGAGCTTTCATAGTGTAAGCATACCATTAGATTTGATATTTGAAATACACAAAACCCCGAGTCATTCGGGGTTTTAATGTGTTTGGATGATTTATGGAAGCTTGAGACCTCCGTATGCCATACCGCGCATCGTGTCCCATTCAGTTGCATTGCTTGGAACTTTTCCAAAGATGCGACGGAATGAACGAATCGCTGCACGTTCGATGTTGAGATCGCGAATTTGGCTACGGATACCATAGCTCATAATGAGAATGGTTTTATTATCTTTTTCTTGAGCACGATCTGCATCACGGCGATAGATCTTTTTGAAAAGAATACCAGCAGCTTGTTCGCGTTCAGGATTTAATTTACTTGGGGCTTTTGAATTGGCGATACGAATCGCTTCTTGCCATTCACAATCTGATTTTGGAACGTGTCCGTAGATTGCGCGGAAAGAATCGACCACACCGGCACGTTCACCGGCACCGAGGCGCACATTTGAGCGTGTGCCATAGGTGGTGAAGTTGTTGATGGCAGATTTTTCACCATCAGTTGCCTCCGGAGGAGCGATACGACTGACGAGACGTGTGAGGAATAGTTGTTCGAGGTTTGTATCACGAGCGGTACCAAGTGCGGTGACAATATCTTGTGCATTGATCACGATTAAACCTGCTTCCGGTTCTTCTAAGTTACAAGCTCCTGCTGCAGTGTTGACGAATTCGATACCGAGCACGCGACCGATTGAGTTTACACTTGGAATAGAGGGTTCACTGAAGCCAGTTGCTCCACTGCCTGATGATGCCGGTAGACCTCCGGCACCGCCACTTCCACCTCCACCATTACCACCGCCATTTCCACCGGGATTAACTGTCATTGGAATATCGTCATTTGTGATAATACATGTGACCGTTTGACCTGGAAGAATCGTACCGGAGCAGTTTTCGCCAAGAGATGAGGTGTAATCTGCGTCTGGATCTTCAGTAACGCTGTAGCTACCAGACATGAGACTTACAACCGTGCCTTCTGATGAAGCCCCGAATTCGGCAGGAGAGGCTTCTGTGCCAGTAACGCGAATGTGGAATTCAGCTGGCGTCTTCTTTTTACCATTGTCATTGATGAGTTCTTTTTTCACGATCAAGGTTGCAGGACCCGAGGTGAGCGTGTCGTCATTCGTGATGACACAAGTGATGGTTTGACCTGCGGCGATTGTACCGGAGCAGTTTTCGCCAAGGGTTTTAGTGTAGTCTTCATCAGTGAATTCGTCGACAGAATAATCACCAGCACCAATGACTACACGAGTTCCTTCGCTATTACCCGGAAAAGTGAGTTCGCTTGGAGCTTCTGTGAAGATCGCTGCGGCGCGATAGTGTGGTTGTCGAGCTTCTGATTCTTCTTGCGTTTCAGCCAAAGTAGGATTTTCACCATTGACACGCATGGTAAAGTCGTCGGCATCCTTTTTGCGGCCGTTGTCATTCACGACTTGTTTGACAACGATTAACGTGCCAGTTGTCTCAACAAATGGAGGCTCAACATAGGTATTGGTAAGTGTACATGTGTAGCTCTTACCGGCTTCAAGAAACATGTTTCCCGGTGGAAGACTTTGTCCATCTTGTTCTTCGTATTGTTGTTCTGTGCCGGCACAATCATCGCTAAAACTTGCTGTGTAGTTCCATTCTTCTGGATTTGCTTCTGAGACCATGTAAAATCCTGGAGCAACATCAATAGCTTGGCCAGATGTGACTGGGATTGGATCTTCTTCGCCATTATTGATTGAAAGAGGGAAGTCAGAAATTTCTTTTTGTCCACCGTTTTCATTATTGACGACCTTTGTGACGGTTATGTTTGCGTATTGATATGTGTTGGTGACGATACATTCTTTTTGATCGCCAGATTCAATGGTGACATTTTTACAATTTTCGCCGTAACTGACGGTGTAGGAAGAAGATTCTTCTTCGTCTTCATTTTCGGTTACATTATAAGAACCCACTGGAACAATGGTAGATGTGCCTTGTTCACTTCCAGCAAAGGACGTGATGTGGTTTGCATTGGTGGTATCGATGCTTAATTCGAAATCTGCAGCACTTAGTGGACCGCCGATAACGACTTTTTTAACCACTAATGTACCGGTTTGAGGAGGTTCGACGGGGATTTTGTTGTTGGTAACGATGCAGGTGCGCTTGCCATTGAGCGACATTCGTCCAAAACAACCGTTTGAATAGGTGGTTTCAAAAGCTGGATCCGGGTTGTTTTCGTTGACGCTGTAGCGACCTCGATTTAATTGGACTACTTCGCCAGCTTCATTACCGGTGACGGTTACTTCATCACCAAAGCGTGGCGTCACTTTGAGAGTAAAATCGGAAGCAGTTTTGTCGCCTTCCGTTGTTCCCGCAACGTGTTTAATAACGGTTAATTCACCTGGAATATCATCATTGGTAATTGTACAGGTTTTGGTTTCACCAAGATCGATAGTACCAGAACATTCTTCAGAATAGGTTTTTGCGTAACGAGAGTAATTTTGTTCTTTGACTTCAAAAGTTCCTGGAACAATTGCTTTTTCAATGCCAGCTTCATCAGCCGTTAAGTTGAACCAAGCCGTTTTGGAATTATTGTTTAAAACACGGGCTTTAAAGCTTGAAGCATTTCGTTTGCCATTATTGTCATTTGTCACAACCTTTTTAATGATGACTTTTGATGCAATGTCATTTGCTGTTATGTGACATGTACGTGTTTCACCATTCAAGACCGGTAAGAGTTGAGGACAGTCAGTGATATCGAGTGCATAACCTGATGGACCGGTGATATAAATTGGCCAAGATTGTGCATAAATCACAACTGGTACGTCATTCGGCATCGGCGTTGTGTCCAAGAGCATGCTAAAATTTTCCACTGTTGCAGTTCCGCCGTTGTCATTTGTTATGTCCAAGTGGAAGGTAATCATTCCTGGTTTATCAGTATTGGTGAGCGTGCAAACCGCATCTTGACCAGCACTTAACGAAATATTTCCTTGTTCATCACAGTCACCGCTAAAGGTACCGGTATAAGCGGCATCTGGTAGTTCACTGACTGTGTAGGTTCCTGGTTGAAAGTAATTTTTTTCACCATTAATAACCGTTTGATTGTTTACTTGTAGTGTAAAATCATTTGCTTGCTTTGTGCCGCCGATTGAATTTGTTACCACTTTATTTACCGTTATGCTGCTCGGATTGCAGTTTTTTGTTGGATCGGAAATGTTCGCCGTAACAGAAATTGGTCCGCCGTTTAAAATACCCGGTGTGTTTAAGCGCCAAATGAGATCGCTCCCATCAAAGTTTACCGTAAAATTTCCACTTGTATTTGCGGCGAATATTGATGGTTGACCGTGTGAAATACCATTTAAGCCGCCACCGGTTATGCGGTTAAACAAATTACTGATTAAAATCAACACTGGAAAATTGTTTGTATTTGACCAGGAGAATTTTGCGGAGTATTGGTTGCCAATAGCTTCCCAACAAACAAAATTAGGAGTAATTGCTTTTATTAGCGGGGGAGGTGCAGCTTGAACTGTGTTGACTCCGAAAGGAAACAAAGGACTCAATACGAGTCCGGTTGCCATGAAACCGATACCGATATTTCGTGTATATTTTTTAAACATAAAAATGTGTGACATTCTATTTTATCTATAATTTTTTACGGGGGAAGTATACATACTTCGCTAGGTGATAACTAGCGCTTTGTCAAGGCTTATAGTGCAAACAATATGGCAGCAAAAATCATCACACCTAGAGTGTGGCTAACGACACTAATATGACGAATGCGAGATGTGCGTACACTTAAACCAATAAGGAGTGTTGCTCCAATAAATAGTAGAAAATAGAGGTAGCTGCGATGGATACCATCTTGCACATCACCAACGGAAATACCAAGAATTTTTGATTCAGAATTTGGTTTTTGAAAAACATATACATCGCTTGCTTCCGCATTTGGCGAGACGATGGCTAATGTGAATTGTTCCGTGGTGCCGGTTGCGTTGCGGATTATCGCTTGAACTGTTTCGCCGCTCGGCGGAAGTGTATTTTGATCTATTTCGATATTGCCAATAAATTCAGTACTTGTTGGTGTTACCGGTTTTAAGCTCGTTTGTTGTTGCCCGATTGAAACATTTACTTTTGCAGCTTTCGGCGCTTGGATTCGTACGGCGTACCCTGTTGGTGTGCGTTTAAGTTGTGTTTTTGTTGACATTTCACTTTCTTTTGCCGCTGAAAGTGTTTTAGGTGAATCATTGTTAGATTCTTGATTTTGTTTTTTATCAGGAGTTACATTGGGCGGTTTTGAAGGTTGCGGAATTTGTATTTGTTCGATTTTTTTTCCAAAAAACTGAACGACAAATTGTGTGGGTTCGCCTTCAAAGTCGCCATTTGCAATTCCAACGCCAATTTCGTTATAGCGAGGGTTTACGATATTTGCTCTATGAGTAGGACTTAGCATCCAGCCATTATTGACTTCTTCGGCGGTTAAAAAATGAACCGCAAGATTTTCACCCGCATATTGGGCTTGATATCCTTGGGAATTGATCAGGTCAAGCGCGGTTTGTCCATTTGGTGAACGGTGGGCAAAATATTGTTTTTGTAACATGTCTAATGCTTTAGCGTGCGCAGCTTGAGCGAGTAATGTGTTAGCGGTCAATATGGGAAGATGAAGCGCTTCACGGGTTGCATTGGTTAAGGCAATGATATTATTGGGGGTAATTGAGCTTGAAAAAATACTAGCGCTTGGAAAGGTGGTGGCAATTACAACTGCGATGACTTTAAGAAGGATAAAAATGGAGCTAAAGCCGGCTAAAACATGGTGCCGTAATACATGCGGATGATGACCATTGCCTGCGTAAGGAATGAAGTGGTCTTTCAGATGATGAACAACCCGTTTTTTCATGAGTAAATAATAGTCTTTTTTGAGGGTAAAGTCCATTCAAAATAGTAGGTAAAAATATGATTATACCTTGACGATATTTTTACCTTATACTAATTTTCTTTCATTCTGCTTTTTTAGTAGACTAAAAAAGAAAGAATACGGTTTTCAAATGCAAGCAATTGGAGGCATTTATCATGTTGCAATCTCGCGACGGTAAAGAATGTCGAGTCATGAAAAAACATGACCTTGAAAAACAGGTTCTTAAATGCGCCGATTATGTAAAGATGAAGCAATTTGCTGAAGAATTTGATGCGATTATTGGTGAAGTGAGTGATGAACCGCTTTCGCTCGGGCATGTTCGGCGATTGATTCCAGTGGGACGTATTGTTGACGCCATCATTTACTTTCGTGAAACCGATAATAGTTTGGTTTTTTCTTTGCCATGGGAGTTTACTTTGGCAGCCATGCTGAAAGTGATTACGAACGTGAATGCCGCAGATCGGTACGATATGCACATCGCGCAGAACTGCAATTTGGACGAGCGACCATTGGCGGTTATTGATCGTCATGAACGTACTGCGATTCTTACAAAAGAAACGCGTGCGGTTGCGAACCAAACGCATCGAGATATTCGTGTGCTCGAAGCGGAAATGTCTTCTTGGCACAGGGAGCGCGATAACGATCGATTTGCTGAGAATTGTGGATCTAATCGAGTTGTTTTTTTGGAAGATATTCCTGAATTTCAAGAAGAGCTTCCACGACGTATGAGTAAGTATGCAGATCCGATGTTGGATTTCAGGCCGGTTTTGCTTTGGTGGAGCTTGCTCAAGCATCGAGATGATGCCGATTTTATTCTTCAGTATGAAATTTTTCCACGCAGTATCGCGAGAAAATGCCGTTTGACCATGAGAGATGTGTTGTTGGTTGCAATATGGCAGGAGGCTTCATTTCCCGAGGACGTGTCTGATGTGCCTGATAGTTTGTTTAAAGAACATGAAATCGAATGGGAAGGAAATCTTGATTTGCTACAGCGACGTTTGTCGATTATTATCTCGAGCGCTTCAGGTCTTCTTCTAGAACATGTCGAAGCTGTACGTGACGAGGTTCTCGAAGATCTTGGCGTGCAGTTAGGTTTTACTCAACCCCCCGCTTTCCTTGTTGGGGGTTTTTTCGTAGGATAGTAAGATGATTTCATGGAATGATCCGATTGCATTCATACGTGGACTTACGGCTCAGCAACGTAAAGCAGCCGCATTATTAGGTTGTGAGACTGTGGGGCAGTTATTGGATGTTTTTCCACGTAGATATGATGACTATTCACGAACGGTTCCGATTGCAGAGATTCAAGATGGTATTCCTGTGACCGTAGCTTGTCGTGTGGTTGAGATTTTTCAGGTGAAGACCTTTCGACGATCTTTTATTTTACTTAAAGCGAAAGTTGCAGATGCATCCGGAACTATTGATGTTACTTGGTTTAACCAACCGTGGTTGTTAAAAACCTTGTTACCGGGAACGGATATTTTTTTATCAGGCGTTGTAACACGCCGACCACGGCTTGGGAGAGGATTTACGTCACCATTATGGGAACTGAATAGTCCAGAAACGCTCGCCGCCGGAATTGTTGCTCCAGTTTATCCATTACATGGAGCAGTGTCGCAAAAAATGGTTCGGGCTTTATGTAAAGCGGCTGTAGAGCAAGTGACCTTTCTTGAAGATTGGTTGCCTGAAACGGTTCGTATACATGTTCGTGTATCGCCTTTAGATCAAGCCTACAGGCAGGTGCATCGACCGCACTCAATGCAAGATGCGGAGGCTGGTCGTACACGTTTTGCATTTGGAGAACTATTTTTGTATCAGTGTGCGTTGCGAATAGCTCGTTTTGAAGCCGATGTTGCCGGTGCGCCACAGGTTTTATTTGATACAAATTTTGCCAAACAATTTGTAGCGCAGTTACCATTTGAATTAACAGATGATCAAAAAAAAGCGGTTTGGGGAATCATTCAAAATATGTCTACCAAGCGTCCAATGAGGCGTTTGTTACAAGGAGATGTTGGATCAGGAAAAACAGTCGTTGCAGCAATGCTCAGCGCTCTCGTATATCGTTCGCAACAATCAGCGGTTTTTATGGCACCAACTGATTTGCTCGCTAAACAACATTTTGAGACATTGCGTCGATTTTTATTACCGTTTCAAATTCCGATACTGCTCCGAACAGGTTCGGCTCGAATATTAGTTGAGGGCGGTGAAGAAAGAAAATTAACCGTTGATCAGATAAATCAAAGAACTCTTCAGGGACGGATTGTATGCATCGGAACACATGCTTTGATTGAAAAAAATGCTGCCCCTCCTGATGTCGCTTTAGCAGTGGTAGATGAACAACATCGTTTTGGTGTTGTTCAGCGAGAAGCGTTAGCTGTGGCAAAAAGACATGACGGTTTGGTGCCACACTTACTTTCGATGAGCGCAACCCCAATACCCAGATCTTTAGCATTAACGTTTTTGGGTGATTTAGAGATGTCGATTATTTCCACTAAACCAAAAGGTCGCCAAGCGATTGAAACAATGATTGTTGTTGGCGATCGGGGTCATGAAAAGGCGTATGAACGCATCAGATCCGAAGTAATTGCTGGACGACGTGCTTTTATCGTTTGTCCTTTTATTGAAGAGTCAGATGTTATAGAAGCAAGAAATGTAGAAGCGGAAGTTCGACGTCTTCAGAATGGTCCATTGAAAGGTTTAAGAATAGGTATGGTACATGGGCGCATTCCTACAAGAGAAAAAGATGCAACCATGCAAGCGTTTGCCGATGGCGGTTTAGATATTCTAGTGGCAACAACCGTTATCGAAGTTGGCGTGGATGTACCACAGGCAACTGTTATTCTTATTGAAAGCTCGGAACGTTTTGGTTTAGCACAATTGCATCAATTACGCGGTCGCGTAGGGCGTTCATCATATAAATCATATTGCTTTTTAGGATTGGCAGATGATGGCCCAGCAATTGGTCGATTACGTGTTTTAGAAAAAACGCAAGATGGTTTTGTCGTAGCTGAAGCGGATTTGAATATGCGCGGAGAGGGGAATGTTCTTGGAACGCAGCAGAGTGGTGAAGTTTTGTTTAAGACTGCTCGTATTACTGATGTGAATTTGATTTCGACTGCAAAAGAACAGGCAGAGAAGTTAGCGGCACAAGATGCGACGTATCAATCTTATCCCGCCTTATATCGGCTTATTCAAATTATGAGAGAAAACCAACACCGAGAGTAGAAATTTTGTATTGTTTTGTTGACGTTTGAATCTTTATAGTTGTTTCAAGTACACTTCATGCATATGAAATCACTTAAACGTTTTACAGACTTTGTACGAGAGCAGGGTGTGGTGGGATTAGCCGTTGGTTTTATCTTAGGTGGAGCCGTTTCAAAGGTTGTTTCATCAGTGGTGAATGATTTGATAAATCCAGTTTTGGGTTTGATTCTTGGTGCGGCTGGAAATTTGCGTACCGCTTCAATTCAAATCGGTTCGGCAAATATTACTTGGGGAAATTTTGCCGGCAATGTAATTGATTTTTTGGTGATTGCTTTGGTTGTGTATTTTGGCGTGAAAGGACTTGGTTTGGATAAATTAGACAAGAAAAAAGACTCTTAAGCTGAATCTTTTTAACTGTATTGTATGGCTTCGCGTAAGGTTCCGACTCCATGATAGGTGAGTCCTTTTGGAATTTGGATTTTTTTAATCTGGGGACCGATGACTGTGGTAAAACCTAGACGAGAAAATTCTTTTAGACGAACTTCGGGGAGTGAAATTGGGCGAAGTTCTCCGGCAAGACCGATTTCTCCCATACAGCCGGTGCGAGGATCGAGGGCTTTTTCTTTGACGGCACTCATGATGGCAAGCGCCAGTCCAAGATCATTGCTTGGATCACGCGCATCAATACCGCCGGTGGCATTAACATAGACATCTTTGTCTAACGCATGTATGTTTGCACGTTTTGCGAGGACGGCTAATAAAATGCCAAGACGAGCTTGATCGATGCCGGTTGCTCGACGAATTGGTGTCCCGTATCCGGCTGATGTAACCAATGCTTGGAGTTCAATCAATACACAGCGATGACCTTCAAGAAGACACGTTATAGCTGTTCCGCTGGTATTGATAAGTCGATCACGCAGCAATTCTTCAGATGGGTCAGTGACGGTTTCCAGACCATGTTCAGTCATGGTCATGACTGCAATTTCATCCGTTGGACCAAAACGGTGTTTGAGACAACGAAGCAAACGATAGCGATGCGCATTGTCGCCTTCGAGGAATAGGACGGTGTCCACTAAATGTTCTAAGATGCGTGGACCCGCTACATCTCCTTCTTTGGTAACTTGACCGACCAGAATAACCGGACATGAAGATGATTTAGCGGCAGCTGTTATTATAGCGGCAGAAGATTTTATTTGCGAAACACTCCCGGCTTCACCATTTGCTTGTTCCGTACGGATGGTTTGGATTGAATCAATGATTGTTAGATCTGGTTTTTGATTGAGGATTGTGGCAGCAATAATGTCGGCGTTTGTTTCATCTAAAGCGAATAGTGTTTCTGGTAATTTGGGTGAGAGTCGTTCTAAGCGTCGTTTGACTTGGGTTGGAGATTCTTCGCCAGTGACATACATGACACGTTTGCCGTTTTTTGTTACAGCGAGTGCACATTGAGCAAGGAGGGTGGATTTTCCAATACCAGGTTCACCGGCTATTAAACTCACAGAACCACTCACTAATCCTCCTCCAAGAATGAAATCGAGCGCATGTACATTGGTTGGAATCGTATTTGCGGTTGCATGAAACTTGTCAGAAAATAATTTTATTTTACCAGGTTTTGAGGTATTTTTTTCGGTTTCATGTGCAGTCGTTTGATTTTCTTCTTCTAAGACCGTACCCCAAGCACCGCAGCTTTCGCAACGTCCTGCCCATTTTGGGAATTGGTTACCGCATTTACTGCAGGAAAAGATGGAGGTTCGCATGGGCTTAGAGCTTATTCTTTTGTTTCAGCATAGAGGACACCTGAAACGTCTCCCGGAGCTTCTTTTGGATCAATACCGATTTCTTTGAGGGAAGTGATAATATTTGCGTAATCTATTTCACTATTTGGTTTTGCTCCGCGCTGAAGACATTTATTCGTTTCTTGATCACGTTTAATACAGGTAGCACCTTCAACAAATAAATTACGTTTCTTAATGACGCCATTTTTTAGTTTTTGTTCCAATTCAATATCACGCTTACAACCAGATGAGTCTTTAGAACCACATAAACAGTTCCTCTCAATAATAGCAGCAATTAATGGACCTTTGTCACCAGTAACTCCGGCGTAGGTACTCGCACCTATACAGTAGGCAAATTTGTAAACGCTATCATTATACGGCATGCAATACTTTATGAACCCTAGGTGATTTGCTAAAAATTCTTGAGGACTATCAAATTTTCGGCTGCATTGAACAGATTCGTACCAATACTCATTTCCATCAAAACGAGCAGAAGCGTGTGATTTTTGAGGATAACACTTTGGTCCACAATTATTGTAGTTTGCTCGTGAAGAAGAACGAGCAGCTTCCATACAAACTGTTTCTCTTCCTGGAATGAAGCGATTAAATCTTGGATTTGGTCCATTTGGATCGTCAGCAGAGATGCTCATTTTTTGGCTTTGTTGTCCAATGATGAAATACGTTCCAAAGGCAACGTTTGGACAAATATCCGATGGTACATCTTTTGCTGTGCAACCGATGCCGCCAAAATTATAATATTTTGTTGCATCTCCGCCACCACAAGAACTAATTGTAGGTTCGAATAAACTTAATAAAACGCATTTATTCCAGGTTTCAGTCAACATTTGACCGAGTAAGGTTCCAGCCGGGACTCCAGTAAGTGATTGTTCTTTCAAATATGCCATGATTACTTTTTCATCCAGTTTTAGATTCCGTTTTTTATCGTATAACGCAAGTCTGCTACTCGGGTAGAGTCTTACTTTTCCAAGCATGGCAAACTCTTTTGGATTCACTAATGGATCGCGTCCGGGACATTCTTTTGGGATAGTTAGATCTGTTGGATATTTGGCAGTTGAAGGAGGCGGAATGTACTCTTTATCCGGATTTGGTTTTGCTTTTCCTTTTGAAGCTGATTTTCCCGGTGAACCAGAACCAGAACCCGCTTGGCTTCGAGAACCGGACCGTGCGGCGGAGCAATTAGCTTTAGCTGCAGCTGCTTTTGGATCGTCTGAATCAGTGTCGATGAGATTAGGGTCGCAGGTGCGTTCATTATCAGGTGCGACATTGTCCGGATTTCTAGAACGCGGCTGAATACCCATTTCACCCAGTGTATTTGGTGCATCTTGATTTCCAGCCAAGTAAGAGAAAGCTTGTTTGCGGATTATTTTTACTTTTAGAGCGTTTAAGGGGTCATTTTGACCTCTTAATGTGAATAAAATTGTATTGGCAGCTAGTACAAGAAATAAACCAATTAATGCATCTTTAATATATTCTTTTCCTTGACTGACTGATATGCCGCTGGAGCTTACGATGTATAAAAATCCTCCATAGGCGATCATGACTGCTGCAACGATGATTGATGCACCGATGAGATATTTGTAAATCGCTGCTATATATTGACCGAGGTAGGGAACGGTTATTTCTTGAGCAGGATTTAAAGTCGTGTCACCAAATTTTAAGCCAGGAATACGGATGTTTAATTCTGGAAATATGGGTTCGAACGGAGATACTTTTTCTTCAATTTTTAAGGTACCGGTGGCGGTTTGGATAGTGGTATTTATTTTTTGTTTTTCTTGGATTTTTGGGTCTATTAACGCTGCGTGTATTTCAGTGGGGAGTAAACAAAAACTTATACTTAAACTTACAATAAGTATTTCACATTTTTTTATCAGATGATTAATCTTATTTTTCTGCTCTCTATTCGGCATATGGTCGAAAAATCATAAGCACGCCATTAGATCCATAAGAGGCTTTTTTTAAGACTTTGTTTTTTTCACCGCAAGTTGGATAACATTGACTCCCTTTCCCTCTTGCTATGCAACCAGATTGTGGGCAATACGATCCATAGACCATTGTAGGTGTTATTTTTGTTTGAATATCTTCTTGCCAACTAATGTTTTTAGTATTGGCACCGCCAATAGGGCCGTTAAGACCGGGAATAACCATCCCAGGTCCAGATCCACCCATTTCAATAAAAGTAAATGGTACATCGCTTCTGCCACCGGTGTAGAGATAAAAATGCATACCATTTTGCCCGCCTCCACCCGCTACATAAAAAACATCACCAAATTTAACACCACCTTTGGTATTAACAATTTTTTCAATCTCTTCAATCGGTGCTCCGATTTTGCCAAAATAAACCATTTGAGGTTTATTGACGAAATCTTGATTAGGTGTTCTGTTTGTTAAAATAGCTGTAACTGCGCTTTTAAATCCATTAGCCCACGTTGCAAAGTTTGCGTTTGCACATTGATATATTGACATAACAAAAGCGACACAATCAGATGCGTAAGCTTTCGCTTCTGCAATTTTTACATTAATTCTCTCATTATATAAATTTGCAGCCGGTTCTCGACATTCAGCCATGCCATCAACAGAACTTGGTTTTTCCTTATAAGCTTCGATACAATTCGGGTTATTTGGCCATACATCTTCCGGGGATAGACTAACACGTGATTTTAGTGCTTTCACTGCAAAACCTGTTGCTGGTGCACCTTTACCAATGGTACCGCTAGGTATGGAAGATACGCTAGCTTGCGAATACACACATTTTTTATATTGAATGCAAATTTTTTCAAAGCCTAAAACAGCTTTTGCGAGTAAATCTTGTCTTTTATCATATTCGGTTATCTTGCGAGAACTTGGACCATTACAGTATTTACCGATATTTCCAGGCCCACCCAGTGTTTTGTCATATGTGATGCCTGAAACATCGATATTTTGTGAATTACTTGGTGGAGCGATAGAGCTTTGGCTTTGTGTCGATGGAGAAGATGACCCTGTATAATTCGGATTTCTTCTTTCTACAATAGGTGTTTCGGTTCTTGGTGTTCCTAATTCTTTTTCTGTAGGAATAGGTCTATCAAGACTCGTCGTTCCATTTTCTTCTAAATAATCGGACAGTGGATCTTTATCAATGGTGAGAACTTCTAAAGATTTTAATTTTGTCGTCGCTGGAGATACCGTATTAAGGATAGTATATGCGCCGAATATGAGGAATAAACCAATACAAGCATCTACGATATAGGTTTTACCTTCAGTAACGCTGGCACCAGTTGATTTTATGATGTACAAAAAACCACCGTACGTAATCATGATCGCAGCAGCAATGATTGAAACACCTAAGAGAAATTTGTAAACAGCTGAAATATATTGAGCCAAATATGGTATTTGAAGTCGATTATTTTGACGGTTTACAGTGGTTTGTCCAAATTGTAAGTCTGGAATTGGAATATTCATTTCTGGAATAATCGGGTTTTTTTGGGGGGGTGCTTCTTCAGATGGAGTTGAGTTTTGTTGATCAGTTGTTTGTGCAAAAGTCGGTATCGCAAAAACTATTCCAAAAAAAATGAAAAAAATTGTGATAAACTTTGATAAGAAAAAATAACTCCTATATATTTTCATAGGAACAGGGCAACTTTTCGTACGGGTACAATTCTGTTTATTCTATCGACTTGTAGTTTGATGGGTATATTGTAGCACTACTTTTACGCTTTGTATTGATTATTCACTTTTTTTGTCTTCAACACAGCGTTTTTGAGCTTTTGGTTTATCAGGATTCACAGGACAAGACCAGCCTTTTGGACACATTTCATCATCAAAACAGATCATACTTTTTTGTTTCATTTTTTCAATTCCTATGCTTTCATGACAGATATTTTTAATATTACAATCTGCGGCTACATATTTACCATTTTCTCGTTCACGATCTTTGTAACTACAGGTGCACCACTCGTTTTCTTTACAATCATTTTTTGATTTACAAGACACAAAATCATATGGTCGAGCAACAGTAACTGGCCAGGCTTTTCCTTTTATTGATGCGTAATATTTATTGTATGCTTCTTCTGACGTATTTGGATCTCTTCTTTTTGGATTGTAGGGAGGTTTGCCATAGCTTTCTACGTACTTGAAAATAGATCCTGGTGGATGGGTTCGCATTCCACCTTGGGTAAATGAGCCCCCACCGGGCAGGTTTATCGAAACCTGAGGACCAACTACGCCATCTAAGTTGCCTCCGCCACCCATTTCGAATACCTCAAAAGGTATTCCAGGTATTCCACCTGTATAGAGAAAATTATGTTGAGACCCTCCTGCGCCAATAATAAAAATATCTCCAAATCTTGGTCCTCCAGCTGCCGTATATTGCTTTATAAGATCTTCCATATCTTTGGCATACCATACTGGAAAATCTTTACCAGGGGATTTTCCATAACCGAGTCCTCCTTGAGCGTTACTAGTATACTTATAATTGTTGATATAATTAAAAACACTAGCTGTTCCACCAAGCTTTGGTGGAGCCGGTCTACCGACGTCTCCACCTGCACATGAATATATTTGTGAAATTGTACTACCACAATCACCTCCAATATAACCTTTTTCTGTTAATTTTTTTACATAAACATCATTATATATAGTATTAAGATCATTGTTGCATAAGCCAAGATGATCAAAGTCGGCATAGGCTTGATCTATATTATCTTCCGGAAATTTTTCTTTTACTGCTTTTTTATTATAAATTCCGCCGTATGCACCATATTTAGTTTGTAAACCTTGCCATCTTGAAAGGCATTCTTGATTTGCCGATGCTTTAGTCGATCCAGAAAGTTTTTGACTCCAAAAACTATAAATAAATGGATAGTCTTGTATCCCTGAACTGACCACTCCTGATTGTAAATCAGTAAAACCTGTACGAACATATGCGCAGCCACCTTCCTTGACACATATTTTATGAAAACCGAGAATTGTTTTAGCAAGTGCTGCAATTTTTTTTTCGTAAGTATCTAATAATTTTCGGTCAGCAAGAGATGTGCAGTAAGCTCTTATTCTTTGTGATGGAATATTTCCAACTTCTTGTACATCTGAGATGTTTATACCACCAGCAGCGGCTATATCTTGTGGATTTGGAGGAAAAGAAGTTCCAGCCCACCCATTTATACCTTCCATTTGAGATTCTAGTGCACCTGCTAGTGGAGTAGAGAAGCCAGGTCCAAATTCCATGAAATTAAATTCTTCTGGTTTAATTGATTTTATTGGAATTGTTTTTGTTGTGATAAGTCTTGGAGTAATTAAATTTAGTAAGGTATATGCTCCAAAAACGAGGATTAATCCAATACATGCATCAACAATATAGGTTTTTCCATCACTGACACTTTGCATTGTACCTTTAATAATATAGAGAAAACCTCCATACGCTATCATAATTGCTGCAGCTATCACTGATATTCCAACGATAAATTTGTAAATCGCAGCAATGTATTGAGCTAAGAAAGGTACTTCAAGTTTTGCGTTTGGGTTTTCGACTTTAGTGGCAAATTCAAGACCAGGAATTTGAATATTTAGCTTAGGTGTAATACCCGTGTAATCTTGCAAATTAGGTTCGGGTGTTGCAGATGCAGCACGTGCTGATTTTATAGGTATCTTAAAGTAACTACATATAACAAATATAAGACAAAAAAATATAATACAACGCTTCGCTATGTTGTTTTGCATATCGGAATAGGCGTATTATCTTTTCTTCGAATATAAATAAGAACCGTATTATTTGTTAATTCTTTTTTTGATATAAAATTATATCTGCCCATGCTCGGATCATTTAGTGCATAGTTGCCGTCATCGTAGATTCCAGTGAGGAGCATGAAATGACCACCAAATTTTTTTTCTGTAACAAATTTGCCATTTTCTTTTCTTTTAACCGTGCATCCTTGGCAAAGTACGATAACTGGTTTTCCTTCTTTTAAGGCTTGATTCAATAGTTGAATATTTTTTCCTTCTTTTTGTTTTTTTCTTGGTTGAGTAGTGTCATCAATTGAATAATCAATTTGAAAATCAGGATATCTTCCAAGATTGATTAATGCTCCGGGTGACATGCCACCGGAATTACAATTTCGCAAGTTGTTTTCAATACCAAGTTGACCTAATGTTTCAGGTGTCACATTTATACCGTATGATTTTAACACCATTGCTAATGCCGTTGGTCCACAGGCAGAATCGCCATATAACATGCAACAAGGTGCGCTAGCAGAATCTTTAAATGTGTTACGTTCATCCGGCGTGCAAGCTGGTTTTTTGCCGAATGGTTTTTGTCCCCAAGGTGCTTGAGCTTGAGCGAAACGTTCTATTTTATCAATAGGATTACAAACTTTTGAACTTGTTTTTTCAGATGATGAGGGTGCTGTACCGGGAGCTGCAGGAGGAGATGTTCCAGGAGATGAAGGAGAAGACGAGCCTGGCGAGGATGGTGTTGGTTCAGGTTTGGCGGGAGGTTCGGGTCGAGCGGGAGTTTCCGGTGACGATCCTTCTTCGGCTATGTCTTCTACTGTTTGACCAGTCGCTCTTATATATCCGGACGCATCTTCACCCGGTGCCGGTCGAATTCCTTGATTTACTTCTTCGAGTGCGAGTCCAATGGGGCTAATGTTACGGATTGAAATGTTGGTGTTCGTAACAGTCCCTGAGGCAAATGTTTTCAGTATGGTAAATAGCATGATTACTAATAGAAGACCAATAATAGCATCTGAAATAATGCTTTTAGCTGTATTAATTGATCCTGCGCCGCTTGAACTCATGATGTAGAGAAAACCGCCGTATGCGATCATCACAGCTGCGGCAATTATTGATGCACTGATCAGGTAGTTGTAGGCAGCTGCGATATATTGAGCGAGCCATGGGATATTGTATATCCCATTTTCACCGGTTATTGATGGTTTTAAAACAAGACCAGGTATTGGGATATTTAATTTAGGTGCCGAAGCAATTGGGGGTCCGGAATATTTGGTTCCGGTAAAATTTGCGGCATTAACAGGTTTATTTTTACAAAGCCCTTCCCCTCCTGGGAGGACGCTGGCACATTCATTTGCTGAAAGTTTTCGACAGATATAGGTTTTTAAAACCGGATTATTTGCGGTTTTTTCCATGTTCAAGCATGATTCGTTTGGTGAAACGACACATTCCGCATCACCTAATCCAACCCCGCATAGACAACATGCCTTATCTCCAAAACTATATTTTTCATCAATCATTCCAATACCGGGTCGGCAGCAGGCTTTATTAGAAAATGTGCCTTCACAAATACCGATCATTCCGTATGTTTCCTGGCATTTTGATGCCGTAATACCATTACAAGTGCCTCCAGAAGCGACACATTGGCCTGGGGTTAAAAGACTCGTTCCATTAGTTGGAGGCGCTTCAGGTTTTGCTTTGCAACAAGCGCTATCTACCATCGTTCCAAGACAAACGCCAACTTTATCTTCATTACTTGAACAGCTACTTGAGAAGGAATTACATTTACCAAGTTTTTGTTCGCATTGTTTTTTAGACTCATCAGCTTCTTTGTCCGTTGTGGCACTAATCGGTTGTGTGAAGTAAATAAAACTTGTGAGCGACAAGTTTGCAATTGCCAAGATACGGACTAGGTGTTTCATGGAATTATATAGCTATTTATTTCGGCTTTTAGCTCTTCTTCAGAAGGAATTCCGTAACTCCCTTTGGTTCCGATGAATATCAATGGAACTCCGTTTACACCATCACCGCGAGCTATTTCTATATTTGATTGTATTGCAGCAGATATTTCAGGTTCGGCACGACATGCACGCATGTTGTTTGGATCCAGTTTAAGCGCTTTCACGATTTGTGAAAAAGTACTTTCATTGATAATATCGGCATCCATAAGAGCGTCATGGGTTTCCCAAAATAAACCTTGACGATCAGCGCATTCAGCAAAGATTGCTGCATCTAAGGCGATAGGATGCATGTCTACAATTGGAAGATGATGATAAATAAAACGAACCTTCCCATTATAAGCGGGTAGAGTATTTTGAATTATTTTTGCGACTTGTTTACAGTCATCGCAAGCATAATCTCCGTATTCAATAACAGAAATACTCGAAGTCGCACTTCCATATCGCACATGATCTTGTGGGCGTATTGCCGGTGGTTTTAATTTAGTAACGTCAACCGTTGTCGGTGTGATAACTTGATTGATATCTTTTGGTGGTAAGCCTGCACGAAAACTATTTTTATGCGTATCGATTCCTTTCCATATAATCCATGTGCTTATACTAAGTGTGCAAAAGACAAGTATTGCTAATACGGTAAATCGTTCACGGCTAATAAGCATAGAAACATTATTTTAAATCGAAACTATATAATTTTCCGGTATTTATATCTGTGTAAAAAAATTTACTCTGATCCTTGTTTACAACCGGATTTGCAATCGGGATATTTTGTTCCGGTGGATTAATTTTAACAGCTGAGCCACTTTTTAAATCGATATGATAAATATCATCTGGTTGTGTGCGGAACTCATCACGTGACAATCCAGCATATTGTGGTAATTCTTGTGGAACACCGCAGTAAATATCCGTTTCACCAGACCAAGCACATTTATCCGCCCAGGTATTTAGCTTTAGATTACGACGACTTGCCCCGAGGGATTTTGGTTCACCTGAAACGATCCAAATTTGTGGTTTTCCATCGCTTTGCGATCCCCATACACTATATAAAATCTGTTTTCCCATCGGTGACCAATTTGGAAGAAAACTTTGCCCAGGGACATTTAATGCTTTGATATTTTCACGGTTTGCTCCGACAAAATGAACTTGGGACCCTCCTTCCGGTTGAGGGTCTCCAATGTCGGCATACGCAACGATTGTGCTTCCTGGCGACCAAGTGGGAAATGCGAGATCACTATTTTCGCCAAGTGGTTCAATTGCTTTTGCTTCTGATCCGTCAGCATTTGAAATAAATAAAAAACGATTATTCGGATCTGAACCTATGCTTTTACCGACAATTTTGTCATCAGTCGGAGCAAAGTCGAAATCTTCCCAGTGATCGGGTAATTGCACCTGTTTTTGTGTTTGAAAATCATAAAAAACATTACGACCATCTGGAAATTCTAAAATTGTTTTATCGGTTGTATTACCCCAGCTTACATTTTTTACATTGAAAAATTGTTTATCGCTAATTGCTTTTGTGGAACCGTCTGAATTAATTTTATAAAAACGTCCATCGTCCGCATTATAATACCGTGCTCCATTTCCATCCGCATTTGGAACTACTGCGCTCGTTGTACCACCGCTTATAAGTTTATTGCGGGGATTTGGATTTATTTCTTGTCCGGTTGGCGGAAGAGTTGGAAGTGCCGGTAAAGTAGAAAGTTGACCACCGCCTGTATTGGTTTCACTTGTTCCGGTTGGGGTTGTATTTGCACCGGAACTCGGTAAGCTTCCGCTAGGGAGTAGTGGTTCAGCTACTTCTGGTTCTTCTTGGGTTGATGGGAATAGGATGATATACACCATGTATCCCATGATGATCGTAGTAATTACAAAACCAATACTGAAAAGAATTTTTTTGGTACGTTCTGACATATTACAAACAAGTGTACTACGTTTTGCATTCTTCTTCTAGAACATTTTTATCAGCGTAAATACGGCAGTGACTATTAAGGTAGCGAAAATAAGAAAAACAATGATTGGATAAATGATCCAGAAAAATACTATATTGAAAATAATCCAACAATCCAACCAAATTGTTACAACATCCTCAATGAGCGTTTGGACGTTATCTGCAAAATCATTAAATTCATCCACGACATTATTCAATGTATCTTCTATCGCTCCAGTGCCCTTATCTTCTTCTGGTTTTATGGCAGCATCTTTAGCCATTGAGGCGGCTTTGCCAAAACCCTTTAGTACATATTTTAAGATTAATTGAAGATTCATTTGAACAATAAGCATGAGCCAGCTTATTGCTGCAGTTTCAGGACCAGATGCAGCTTCCGCGGTTTCCACCGCTATACGTGTGCCGCTTGATATGCCTTTCTGAACTACTTTTTTTGATATATTTTTTATTTGATTTTTGACACGAGCTTCTATTTTTTTTCTGGCTTCCTTGATCATTTTTTGACGTGTTTCTGCCATTTTTTGACGCATTAAATTACGAGCTCGATCTCCTTCATTAACAGGAGCGTTTTCACCTTCTACTTCATTAATGTTTTCGTCAGTAAACGTACCGCCAAGGCTTCCTTCATTCGTTTTTCCTCTAATGTTATCAGTAGTAAGACCACCTTCTATACTTGAAGTCTTGGTTGAAGAAGGACTGAAACTTGAGCTATCGCCGCCAATGAAGTTTCTGCGGCTTTGTTGTTGAGCGCGTTGGAGTTGTCTGGCGCGAGCCGCTTGGTCACTTTCGCTTAATATTAAGCCGCCGCCGGCTTGAATATCATTATCTTCTTCTGAAGTTATTCCTGAGGAAGCGAGTGCATTTTGACCTTCCGTATAAACATGATCATACAATTCAAGTAACGGAGCCAAAGCTTGATGTTGAAAAATACTACTATCGGTGATTTCAGTATCTGACAGCAGTTCTTGTAAATTACGTTCTCGACCAAGTTGTTCCGATTGTTTTTGTGATTGAAGGGCAAGTGCCGTGTTTATTCCGCTGCCTAAACGTGTTTTTGGCGGCAAGGCGCCGAGCAGACCAGGTTTACGCGCTTGTGAAAGGGGAGTCTGACCAATTGGTTTAAACTCAGCAGCAGCCTGTTCACGAGTCGGTAATTCAAATGGAGTGTTATCGAGTTTTGGTTCGGATAAAGCAGCTGGCGGAGGTATATCAATATCTTCATCAGCAATATTATTAATCTTTTCAGAATCTAAAGTGCCTGTTTTTTCTGTTGATACCCCGTCCGTTGTATTGGTTTCATTTGGAAAATCTTCATCCCCTAGGGACATCATTTTTGCATATTTACTTAGACTTGCGGCTTGCTCTTTTGCTTCAGGTGACAGTTCGATCCCTTGATCACTTTTGCTTAAATCAGAATTAACCGCAAGAAGACGAGCGGCTGCTTTTCGAGAGATCGATAAACCTTGAAAGGTATTATGTAATGCTTTAATGGTTTGTTCTCTTCGTTTTGTTGTTTTTACTTCATCATTATCCGTTTCTTGTATGAGGCTATTATTGGTATAAATAGTCGAACTTATTTGTGCATTCTTGATGAGAGCATCCGTTTCAGATTCATTTAATTCTGAGGCGAAATTAATTGCCGGGGGAATTGGAAAGTTGAGTGCTTTTAAATCTTTCTTGTGATTTTTTGCGATAAAGGTAATTGCAGATGCAATTATTCTTGTGTTATGAATGATCGACTGGATCATCTTATCTCTTTCATCGGATTGCGGCTGTTTTAGAAGGAGTTCGATTTGAAGTTTTGAGTCTTGTAGAGTTGCTTTTTTATGCTTGATGCCTTGCTGAATAAGGACGTTAAGCTCTTTTGCAAGATGAATTTTTTTATTTGGATCACTTTCACTACGTAATTCTGCAGAAAGAAGAAACGTACGAGATTGTAATTCTTTAAATTCTTCAAAATTTTGTTTTAAGCGACGTTCAACTTTTCCTGAATATGACGTTTCAATTTGTGTGGAATATGGAGTATCTGTTTTTATCGTTGATGTCCTGTTCGTTGTATTGGTTTCTTGCGGAAAACCCTCATTTTTTAGAGGAATTATTGTTGCACTTTTACCTAGATTTGGAGTTTGTTCCTTTGCTTCAGGTTTCGCCTCGGGTTTTGTCTCAGGCTTTTTTTCAGAAATGATTGGTTGTTTACTCGGCGTTGGTGGGACAACTCCTTTTTCAGGAAAATCCTGCCATAATTTATCGGAACGTGTAATAGCAGAATCAAATTGTTTTTGAAGACTTGTTTGTTGTTCAGTCCCTGTACCAAAACGTGCCGGTGTTTTATCTGAAAATTGGTTTTTTTTCTCTGTAAGTAACGCAATAGCGCTTGAATCAAGTTTCCGACCGACTTGAATAAATCGTTCTAATTTTTTCGCGCTTTCTTCTTCATTTACATCGGCTGTATATCGCAAAATATCTTGCGCAGACCAAGATGAACGAGGATCTTTTGTAACAAGATCCGATTGTTGTTTTTGTAATTCTTTCTCAAATTTTTCAGCCAGTTTGTCGTGCTCCTTTGGTGTTTGTTCATCTGTTATTTGGATAAGACCGGTCTTTTTTCCGTATTCAAGCAATGCATCACGACGAGCTTTGTGCAATGTTTCATCTTCTTTTTTTTCAATTTTTGGTTCTGATGTTGCGATGGCGCCCCCGGCTTTTTTTTGAATCGTTGCTATTTTTGCGCGTTGTTTCGCGCTTTCTCTTTGTTGAGATTGGTGTTTTTTCTTTTCATCATTATTTTCCTTTACACGCTCTTCCGAGCTTTCTTTTTTGATTGTTTTTTGTTTGCGTAGATCTTTTTCATTTATTTTATTTTGATTTTTCCAATTTTCAAAGAAGGTGGAAAACTTTCCTTTTTTGACATCGAATTTAGCACCACCCGGAAGACTGATGCTTGAGATTGAACCGGCTGACTTAAGGTGTGATTGAACGGCTTGTAAGGCGGAACGTAATTGTATAAATTTTTCATTACCTTCAGAACCGATTTCTTTATCTAGTTTGTTGATGCTGCGTTGGATTTCATTTGCGGCTTGTTGTTGTTTCTTTTTGAGTTCTTCTTTTTGAATTTTATACTGTTCTACTTCAATACGACGCCAAGAATCATAGGTATTTTTGGCACGATAACTACTAGACGCGTATTCTGCTTGTAATTGGTTAATCGCTTTTTGATCACGTCGTCCTTTTGCAGCCGTTAGCGCTTGTTGAATGCGAGTCAGTTCTTGAACATCGGATGAAAAATTTCGTGCCGTGGTTATAGCTTGATCGTTTTCATTATTTTGCGCTTCAGTATTAAATTTTACGACTTGATCTGAAATTTGTTTTAGACTTTTTTCTGGATTTGATGCCATTCCTGTCCAAGCTGAATCAAATGCATCAGCTTGAGATTCAAGGTTTACAGAAGTATTCGATTCTAAAGCACCCAAAGCTGAAATTTGGCTTGAAACTTCTTGAAGATTGTCGAATGAGTCAGGCATTCAACCGTAGTATACGATTTTTCTTAGCGAAGCTTCAACCCATGTTTGGTTGCGGTGAGTTGAATCTTCTTTTTATTTGGTTTTTCCGTGAGAAGACGACTGATTACGGCTGTTACTTCACGTTCAATTAAATGACGAATGGCACGGGCTCCTTCTTCTTCCGGCAAAGGACGTTCTGATAGCCATTCGATCACATCATCACCTGCGGTCCAGGAAATATGTTGTGCTTGTTCAATTCGTTCGAGAATTGTATTCAATTCTCGACGTAAAATAGTGCGTAAAACTTGTTTATCTAATGGTTTAAAGACAATGACGCGATCAAGACGGTTGAGTAGCTCCGGGCGGAAACGCTGTTTCAGTTCTTCCTTGACTTCATTTGAAAAATTATCATTTTTACTTGTAAAACCAAGTGATTTCATGGCTAAACGTTCGCTGCCTGCATTTGAAGTGATGATGATATAGCTATGTCGAAAGGGAATATGACGGCCGGTTCCATCGCTTAATTTTCCATCTTCTAGAATTTGAAGCAGAATGTTTTGGACATCCGGATGCGCTTTTTCGAATTCATCAAATAAAACCACGCTGTGAGGGCGTTTACGAATTGCGTCTGTAAATTTATTACTATCACGGTATCCAACGTAACCAGCCGGTGAACCAACCAGTTTAGCGACGCTATGTCCTTCTGAAAACTCAGACATATCTATTTTAATCAAGGCATCTTCACGAACAAACAATAGTTTTGCCAAGCGACGAGCTAATTCGGTTTTACCTGTTCCTGACGGTCCTACGAATAACATAGCAGCCTTAGGCCGTGATGGATCACTAAATCCAAGGCGTGAACGAGTTACGACGTCAGAAAGCGCTTCAACAGCTTCATCTTGACCGAAAATATTTTCTTGTAGAGCACTTTGTAAATTGTGGAGTTGTTCACGATCTGTTGCTAAGACTGTATTTAGTGTCGCACCGGTCATGCGAGCAATAATGTCAGCAATATCAGTAGCGTTCACCATGCGTACATCTTTCGCGTGTTTTTGATCGATTATTTTTTGTAGAGCATCGGCTTGAGCTTGTAATTCTTGAATTTCTTTTGCTGCGGTTTCTGCGGCCGGAAGGTTATTTGTACGCACGGCTTCTTGTTTGTGTTCTTCGGCAGCAGAAATGGCTAAGTCTAATGTAGTGAGGCGCTCGCGTTCTTCAGAAACTGAACGTTTTGCGATCACGCTAGCCGCGGCTTCATCTATTAAATCAATTGCTTTGTCAGGAAAGTAACGATCGGTGAGGTAGCGTTCAGCTAAACGAACTGCGGTTGGTACAACGTCTTCAGCATATGTAACACGATGATGTTTGGCATAACTTGGAAGCAAGCCTTCGAGGATGGCGATTGTGGCTTCCGGCGTCGGTTCTTCGACAGCGATTGGTTGAAAACGACGTTCGAGAGCCGCATCCGGTTCAATATGTTTTTTGTATTCCGCCCACGTTGTAGCGCCTACGCAGCGGATCTCACCGCGTGCAAGGGCAGGTTTAAGGATATTCGCCGCATCGAGTGAGCCTGAAGTTGATCCGGCGCCAACGATATTGTGAATTTCATCGATAAAAAGAATAACATTCGGATCAGCTTTTGCTTCGTCGATAATCTGTTTAAGGCGACCTTCAAATTCACCACGATACATGGTACCTGCTACGGTCATGGCTAAATCTAAGGATAATAATTTTTTTCCGTAAAGGGCTTCTGGGACATCGCCATCTGCGAGACGTTTTGCAAGACCTTCAACGATTGCGGTTTTTCCGACGCCCGGTTCACCAAGTAAGATGGGGTTATTTTTTGTTCTACGGCACAAAATTTGGATAACGCGTTCCAATTCATTTTGACGACCAATGACCGGATCCAGCTGTTCTGCGATATGAGGACGGGTTAATTCGTGGGTAAATGAATCCAAAGCAGAAACAATTTGACCACGCTTTCCAGGCATACGCGGATCGTTCATTGATGCTTGTTGTGATTGAGCCGGATCTTCACCTTCTTGTGATGATTCGAGTTGTTCCGCCAATTCCGGGAAGCGTGACGTTGATTTTAATACTGTCGTGATTTGCTCACGCATTTCTAAGATATTGATCTTTTGTTCGCGCAAATACGCGTCAACAACGCTCGCGTCACCATCAAGCAAGGCAAAAAGTAAATGTTCTGTTCCAACGTACTTATGTTCATGTAAATGAGCCGTTAAGACACATTTTTCAATAATTTTTTTTACAGCCGGTGATAAATCCGGAGTTACAATGTTTGTTGCCGGTGCCGGAAAACCACGAAAAGCTTTTTCAGTTTTCTCTATGACGACTTTTTGTTTTGCTAATATTTCAGATGCGATTGATCCTTTTTCATGCAAAAGTCCGACTAAAAGATCACCAGGTTCAACGGTGTCGCGTCCATTCATGATGGTGAAAGATAAGGCTTTTTGAAGTGCCTCTTTGAGATGAGCAGTAAAGCGATCGATTAAATCAGGGCTAAGCATAGTGTGAGATTAGATTTTTCCTATCATGCCTCGGAGTTTGGTAATTCGATCTTCGATCGGAGGGTGAGTGGAGAAGAGGTTCGAAATTTTTTGTGATATGCCTTGCTTAGTTGGGGCTGAAATCCATAGATGATTGGTCGCGCTTGATGTTCTACTCATTGGGATATTTGCGTCTCGGATTTTTTCGAGCGCTTGCGCAAGACCTTCGGGATAACGAGTAAGTAGGGCTCCACTTGCATCCGCAAGATATTCTCGACGACGAGAAATAGCGAGTTTCATGAGTTCACCGATTATTGGAGAGATAATAATGAAGACGATTCCGAGGATCGCCAGTAATCCACCCATATCGTTTCTTTCATCGCTACGACGACGTCCGCCAAGACCAAAACGGATAAATCCATCTCCGAGCAATGAAACGGCGCCGACTAAAACTACAGCTAACATCATGACTCGGATATCGTAGTTTCCGATATGACTCATTTCATGCGCTAACACGCCCTCGAGTTCAATTTTGTTTAATCTTTCCAGTAAGCCAGTTGTAACTGCGATTGACGCATGCTCGGGGTCTCTTCCGGTGGCAAATGCATTTGGAGCATCATCCTCGATTATATAGATGCGTGGGCGAGGGATGCCGGCGGTAATCGCTAAATTATCTATACTATTCCAGAGCTGTGGAAGCTGATCGTGATTTGTAAGTTCAACCGCTCCGCTACTGGATAGGGCGATTTTGTCACCCGCAAACCAAGAAACGAATGTCATTCCTAAAGATACACATAGCGCAAACACGAGTCCAAATGGGCCCGTGTCTGACAATAGATATCCGTAGACCCAACCTACGGCGACAAGTAATCCCGTTACACCGAGGATGAGAAACCAGGATTTTCTTCGATTTGCATCGATTTGTGCGTACATTGAATTTGTTTAGAACTTCACTTGTGGATTTGCTTTTTCGCTTTCAGCAATTTCGAAGAATTCGCGTTTGACGAAGCCGAGCATGTTTCCAATTAAATTCGTTGGGAAGACTTGCAACTTGGTGTTGAAATCGCGGACGTTCCCATTGTAGAAACGGCGGGAAGCTTGGATTTTGTCTTCGGTATTGGTTAATTCTTCTTGCAGAGCCATGAAATTCTGATTTGCTTTTAAATCAGGATAGGCTTCGGATAAAGCAAAAATGCTCTTTAAGGTTTGAGATAAGGCATTTTCTGCTTGCGCATGTTCGCCCATGGTTTTTGCACCCATGGCGGAATTACGTGCGGAAATTACCTTCTCAAGAGTACCTGATTCATGAGAAGCGTACCCTTTTACTGTTTCTACCAAGTTTGGGATCAGATCATAACGACGTTTTAATTGAACGTCGATATCTGACCATGCTTCATCAGTGCGGTTCTTAAGGGTAATTAATCCGTTATATGTAAATATTGCCCATAGAGCAATCAGACCAAGTATAATGAGAACCCAAATCATAGTGGTGATAGAGATTTTATTGATAAGATGTTACTCTTTTAATATAGCTAAAATATGGTATTTCGTCCAGATATGAACCAGTCCATTTCATCTGTTTTCAAAGCATACGATATTCGTGGATTATCTCCTGATGAAATTGATGTCCATTTTTCTCTTAGATTAGGTAAAATTTTGGCTAAACGATTTCAACCTACACGAGTTTTAGTCGGTCGTGATATGCGAATTACCTCTGCTGAACTTGAGGATGCTTTGATTAAGGGATTATGCAGTGCAGGTGTTGAAGTGGTGCGGATTGGTTTGTGTTCGACCCCGTTATTTAATATTTCAATTCATTTAGCACATGGTCATTATGATTTTGGTGTCATGGTGACAGCTTCACATAATCCAGGAAAATATAATGGGTTTAAAATAACCATGGGTGATGGTCGTCCAGTAGGGCAGGGAAGCGGTATGGAAGAAATTCGCGATGCATTTTTGGATGAGTCGCAGTCGTTCGTTGACGCGATGACTCTTGGTTCAGTGTTGGATGATTCAGAAGCTCTGGAGCGTTATGTCACGCATGTGATTTCATTAGTGGATCTTCCACACGACATGCCAAAAATGAAAGTGGCGATCGATATTGGAAATGGAATGGCTGGAGCAGTGTTGCCGGAATTACTCAAGCGTCTTCCGTGGCTTGATGCAAAATTACTGTATTCAAATCCAGACGGAAATTTTCCTCATCATGAAGCCAACCCTCTTAAAGAAGAAACTTTGAAAGATCTTCAAGCTTTAACGATTGCCGAGCAGTGCCAGCTTGGTGTGGCTTTTGATGGAGATGCGGATCGAATCGGTTTTGTTGATGAAAATGGTGAACCTTTGAAAGGTGATGTGATTACGGCTTTTCTTGCGCAAGAATTATTGCGTGAATATCCCGGATCAACCATTCATGCCGATGTGCGTTCATCGTGGATTGTTCGTGAAACTGTAGAAGCGAGCGGAGGGCAGTTTTCCATGTGCCGTGTTGGACATGCCATGATAAAGCAACTCATGAGGCAGACGAATGCTGTTTTTTCTGGTGAATTATCGATGCATTTTTATTATAAAGCGTTAGGAAACTTTGAATCCGGAGATTATACGTTTTTGCTTCTATTGCGACGTTTGGCTAATGAGGGAAAGTCATTATCACAATTGACTGAAAAATTACGCATTTATGCAAAATCACCGGAAATTAATTTTCACGTAAAAGATCCACAACAAAAAATTCAAGATTTGAAAAATATCTATGCAGAAAAGGCTAGTTCTACTATTGAGCTTGACGGACTTCGTTGTGAATTTAGAGATATTCAAGATTCGTCGCAAGATTGGTGGTTTAGTGTTCGTGCCTCGAATACTGAACCGTTGCTTAGATTAAATCTTGAAGCTCGCAGCAAAATGGTATTAGATACACACCTGATTGAATTACAGAAATTGATTTCTTTATGATTGGTATTTTTGATTCCGGTATCGGTGGTTTAACTGTCGTAAAAGAATTACTGCGCCAGGCGCCAGATGTATCTTTTGTTTATTTAGGGGATACGGCGCGGACTCCGTACGGCAATAAATCAGCTGAAGTCGTGCGTCAATATGCATTGGAAGATGCTCAATTTTTGATTGATCAAGGCGCAACATCAATTATCATTGCCTGCCATACGGCGAGCGCTTTAGCCGAACAGAGTCTACGTGAATCGTTTCCTAAAATTCCTATTTTTGGCATGATACATCAGACGGTTGATGCGGCTTTAGCTTTAAAACCAAAACATCTTGGTGTGATTGGTACGCGGGCTACAATCGGTTCTAATGTCTATCCAGCAGTTTTGAAGGAAATGGGTGTTAAGAAAATAGCGGTTCAGCAAGTTGCTTGTCCTTTGTTTACGGTTTTAGCCGAAGAAGGTTTATTGGATGACCAGGTGACAAAACTTGTGGCAAAGAAGTATTTATCCGGTTTTCGTGCGCATCCGTTAGATGTCTTGATTATGGGGTGTACGCATTATCCGTTGTTGCGTGCAGTTATACAGCATGCCGTGACTAAGCGTACAACCTTGATTGACCCCGCTCAAGTGACTGTGGCTCATATCTTAAACGTTTTGCCTGATATCGAGCGGACAAAAAAACAGGTTTTTTTTCTGTCGGATGTTGCATCACATACTGTACAAATTGCAACAAAATGGATGGGAAAAAAGATCGAGTTCGAAAAAGCTGTGTTACAGTAGATGACAATTTATTCTTTTTTTGAGAAACTTCACCCATGTCTGTTATTCTTTTTCTTCTTGTTCTTTCTGTTTTGGTTTTGATTCATGAAGCAGGTCATTATCTTGCTGCACGTTTATTTGGCGTTAAAGCAGATGAGTTTGGTTACGGGTTTCCTCCTCGCTTGATCGGATTTGTTCGTGATGGAAAGAAATGGAAACGAGTTTCGGGTAAAGATACTAAGAGTTATCAGAATACGATTTGGTCAATTAATTGGTTGCCACTTGGTGGATTTGTGAAAATTAAGGGTGAAACTGAAAACGGCATGAATGATCCGGATTCGATTCACGCTAAACCAGTTTGGCAACGTTTGACGATTATTGCTGCCGGTGTATTCATGAATTGGGTTTTAGCGGTACTTATTTTTACCGCCGTATACACCATTGGTACGACTTTGGTGGTTGATGAGGTTGTCGGTGGTGCTATGATTCGTGACCGAGCTACGGTGATCACACAAATTTTACCTGCATCTCCAGCAGAACGCGCAGGTTTGAAAGAAGGAGATGAACTCGTGAAAATTGCAAATACAGTGATTACTACATCAGCGCAAGTGAAACCTTTGATTCAAGAAATTGCTGATAAACAAATTGAAGTTGTGATTAAACGCGATGGAAATTTACAAACTTTACAGACGACGCCGGAAAAAATTGTGCAGATTAATGCTTGGGGCATTGGTGTTGGTATGGCTGACATTGGAACAGTTTCTTTTCCTTTACCGCAAGCTTTTATTGCCGGCATTAAAACCGCTTGGCATATGATGGTGGCAATTTTGACAGCTTTTTTTGATATTTTTCGTGACTTGTTTACGAAACAACAAGTTAGCCAGGATGTATCTGGTCCGGTTGGAATCGCTGTGATGACTGGTCAGGTTGCGCAGCAAGGTATTATTCCGCTATTACAATTTGCTGCGATGTTATCGCTTAATTTAGCGGTGATTAATTTTTTACCTATTCCGGCTTTGGATGGTGGACGCGCGGTGTTCTTGATTATCGAAGCTATTCGTCGTAAGCCAGTGAGTCGTCGATTGGAAATTTCAATTCATAATGTAGCCTTTTTGATGCTTATCTTACTCATCTTACTCATCACGGCGCGTGATGTTTCCAAATATAGCGGAGCGATTATGGGTGGATTGAAGGGATTAGTGGGGATGTAGATTTGTTCTTCATAAAAAAAAGATGATAACCTACAAATTAGGCGGAATTTCATCGTTTTTTCTCGTTTTTAACTTGTAATGTAATTATTTATTATCATTTGTGCATATTATGATGAAATCATTTTGGATGAGATTTTGTGCAATGTGTTTTGTTTTTATTTTTCCGATAAATTCAGTTCACGCTGCATTATGGTATGAAAAATTTTATCCAGGTTTGGCACCTTATTCGTATGACGGTTGGACGATTTACAATCCGTCATATTATCCAACAAATTCCGGACTCCCATATGAAGTTGTCGATGAAACGACATGTAATGGATCAGATTTTGTGTATTCCAGTACTCCAGGTTCGGCGTCTTCTTTTGGTGTAAGTACAACAACTGAACTTGAAGCCTTGAGAAAAGTTCATATGATTGATATTACGCCTTGCGCGGCTTCTAAACTCGCTTTATCTAATGCAACTTTTCAAGTTTTTTATATCATCAACGGTGTTAATAGTGGTTTGTCAGCAATGTATACGGTTTCTGGATCAACATTTAAAGTTCTGCCTCCATATACTTTTAAGAATTTGTCGATACCTGCCGGATCAATACATTCGTTAGAAGTTGGTATTTTAAAAGGAAATTCACAATTGGTTAAACTTGGAAATATTCATATACGTTTATTTACTTCGGCGCCGTAAGAACTTGTTCGTCAAAATTAGTATTAGATTCAAATACGGTTTCATCTTTCAGGAGAAATAAAAAAGTAAAAATGTGTGTTTATTAAAAGCTCTGATCAGGGTGTGATCTTTCAAACAAAATTCGTTCATGCGGTCTTGCATATTCCCAAGAGCTTCTTTGTTGCATCAGTTCTTCAAGCCTGCCGATTTTTTTCTGGGTGACATCTATGATCCATGGCTGACCGCTAGAACCAGTGTAACGAACCCAGACGTGAGCACCTTCACGACCTTCGTTTTCGAAGGCTATCGCATTACGTTCAATGGAAAAAGTCCCAAGAATCTTGAGTTCCGGTCTTTGTTCTTGTTTGAGTTTTTCGAGTAAATATCCAACGAGTAAGGCTTGTTGTCGGCAAACGCCAACTCCAGATAAGAGAAAACTTGATAGATGTACTTTTTTATCTTGTTCCCCTTGGGTTAATTGTTGTATGAGGAGTTTTACCTTTGCGTCATCATAGGGCATTTTTTTTAGTACGGTTTTAAAAATTTGGTTCAATGCGAGTTGTTTTGGAAGATATCCAATGCGTGCTGCTTTGGATTCAAGATTGGTTTTGAATTCTTGCTCGTAAAATCCGCGCAAAATTTTATCGCCTTCGGAATTTGTTTGATCGTCTACCACGATAGCCTCACGTGCACGGGCACCGAGATAGACACCGCCAATAATATTGGTCATACCGCTCCCGATTATTTTTCGATTTGCAAATATCCCATATGGTGCTTCAGGATGCGATGGATTCGGAGGGATAAAATTGGGGTTCCCCTGGAGCCGATTGTGTACGAGTTCGGTTCTGATCCATTGGGCATTGATGGAGTTGTTTGATCGAGGGGTTTCGGTCTTCATGGAACCAGTATAATCCAGACTGGAAAAACCTGCCGTTGCCTGCTACAGTCCTGGCATATGCAGGATCAATTGAATGCCTTGAAGCTGGAAGCAGAACAGGCGATTGTACAAGCGGCTGATGTCGTGGTTTTGAATGAATTGGAAGTTAAATTTCTCGGACGCAAAGGCGAATTAACTTCTTTACTGAAAGGATTGGCTGGAGTTTCGGCTGAAGATCGTCCAAAATTGGGTGCTTTGGCAAATGAGATTAAATTGTCTTTGGAACGTGCGGTCGCATTGCGTCGTGAAGGTTTTGAACAAGAAGCTTTGTCTAAATTAGCAGAAAGCGAACGGGTGGATGTGACCGAGCCGGGTAAAGCGCCACTCCAGGGTCATATTCATATTGTGAGTCAAGCGATTGATGAGATTACTGATATTTTTTCGAAGATTGGGTTTACGCGTACCCGCAATCCAGAAGTAGATTGGGATTGGTATGCTTTTGAAAGCTTGAACATGCCTGGCGATCATCCAGCTCGTGATGAATGGGAGACGTTTTTTATGGATGCGCCTGTTTCGAAGAAAGGAAAGATGGTGCTCACTCCGCATACCTCAAATGCGCAGGCGCATGAATTGGAGCGCGGAGAATTTCCGGTGCGCATGATTAATATCGGTAAGTGCTATCGTCGGCAGATTGATGTGACCCATGTGCCAATGTTTCATCAATTTGAAGGCTTGTGCGTTGATAAGAATATTTCGATTTCTCATTTACGTGGAGTGTTGGATTATTTTGCTCGTGAATTTTTTGGTCCAGATCGTAAGACGCGTTTACGTCCATTTCATTTTCGATTTACGGAACCTTCATTTGAAATTGATATTTCTTGTGGCGTGTGTGGCGGAACGGGGATTGGAGCGGATAAACAGAAGTGTCGTGTATGTAAACGTGGTTGGTTAGAGCTGGGCGGTGCCGGCATGGTGCATCCAAATGTGCTTAAGGCTTCTGGTGTTGATCCGAATGTGTATTCTGGTTTTGCTTTTGGTTGGGGAGTTGAGCGTACCTATATGATGAAAGAAGGGATGAAATTGGATGATATTCGAACGCTCTATAAGAATGATTTGCGGTTTTTGCAGCAATTTTAATATATCATATTTACTTTTATAGTTGGCGTAACAAGGAGAAAAAGGAGGTTGAAAAATTAATTCTTAAGCAAAGTGTATACATATGAATTTTGATTGGTTTTATCCCGCTTTTTTTGGACTTACTGCGGTGATTGTTATCTTTAGCGTCTATCGAAAGATTCAAATGCTTCGTGGATTGAAGACGGCGATTAAAACCGGAGATACTTCTTCAATACGTGCATCTGAATCTGAAAATGAAGTTGGATTGATTATTATGATAGCTGTTTTATATAGCTTTCTTGGTTTTTGGGATGCGAGTTTAGGAAAGGTGAGAACGGGTGATGTCGCGATGTATGTGATCTGGTGGCTTGCTTGTGTACGTATTTTTTTGACGATCTTCGCTTTGTCGGTGATTGGTCTTATGGGTTTACGTTTTATGGTGAAGCGCAAACCAGAATCAGAATTTGCGAAGAAATTTGCAGTTGATGCTCCAAAACTAAAAATTATTAAAAATAGATTAACTTTGTTTTCTTTTTTCTTGGTATTTTTTACGATTATTGGGATGGTAGCCTTGGTTTTTTTGAATCCGGAAGTGCGAGCATTGAATGGGATGTGAGATGACAATTTTGGTTTAACTCTGTAAGATTTGTATGCTATGAATTCCCTCGTTTCCTATGACTGGCTGTCAGAATATGTGGACCTTTCCAAGGTCACTCCGGACGAATTTGCGCGTCGGATGTCTTTGTCTGGACCGGCGGTTGAAAAGATTATTCCACAAGGAAAAGACTTGGATGGAATTGTTGTTGGTTTTGTGACCGAAGTGAAGCCACATCCAAATGCGGATAAATTGCGTTTGGCGACGGTTAATGCTGGTGAAAAGGGTATGTTGTCGATTGTGTGCGGCGGCTCAAACTTGGCTCAGAATCAATGGGTGGCCGTTGCTTTGGTAGGTTCGCGTGTACGTTGGCATGGAGAAGGCGATTTGATTACCTTAGTGCCAACAGAAATTCGAGGCATTCCAAGTGAAGGCATGATTTGTGCCGCCAATGAAATTGGCTTGTTTGATGCTTTTCCTCATAGTGAACGTGAGATTTTAGATTTTGGCATTGCTTTGCCTGAGATGAATGTGAAGGCTGGTACGCCAGTTGCAGATGCGCTTGGGTTGTCTTCTGATTCTGTGATGGATATCGAAGTCACCTCGAATCGAGTTGATGCGATGGGTATGGTTGGGATGGCGCGTGAAGCGGCGGCTATTTTGGATGAGAAATTTTTGTGGAAAGAGTCTAAAGTTTTAGCTCCCAAGAAAGGGAAGGCAGAGAAAGGAAATTTGTCTGCGAAGATTTTAGCGAAAGAGGCTTGTACACGTTATATGGCGGTGCGTATGGAAGGCGTTACGTTGAATACAACACCTTGGTGGATGAAGCGCCGATTATTGTCGGCCGGAATTCGTCCAATCAATATTGCGGTCGATATCTCTAACTATGTGATGTTGGAATTGGCGCAGCCTATACATATTTTTGACGCGGATGCGGTGAAAGGCGGTTTGCAGATTCGCTATGCTCAAGCGGATGAATCAATTTTAGCTTTAGACGGTAAAATCTATACTTTGCCAGACTCGGTTTTGGTGATTGCAGATGCCGAAAAACCTGTTGCGATTGCTGGTGTGATGGGTGGCGAAATGAGTGGCGTAAAGAGTCAGTCTTCTTCGATCATTATCGAAGTGGCGACTTTTGATGAAGTTATTATTCGTCGTGGTTCGCGTAAATTGAATATTCAAACTGATGCACAGTTACGCTATGAAAAAGGATTGTCGACGGCTGCTCCTGCCTTTGCTTTAGCTCGAGCGGTTGAATTGTTGACGGAATTAACTGGTGCAAAAGTTGTAGGCGAAGTCGTTGATCTTGGACAAACGATGTATAAAGCAAAAAGTTATTCGATTACATCCGACGAAGTGAATCGCCAGATTGGAATTACCATGACTCAAAAGAGCATGGTGGATATTTTAAAGCGCTTGGGTTTTGCGGTGAAAACAGTTGGAAAAAAAATTCAGGTTACGGTTCCATGGTGGCGTGATCATGATATTGAAGATGGTCGTGACTTTGTTGAAGAGATCGCTCGTATTCAGGGATACGCGTCCATTCCGGCGGAAATTCCTTTTGGATTGATGCCACGTCCGATTGATCAGGAACTTGTGTGGGAACGACGTATACGCGAAACTTCTAAAATGCTAGGTATGACAGAAATTTATTCGTATTCGTTTGTTTCTGAAGCATTACTTACAAAAGCGGGATATGATCCGAAGCGAATGTTATATGTTCAAAATCCATTGACGGCTGATTTTGCCGTCATGCGGACAACCTTGCTTCCATCTTTACTTGAGATAGCAGCGCAAAATCAAGAACGTTTTACAGAGCAACGTTTATTTGAGGTTGCGAACGTGTATTATCCGCAATCTGAAACTTGGAACACATTGCCGGATGAGCAATTGGAAATCGGTGCTTTGTTTATTGGTATGGATGAAGCTTGGCGTGCTGCGAAAGGATATGTAGAAAATATACTGTCCTCGCTTGGTTTACATGAGGTTGCTTGGAAAAGATTGTCCGGAGATTCTTTTTGGCATCCCGGTCGGAGCGTTCAAGCTTTTTATAAAGGTGATTTGGTTGCAACGGTTGGTGAAGTGTCACCAGCACTTTTAAAGAATTTTAAATTAGAACGTGCTGCGATGGTAGATATTCCATTGGAAAAAATTCTGCCTCATGCAAGTTCCACAAAAACATATCATCCTGACTCCGTCTTTCCGGAAGCAAAACGTGATTTAGCAATTGTGATAGATCGTCATGTTGAATACGATGATATTGCACGCGCCATTCGTCGTGTTGATCCATTAATTCGTGGTGTTGAATGGTTTGATACCTATGAAGGTCAACATGTTGCCCCGGGTAAAAAATCATTGGCAATGCATTTGGTTTTTTCACATGCAGATCGTACGCTTGAGAGCGCTGAAGTCGATGCGTTAATGGAACGTCTTTTGTTAGCATTAAAAGAACACTTTAAGGCTGAATTGCGAGGATAAGAAAATTACTTTTTTATATGTTATACTACTTTTTAGTATGACTCTTTCAAATACTCAAGATTTGTTTTTTCTTGTTCTTTCGATTGCAACAGGATGGATTGCGGTCTTTTTTTGTTGGGCATTGTATGAAATTGCAAAATTACTTCATCAAGGAAACCAGGTTGTCACTGAGACACGTGAAAAAGTCACAAAATTAGAGGCAACGATTTTGAATGTAAAAGATCGTTTAGAATCATCGATGTCTTATTTGGGTATGATTGCTGATGGGGGAAGAGCCGTCATGTCGTATTTTAAGAAAGATAAGAATGAAGATGAAGATGAAGAAATTGAGATTGTGCGGAAACGTCGAAAGAAGTAGGATATTAGAATGGATCGATTTCTTGAAAAACTTCGTCAATTTGAACCATTGCTGAATATTTTTGTTTTACTTGCATCTGGAGTAGGGATTTATTTAGCTTATCAAATTGGTTTACAACAAAATGACATTAATGCACGAGCTGTTCAGCTCGAAAATTATGTAGAGATTTTTGTCTATCCGAATCAAGGTAATGTGAATGTTGTGAATGTTGGTACGCGTCCGATTTATTTGAAAGAGTTTACGTTAAATGGAAAAACGGAATCAATGGGAGGCGGTGCTTTACCGAATGCTGGCGAGCATTGGTATGCGATACCACTATCTTCTGAAAATATTTCTTCCGGTAAAATTGATTTACTCATTACATATGAAGATTATCAGGGTCAGCTTTATGAAAGCCGTCATCAAGGGACACTAGGAGCTCGTGGATGGAAGATTGAATCAGCGAAAAGTCACGTTATTGGCAAATAATGGACGGTTGGCTAAGATACGATTTATTGAATTTTCCTTTTTTTCGCAGGCTTTAAGCCGTCAGCGAATATGCGTATGTCTGAATCAAACACTTCCGAAAGATCCGTGGAAGAAACGTTAAAATCGCCTTTTGTTCATTTGCATGCACATTCGATGTATTCCTTGTTGGATGCCGTCGGAAATGTGGAAGAAATTGTTGGACGTGCCAAGGAGCTTGGATATGATAGTTTTGCTTTGACTGATCACGCGGCATTATATGGAGCGATTGAGTTTTATGAAGCGGCAAAAAAAATTGGAATAAAGCCGATTTTAGGTGTAGAAGCTTATATTGCGCCAAATAAACATACTGATAAGCGTCCAAGAATTGATGAATATGTATCGCATTTAACGATCTTAGCTGAGACAAATGAAGGATATCAAAATTTATTACGACTTATTTCCGTTTCATATTTAGAAGGCTTTTACTATAAGCCACGAATGGACAAGGATTTACTGCGTCAATTTCATACAGGTTTAATTGCGCTCTCGGGATGTTCAAAAGGCGAGATTCCAAAGGCATGTCAATCACGTGATTTTGAAAGAGCGGAACATTTAATAAAAGAATATATTGATATTTTCGGTCAAGAAAATTTTTTTCTTGAATTGGTGCATCACCCAGAATCTTCCACGCAAAATGATATTAATGCTAGTTTGATTCAATTAGCTCGTAAAACTGGAACTCCATTAGTTGCAACAAAGGATGTCCATTACATTCATGCGGATGATGCAGATGCACAAGATGCATTACAATGTATACATGATGGTAAGGTTTTGACTGATAATAATCGGTATTCAATTAGCACAATTGATCATTCATTAGTCAGTCCCGAAGAAATGATTGTTGCTTTTTCGGAAACGCCTGAAGCGATTACAAATACACGTTTGATAGCGGATCGATGTAATGTCAGCCTTGAAATAGGTGTGAATAAGCTTCCGGTATTTGAGGTGCCTGATGGACAAGATCCCGATCTTTATTTGCGTGAATTGTGTCAACTTGGTTTACATGAACGATACGGGTTACAGCCTATACCAGAAGCACAAGAACGATTGGATTTTGAGTTGGCGACTATTTTACGCATGGGTTTTTCTGCATATTTTTTGATTGTGCATGATTATGTCAATTGGGCAAAGAAAAATGGTGTGATTGTAGGACCTGGTCGTGGTTCAGCCGCTGGTTCAATCGTCGCTTATGTACTTCGTATTACGAATTTGGATCCACTTAAATATGGTTTGTTGTTTGAACGTTTCTTGAATCCAGATCGTATATCAATGCCTGATGTGGATATGGATTTTGATGATGTCAAACGTAAAGACGTTATCGAATACGTGTCGAATAAATACGGTCATGACCGTGTTGCCGGTATTATTACTTTTGGAACAATGGCTGCGCGTGCTGCGGTGCGTGATGTGGGGCGTGTCATGGGTATGACTTTTCAAGAAGTTGATCAAGTAGCCAAGATCATACCTCCGCCTGTTCAAGGAAAACATACTCCGCTAGCAGAATCGGTAAAAGAATCACCAGATTTGAGAGCTATTTATGAAAATGACTCGCGGGTACATCAATTGATTGATTTAGCTATTAAATTAGAAGGTACTACACGTCATGCTTCGCAGCATGCTTGCGGTATTGTTATTTCACCTCGTCCATTGGTAGAATTTGCACCTTTACAAAAAGCTCAAGGCGGTGATGTTGATCAGGTGATTCAATATTCATTACATTCTTCTGAATCAGTGGGTTTATTGAAAATGGATTTTCTTGGTTTATCAAACTTAACCGTTATTCGTGAATGTATTGATATTGTGGCTGCCGTACATGGTATTTCTGTTGATATTGATTCGATTCCTTTGGATAATCCGGAAACATATGAATTACTTGGACGAGCAGAAACGACCGGTGTTTTTCAATTGGAATCAGATGGAATGAAGCGTTATATTAAAGAATTAAAACCTACAGTGATTGAAGATATTATCGCTATGGTAGCGTTGTATCGTCCCGGTCCAATGCAATTTATAGATTCATTTATTGCGCGTAAACACGGCAAGGAAAAAATTGTTTATCTTCATCCTCTGTTGGAAAATGCTTTGAGAAATACGTATGGTATTCCAGTGTATCAGGAACAGGTCATGCAGGTATCTAAAGACATGGCCGGTTTTACCGGTGGAGAGGCTGATACTTTGCGTAAAGCCATGGGTAAGAAAATTGCGAAGTTAATGGCAGAGATGCGTGAAAAGTTTATTGTAGGTTCGATGAAGAACGGAGTTCGTCAAGAAATTGCGCAAGAAATTTTTAAACAATTTGAAGAATTTGCTGCTTATGGTTTTAATAAATCACATGCAGCTTGTTATGCCTTGGTGGCATACCAAACGGCTTATTTAAAAGCGCATTGGCCGGAATGTTTTATGGCAGCGCTTATGAATTCAGATTCAAGTAATTTGGATCGTATTACGATTGAGATTGAAGAGTGTCGCCGTATGGGTTTGGTGGTATTGGCACCGGATATAAACGAATCCTTTGCAGGATTTTCGGTGGTTAAGGGATCTAAGCCGCGTACGATTCGATTTGGATTAAAAGCTATTAAAGGTTTAGGTGAAGACGTCGTAGAACAATTTATTACGGAGCGTAAAAAGCACGGCGCTTTTACGGATCTTGCAGATATTATTTCACGTGGTCCAGGAAAAACGATTAATCGAAAATCATTGGAAAGTTTAATACGTTCAGGAGCCTTTGATCGTTTTGGGGATCGTAACCAAATGGTTTTTAATGTCGATACCTTATTAGATTTTCATAAACAACAAAAAAATGAAGCATCCAGTGGACAATTTAATTTATTTGCGGCTCAGGCGGATTCAGTAAAGGCACAATTGCAATTGAAACCTGCTCCACCGGGAAATCCGCGTGAATTGCTTTCTTGGGAAAAAGAATTGTTGGGATTGTATGTTTCAGCTCATCCATATCGTGAATATAGCGAGCGTTTAGCAGCGATTACTACACCCATTTCTCACTTGCGTGAACTTAAAAAAGAAAAGAAGATACGTGTGGGAGGGGTATTGATTTTATCTAAGAATATTTTAACTAAGAATAATGAGCACATGGTTTTTGCAAAATTGGAAGATTTAACGGGTTCAACCGAAGCAATCGTGTTTCCGCGTGTACTAGCGGACACAGCGCAGGTGTGGGTTGAAGATAAAATCGTTATTGTTTCTGGCCGACCGCAAGAAAAAGATGGAGAGATGAAAATTCTGGTTGAAACGGCTTTTGAAGTAACAGCGCAAAACATTGATGAAATTTTACAGGGTACCGAGCTTCAACATGGATCACCTGCACAAATAGCAATTGAACAAACACATTCTGTGCAATTGCATATGCGAGCGAATTTACCAGACTCTATTTTGACTTTTTTACGGCATATTTTTGATGAATTTCCTGGTCAATACCCCGTTATTTTTCTGATTGATGATATAGATGGCGTCCGTCGAATAAAATCGAGTGCACACATTGCTTATACAGAAGAAGTCGTACGACGGATAGAAGCGGTCATAGGTAAGGGAGCGGTAAAGTTGTTAAAGAGTTGACATATTTGCTATTCTTTGCTTTACTCATCTATTGATCTTTTGTATAAGATTAGTTTAAAGGATGATTTCTTTATGACGATCGACGACAACAAAGATATGATCATTCTGGCGGAAACGCTCAAACAACGTATTAGGGATGCGCAAAGCCCTTTTTCACAGACTACCATTTGCGGTTTGCTTCAAGCGGAAATGGTGCGTAAGGGACACAAAGTTTCCCTTAAGCGTCTTACCGATTTCGATGCGTTTACCACTGAACAGATTCAAATGGCAGAAATTATTTTGCCGACCGTTATCGGTTCATCACTTTCTGATCAAACGATCCAAGAGATCGCCGTTTCCCATCGGACTACGCCTAAGTAGTCCGTTTTTTGTTATACTCTTTATGTATGGATTCCATTCGTGAAAAATTTCGTATTAAGGAAACACCAAAACACATTTTAGCGTCTCAACAGTTTGAAACACGAATTTCAATTTTACGAGCCGAGGGAAAAACTGATGGACTTGAATTAGCTGAAAATGAATTTGAATTATTTTTATGGCAACATGATGCGACGGGTGCGTTTAAAGAAAATCGATTTGGAAAAGATTTGTATACGTTATTTGATGACGCCCAATTATCCCGAGATCCAGACGGGAAGCCTAGAGCAGATACGGAAAAATTACGTAGAACTCATCTTATCCAAGTAAACATGAGTGAGCTTGACCGTCTTAACAGTTCAGGTGATCACGCATTAGGTGACGCAGCATTAGAGCGAACTTTTCTCGCCTGTCATGATCGAACGATGGAAGTATTACGCAGCACTTTTCCAGAAGCGGACGAAAAAGATTTGCTTTATCATTTTGATATTTATCGAACTGCGGGGAACGATTTTACGATTATCTTGAAAGACATTTCTTCAGAAGACGCTTTGCAATTACGAGAACATATGTCGCGTGGAGTTTCTATTAAAGATATTCGACCAGATCAAGATGATGTTCCTTTGTCAGCAAGTCAGATGTCGTTAGTGGAATCTTTTCATTATTTAGAGAGTATGGATGGGGTTCAATCAGAAAAAGGGATTAGCGATCAATCGGTTGCGATTAGTTTCATGCGTGAAAAATTACAGACAGTTAACGATTTTGATAAGGTTAGAACTCGTGGGGATCGCATGCTTGAAAAAATGCTCATCGGTAGACAACAGGGCGGTGATTCACAAGCGTCGGCTAAAACCTTGTATGAACAATTTTTAAAGAAATATGTCGGATTACTTGTGATAGAGGAAGGGGAGGTTCAACCACCTGATTTTGATGAATTTTCTAAAAGGTTGCAAAAATTAGGAGCTTTTGATGCACATCCTTTGCTGTGGAAAAAACACGTTTTTGAACGGTCTCGCGATGAGGCTTTACGCCAGTTACAAAGACGATCAGGGGATAGACAAAAACAGTCTGAGGTTATTATCAGCAGCATTTTGTCATCGCTTCAACAAGAACAATCAATTGTAGGATTAGAACAAGTCGCACAGCCAAATTTAGAACGAACAAGCACAAAAAAACTACGTGAACTTGGTGAAGCTGATAAAGAAGCTCAACAAGCTTTTACAGCTGTTTTGCAAGAATTTGGACAAACAGAAGGACAAGTTTCTTTACAAAAATTACGACAAGAAGCAACGCTATTAGCTGATCGTCCGGAGACGGATATTGAACGACGCAAAGCTGAAACGAAGTTAGCTCTTGAAGAAAGTAAACGAGATTCTTTAACAGGTTTATATGGTCGCGGAATGTATTTTGAACAGTTGGAGTCTTCTTTGAAAAAAGGGTTGCCACAAACGGTTTTGTCGATAGATATGGCATTTTTGAAATTTTTTGATAAAGAAGGTGGATCTAAAACTGGGGATGTTGCGATTGAAGCAGCTGGTCGTATTTTGGACGTTGCAAAACGTGAAATGGGCAAAAGGGGGTTAAAAACTGAAGCATATCGTGTTGGAGGTGATGAATTTTCGATGATAGTAGAAAGTCCCGATCCGCAAGTGTCTCATGATATTTCTCGTATTTTACAACAACTTTCTCAAGAAAAGTTACATGAAATTCCTCCACAAGTAGGGGCAGCAGATACATATCATCCTGAAGCCTTGCAATTTAATGTGGGAGGGTATTCCATTGCTTCGATGGATCAATTTCAAAAAGAGTTAGATCGGATGGGAATGCCGCCATTCCGCGGTGAGCCTAATTCTACTGAAATGATCAGATATTTGGCTGATGAAGTGACGCATCTAGCTGATGCACGTATTGATTCTGAAAAATCACTGAATCGAATGGCTTTTTTATTAGGAAAATCATTAGAAGCCGCACAAGTTGATGATTTGTCCGGTGAACGTCGGAAACAGTTGGAAGTTTTAATGACTTATTCAGAAAAATCTATTTTTGGAGCGGAAGGTCGGCTGAAGATTTTAGAATGGACTCAAAAAATTCAGTCTGATGAATTATCAGTTAAAGATATTGTTTCTCAAGAGTTACCAAAATTCGTTACTGAAGAATTAAAAAAGAAAGGGAAAGAAGAAGTTAATTTTGAAAAAACATCGTTAGAACGTTTAGAAATGGATGTGAAATTAACTTTGTTGCGTAGGAGATTGGAGGAAGTGGAACGTGATATGATTGCTTTGGTAAAAGAATTCGGTGACGTGCATTCTAAAGTCGATGCTCAAAAAATTCATATCGCTGACGTTGAAAGTCAATTAAGCGAAGTTATTTCAATAAGACAAAAGTTAGATACACATTCGTCATAATTTTAAGAATTTGATATCATTCTTTTATTGTATGGCAATACGTTCTTCTCCTCGTTCAGTATCTCGTGATCCGTTTCCACGACCGCCAGCCCCGGCTTTGTACCGGAATATCGCTTTTTCATTTTTAGGTATTACTATTTTGGTCGTTTTGGGTGTGCTATGGCTCTCATCAGTACGTGCACGTGTTGTGATTTCGGTCAAAAGTGATACTACATCCGCACAGGCTTCAGTTGAGGTTTCTCAAAGTCCAGAACAAGGACAATTACGAGGAAAAGTAGTGCAAGGTAACTTTGATAAAATGCAAGAATTCAGTGTAAAACAACGTGAAGATGCTCAAATTGCGCAAGATGTGGAAGTGAGTGGAACCGTGAAAGTGATAAACAATTATTCCAGGCAGCAGACTTTGGTAAAAAATACACGCTTATTAACATCTGATGGTCGTTTGTATCGTTTGGATAAAACAATTGTCCTTGATCCAAAGGACACAGTTACAGTAACAGCAAAATCCGATCAAAAAGGACGACAGTATGTTATGGCTGCTGGAACCAAGTTAAGTATTCCAGGTTTATGGATAGATTTGCAGAAATGGATTTATGCTGAGTCTGTAAGCGGCTTTACGGGTGGTCAATTGTCGAATGTAAAGGTGGTAAGTCAGTTGGACGTGAATGAATCACAGAAAGCTTTAGAAGATGCAGTCTATGAACAAGCGGTAAAAACGTTAACGGCAGAGGCGGGTGTTTCTCCGGATTGGAAGGCGTATTTTACAAAAAAAGTTATTGAAAAAAAGACAAATGTGACACCTGGACAATCATCGGATAATTTTTTAGCTTCTGTAAAATTAGAGGTTACCGGTGTCTTTTTTCCAAAAGCAGATATGGAGGCGTTAGTTCGTCAAAAATTACGCGAACGTTTACCAGATGGTCGTGATTTAATTAATTTTGATTCAAATGCGATTACCTATAACGTAGAACAAGTTGACGCAGAATTGCAACGAGCTCGTTTTTCGGTGTCTTCGCAGGCATTATCACGTTTGACGGATAAAAGTCCGGCATTATCAACCGATGTGTTTGCCGGACTTTCGATTGATGAAGCAAGAACGAAGCTTATGAGTGTAGATGGAGTTCAGGATGTTCAGATTGAGGTGTATCCAGGTTGGATTAAAAAAATTCCTTCAAATGTTAAACATATCGAAGTGATTGTAAAATAATCTATACCTGGGATTTTGTTGACTTTTGAAATACTGTTTATTATGCTGTACACATTGGATTCACCAACCAAGTGTTTTATTCGGTCGCGAAATGCGGACGTATAAGATAAAAATATAGAATAAGTGTCTATACAATTTGTTACATTGTATAGAAATACGGGTGGAACCGCGGTTAGTTAATGCTAATCGTCCCGATGTTTTTTGTTAATCTTTAGGGATTACGTTAGGGCATCGGTTTTTTAGTTTCCGATTTTCTTCTCATTTCATTTATTTAATTTATCTTTCTATTTTTATGGATTTTCCTCTCGAAACTCGTCGTCATAGTGCGGCGCATGTGATGGCTGCGGCAATCAAACGTTTGTTTCCATCGGCGAAGTTTGGTGTTGGTCCAGTGATTGAACATGGTTTTTATTATGATATCGATATTGGTCGTTCATTAGAACCAAATGATCTAGAAGATATTAATAAAGAAATGATCAAGATCGTGAAGGAGAATCCATCTTTTGAACGGATTGAGCTTCCGATTGATGAAGCGATTGTTCAATTTAAAACATTGGGTCAAGTGTATAAGGTTGAATTGTTGAATGACTTAAAGACACGTGGCACAACGAAGATGTCCGCTGAAGATTTACATGACTTTGGAGCTGATGTATCTACTGTCTCTATATATAGAACAGGTGATTTTATCGATTTATGTCGTGGTCCACATGTAAATGAAGCACGTGATATTGGTGCTTGGAAATTACATAAATTTTCTGCGGTTTATTGGCGAGGTAAGGATGAAAATCCATCTATGCAGCGCATTTATGGTTTGTCTTTTGCAACCAAAGAGGATTTACAGGCTCATATTCAGATGATGGAAGAAGCTGAGAAACGTGATCATCGTAAACTTGGAAAAGAACTTGGATTATTCGTATTTTCTGAATTAGTGGGTTCTGGTTTGCCATTATGGACGCCAAAAGGAACTATTATGCGAGAATTGTTACATGATTTTGTGTGGCAATTACGTAAACAGCATCATTATCAAAAAGTAACGATTCCACACATTACTCGTAAGGATTTGTATGAGGTTTCTGGTCATTGGGCAAAGTATGCCGATGATTTGTTTAAAATTGAAACACGCGATAAGCATTTGTTCGCGATGAAGCCTATGAATTGTCCTCATCACACGCAAATTTATGCGAGTGAGCAGCGTTCGTATCGCGAATTACCTGTTAGATATGCAGAAACAACCATGGTGTATCGTGATGAGCAGTCCGGTGAATTATCCGGTTTATCACGAGTTCTTTCGATTACGCAAGATGATGCTCACGTTTTTTGCCGCGTGAATCAGGTAGCGCAGGAAGCGGAGATTGTGTGGAATATTATTTCTGAATTTTATGGTACTTTTGGATTTGAATTGCAACCTCGCTTGTCACGTCGTGATCCTCAAAAACCAGAAAAATATCTTGGAAGCGTGGAGGATTGGGATTCGGCAGAACGTGCTTTAAAAGGGATATTGGAAGAAAAGCAATTGCATTGGATTGATGGACCCGGTGAAGCAGCTTTTTATGGGCCAAAAATCGATTTCATGGCTAAGGATTCCATTGGAAGAATACATCAAGTCGCGACAATTCAATTGGATTTTAACCAGCCAAAGAATTTTGGTTTGAATTGTATCAATGAGGCGGGGGAAAAAGAGCAAATTTTGATGATCCATTGTGCAATAATGGGCTCAATTGAACGGTTTATGGCTGTTATGATCGAGCATTTTGCGGGATCTTTTCCATTGTGGTTAGCTCCGGTTCAAATTGCTGTTTTACCTGTAGCAGATCGTCATGTCGATTTTGCATATTCTTTAGCAAAAGAGTTAGAAAATATTGGTTTGCGGATTGAGGTAGATTCTGCAGCTGAGTCTGTTGGAAGAAAGATTAGGAATGCAGAGAAATCAAAGGTGCCTGTCATGCTAGTAGTAGGTGATAAGGAAGTAGAAGGGGATCATCTTACGATACGTATTCGTGGAGAAGTTGAACAGCGTGTATTGAGTAGGCAGGATTTTATATCCTTTGTACAAGATAAAATTTCACGCAAGGCATAAGATGCGTTTTCAATCATAAAATCCTCCTTACGGAGGATTTTATGATTGAATGATTTACATACCCGATGGAGTTAATCCACCGTATTTACGTGCATTTTCACGTTTATTTCGTTCAGAAATATTTCGTTTTGTTCCGCGTTTTTCAGCAGCGATTCCGTTTTCCGGTTTTGTTGACGAATCAGGTGGATACAAGATATCTGAAATATTTTCACGTGAAATACCCAGTGTGTTTAAAGTTGACATTACTTTTCCTTCCAATTGATGATCCAGAGTGCCTTTTACGAGATCTGTGATGGCGAATACCAAAGAAGTTTCGAGGCTTTTTGTTTTTACATTAGGACTTAAGCGCTGGATATAATCCGCATTTCCACGATAGGTTAGATAATCGTAGTTATTCATTGATTGAATCAAGGTTTTCTTTTCAGAAAGTGCCTGATTAATCAAGTTCCAAATTTTATTTGCCTTCTCTTTTCCAAGAATTTCGCTAGAATCTTCAACCATTTGATCAAATTTACTTTCAAGAGGATCTTTTTCCAGATCGCTCAGGTCCACATCGACTTCCAGATCGTCTGTTGTTTTCTCGACATGAGAGCTATCACTCGTCTTTGGTTTGCCTGTGAGTATACGTTTTTCGTTACCCCGTGTGACGCCTTCTGGGATTCCTGTAATCTTTCTTGCTGTTTTGGACATTTCCAGAAGTGCTTCATTGTTTCCGATCGCTGATGATCTTTGTAAACGTGAAGCGCCAAAATTTGTTATGAAGTTGGGTGGAAGTCCAAGTTTTTTATTGAATTCGAGTATTTTACTTTGTGCGAGTTTGAAGTAGTCATCCGAAGAGTAACCGGATTTTTCATCTTTCCATTGGTCAGTGCTGTTTTGCATTAAACCTGCTGCATAATCAAGATATTCATTGCGACTAAATCCGAGACGTTTAATCTCTGCCGATGACATTTGATCAAATAAATTGTCTATAGTACCGATAATTTCCGAAGCGCGTTCTCCAAATAATTTTTTATACCGATTTTCTTTATCTTGATGAACTTTTTCACGAACTTTTGGATCAAGTTCTATTGATGCTTCGAATTCATCAATATCCGTGAAATCGCTTGGTTCAATACGAGTGCCATGCTCTTCATCGGCTCGATGTGTTTCACGGTCTTGATGTGAGTCTATACCAGGAATAAACGTTGAAACAGCATCACGACCAAGATCGCGAAAAACTTGTTTTCCAGACTTAATAAAGCTTGGTTTTTCTGTTTTGACTTCAGCTTGAGCTTCAGTATAACCCGACTGGTTACTGTTTTGTTCGGGTTGTGTCAGATGACGTGCTTCGGTTTTTGCTTTTAGTCGATCTCGATTTGCTTTTTGAGCGTCTTTACGTTGTTGTTCGGCTGCTTTCGGATCACGTTCAAGTGATGCTTCGAATTCATCAATATCCGTGAAATCGCTTGGTTCAATACGAGTGCCATGCTCTTCATCGGCTTGATGTGTTTCGCGGTCTTGATGTGAGTCTATACCAGGAATAAACGTTGAAACAGCATCACGACCAAGATCGCGAAAAACTTGTTTTCCAGACTTAATAAAGCTTGGTTTTTCTGTTTTGAATTCAGCTTGAGCTTCACGTTGAAGCTTTTTCATGTGTTGGTCTTCCTCTAAAAAGCCCAATTCGCGTTGGACATCTTCCAAGTCAGATTTTAGAACATTGATTCGATAAAATGGACCAATTGCCGGTCCGCCTGTAAACATTTGCTTCGCCTGTCTCCAACGATCACCGAGGCTGATTTTCTTTTTTATTTCAGTAATTTGATCTTTTATTTTGGCTTCTTTATTTTGAAGTACTCGCATTTTACGTTTTTGTTCTTCTTTTGGATCAACGTATTCAATGTCTTCATCACCCAATTCGATCGGGGGTTCATTGAAGATGACTTTTTTTTGTGGTTTGATTGGTTTTTGACGAGCGTTACCGCGTATCGATTGGCGAATATCTTCCGCTTTAGAAACATCAGATTCAAGTTGTTTGTGTGCTAATTGTTCAGTTTCTTGATGCTTAGCGGCAATCTCAGATTGTTTTTTCAGTTTTTTTGATTCTTCAATGGATTTTTGAATTTCAGGATCATGTTTGTCTAATAATTTTTGTATCTTTTCAAGAAGATTTTCATCGGTTGCACGATCAGTCCAATATTTCTTTTCACCTTTTAGTGCACTCCGTAAATGTCCAATAAGAATATAGGCTTGATGTAGATCTTGTCTCGTTTCTTCTTGGAGAGGAACTGTTCCAAATTTATCTGAATGAAGCTTGCCCATGATTTTTCCCAGTTTTCCGATATCCTCGTCATTACTTTCTTTTTTTAAAAAACGTTCAGCGTAAATCCTTGCTTCACTTAATGTAGAACGTAATAAATCAATCATTTTATCTCCTTCATTTTCTACTCCGAAAACTGTTTCTGCACGAGTTTTAGGTTCTCTTTTTTCAGTTTGATATTTTGCTTTTGGGGATCCATGCTCTATTAATTTCATAGAAAGAAATTTTTAAATTTAATAGAGTATACCACAAAAACAAAAGCACCTCCTAAACCAAAGTATTGGGCAAGAAGGTGTGGGTGAGTTTTGTAATAGTGTAAATGTGAGTTTGAGCTTTCCAGCGCGAAAACGTTGATCGTATTCCTTAAGGAATGTTTCACCATTTATGACATCGCTGAGTCTTGTTGTAATGGTTTCTAGAACCAAACTCGGCTTAGTCAGATCATACGGTGCATCGAAGCAAAAAAATCTACCAGGATTTGGCGACGGTTGGGTACCGAGATTATTTTTCCAGCCAAATTGATTGAGAAAATCCATATAGAATTTCTCGTCATCAATTTCCGTACTCAGGCACGCAGGTGTCAGGATCATCTCTCGGTCATCATCGAGCGCATTCACTTCTCTCGATTTACGCTCGAGAAGCCAGCACCGATCCGGGTCAAGTGGCAAGGGTAGCATGATCCTGACCTTACCACGGATGACACAACGAGGTGTTCCCAGGGGAAAGTTTGAATTCATTTTGGACACTTTTCTGTTCACAGCTTTGCTCCCGCCGGTGAAGGTTATTGTTTTTGGTAAAAGAACGTATGATTTTTTATGTATCAAAAAAGAGAGACTTTGTCAATTAAGTCTCTCTTTTTTTGTATCTTTCATTGTCAATATTATGCAACGATTTTTGTGAAAACTTGTGGGTATTTTGCGGCAATTTGGGATAGAACTTTGCGATCAAGGGCTACGTTATTTTTACGAAGTGTTCCCATGACTTTACTGTAGCTCTTACCCATTTCTTTTAATGCTGATGCGATGCGGATTTGTTGAAGTCCTCGGTTATCACGCTTTTTAGCCTTGCGACCAATGTAGGCATTCACGCCAGCTTTAACTCCGGCGACTTTAGCGAGCGTAATTTTGGATTTGCGTCCCCACATCATCCCTTTGGTGCGGGCGAGGATATTTTTACGGCGTTTGATGCGGTGAGTTCCGCGTTTTACACGTGGCATAGGTTAGTAGTAATTGATTAAAAAAATCACAGACCGGCGAGTACCTTAAGGGTTTTAGCGAATTGTTTTGGCATTCCTTGATCGCGACGTTTTTTGCGAGTTATATTGCCAGGATTTCGAGAATTGAAATGTCCTTGACCACCATGACGCTTCATGAGTTTACCTGTTTTCGTCGCACGGACACGTTTAGAGATCGTTTTGTGAGTTTTCATAGAGTATTTTATGATTTTCTGCCGATAATTGAGGAAACATTTCCACCTTGGCGCGTTACCGGTTGTTCAGTATAGAGTACGTACGTTTTACTGATTTCCTCGATAAAGGCTTTAATACGCTCTTCCGCTAATTCACCGTGCGCTTTTTCGCGACCGCGAAGCATGATTTCAATTTTCAGTTTATCACCGCCTTCAAGAAACTTGAGGGCTTGTGTTTTGCGGACCTCAATATCATGTGCACCCATTTTTACTGACAAACGAATTCCTTTCACTTCCACTTGTTTTGCATGGGCTTTTTGAGCTCGTTTTTCCTTATCTTTTTGGTACTTGAAGGCTCCGTAGTCGAGTAATTTACAAACTGGAGGAATTTCTTTTGGAGAAACTTCTATCAAATCCATCTCTCTTTCTTTCGCGAGTGAAAGGGCATCGCGAGTTTTCATGACTCCGAGAAAAACGTTGTTTTCATCGATGAGACGAACTTCTGGAGCAAAAATACGTTCATTAGAACGATAGTCTACGCCTTCGAGCTTTTGTGGTGGTTTGCGGCGATAATGGATGCGCATGGTTTAAGGGTATATTTGTGGTGGAGATGGGGGGAATCGCACCCCCGTCCGAACATGTTCTATGCACTTTTCGTTTACAAGCTTGGACCGCTCGATAGTTTTGAAATCAGGGGTTAAGCGGTCGAGACCAAGATTTCTAGATCGCCACCAGTGTCGGTACAGGATGGGCAATCAGCATCTGTACTCAAGCTCGTATAGATGACATTCGTACCAGGGACTCGAGCGGTCTCTGGGGAATGAGTCGTCGTTTTAGGCGAGGACTGGGGCAAGAGAAGGGGCAAATGCTTGCGCAAGTGCATTCTTTGCCTTGGTAACAACATTGGCAGTTGTCGGTTTGGATTGGTTTTACAGGCAACATCCAGCCTGGCTTGCAAAGTACCTAGAGGAATGTCGTCAAAACTCGTCATCCCCGGGCAAATGATTAACTTTGATGCAATACGACATTAGAAGGTACTTTTTTATTCACCCGTTATGAATACGGTCCGAAAAAATGTATCTAAGTTTATGTATTGCGTTTAAAAGTTACTCTAATAGGATTACTCGATGTCGTTATTTTACAAATTTCTTTGTAATTCACGTTCGAGATCTCGGTTTTTGAGCATTTCTCGTTTATCATGGGTTTTTCTTCCACGACAGACACTGAAAGACACTTTGATCCGATTGCCGGAAGGGTACAGGGAAAAAGGTACAAGTGTCAAGCCTTTTTCCTGTATTTTTTCACCGAGGTAAGCCAATTCTTTTTTATGAACCAGAACTTTTCGATTTTGATTAGGATCGTAATCTTCGGTGTTGTTGGTTTTGGCGTATTTTCTGATATGGGCACCAATTAGCCATAATTCTCCGCGTGAAATAGCTAAATAAGAACCATCGAGCTTAGCCCCACCGGTTCTAATAGATTTCACTTCTTGTCCTTGTAAAACTAAGCCTCCCTGGAAGGTTTCCAGAACTTCGTATTCAAAGCGAGCTTTACGGTTTTCTGCATACCGAGTTGGGGCGACTGATTTCATGTATGCATGCTATCATATTTTTTATATGGCGACTCTTGAACGACGTATTGTGATTGATACTTTTAGTTTTTTTAAAGTTATATCCATTATTGCTTTTTTAGCATTCGTTTATCTCATCAGAGATGTAGTAGCTTTGGTCTTTGCAGCATTATTTTTGGCTACTTTGATTCGACCGGCAGTTCTTATCTTAGAACAAAATAAAATCCCAAAGGGAGTTACAGTGATCATTATTTATATTTTGTTGATTGGATTTGCTGTTTTGAGTATTGGTTTGGTTTTACCGGTTTTATTGGAGCAGGGGACGCATTTACTTCAATCCACCGGTGTTGGTTGGCAAAAACTATCAGGAGGTATTGATACCTTGAAAGATTTTACCGTTCGAGTCGGTATGTCTGATAATTTTCAGAGTGGTTTACGATCTTTAGAAGGCCAGTTAAGTGGATTTACACAAGGAATCGTTGCAACGGTAGGAGGTGTGATCAGCGGTTTTATTGCTTTAGCTGTTGTATTGGTCATGGCTTTTTATATGGTGGTTCAAGAAGAAGATGCTCGACGGGCGTTTCATGTTTTTGTACCAGAAACATATCAAGACTTAATATCAACGATTTTAGCTCAAGTTCAAGAAAAAATGGGATGGTGGTTGTTGGGTCAGTTAGCCTTATGCGTCATTATCGGTTTTCTTTATTTTATTGGTTTGACTGTGCTTGGGTATGAATCGGCTTTAGTTCTTGCGTTATTCGGTGGATTCACTGAATTCGTTCCATATTTAGGACCAATATTAGGTGGTATTCCAATCATCATTGTTGGTGCTGCTAGCGGTTCTTGGGTGACTGTCCTTTTAGGAGTAGCAATGCTTGTGTTAATTCAGCAGTTAGAAAACCATATTATTGTACCGAAAGTGATGCAAAAAGCAGTTGGTCTAAATCCGTTAGTGAGTATTGTAGCGTTATTAGTGGGTGCGAGATTGTTTGGCGTGATCGGTGCGTTATTATCCATTCCAGTTACAACCACTATTGGAGTTGTTCTTTCGGAATTGTACCGTAGCCATTTTGTTAAAGATAACGTTCCTTCGTAGGAAAAGAATATATATTATATGCAAAAAAAATATTGGTTGATTTGTTTTAGCTTGATCGGTGTCAGTATTGGTTTAACGTTTATTTTCATGTGGTTGCGCCGACCGATACCGGTTAAACCGTTTCAACCTGATGAAGCGCATCAGATATGGGTTACGACAGTGAAGAATACTGTGTTAACGCTCCCATCAGATGCAAAACCAGAACAGATTCAGGAGGTAAGAGAAAAAGTTAGTGCATTAACCGTACGTTCAGAAGATAAAGAATCACATCTTGCTTTAATTTTAGCATTGATACGTTGGGAGCAAAAAGATGTTCAGGCTTCAACTCAAGTATTAAACATTGCCGAGCAGATTAAATAAGTATGGATGGAAATTCGGTTTTACCCCAGCAACCAGGCCGTAGTTCAAAGCATACTCGTTCGAATATCGGATCAAACGAAATGCGTTTTTGGGTTATTATTTTGGGGATCATTTTTGTTTTGTTCAGTTTGCTTTGTTTTCTTTTCGTGAAAGCTGGTTTCATACAATTTCCCATTTTATCTCGATTTTATACGGAGCCGAAACCAACTCGTATTATAGAAACGCCAAAAAAGACGTTAACAGATTTCAAAAATTTGCTTGAAACACGCTTGTTATTAGCACAACTTTCAGCACAAAATTCTGATACTTTACGAATAGCGGTTACTGAAACTGAATTATCTTCCGTTCTACAAGATTCGATATATCAAGCTATATCAGATCAGGGTTCTACTGTGATTGAACGTATCCAAGTTGTAATTTTAAATGATCAAATGGAATTAGTAGCGTTTATTCGTCGGAATGGAATTAGAGTTCATTTACTTATTCGTTTTAGACCAATTGTAGATCGCTCTTTGCTTACATTTGAACCAACGTATTTTCAACTTGGAGATGTACCTTTACCGGTATCGATCGCTCAAAAATTTATCGCTTTGATTTTTTCTCGAGATTTTGGTACTTGGGATATTCACTCAGAACTATTTCGTGTAGATGAGGTTGAACTACATGAAGGAACGATTGTGATTGTCTTACGAAGAACTTCACGTTAAACTTCAATACATGTTGCTCATCCTGCGTTTATTGCCATTTGTGACAGCTTTGACGACTGGTGTGCTCTTTTGGATTCAACGTAAAGAGCCAGCTTTATATCCTTGGATATGCGGGATTTCGATTTTATTGTTTTGTTTTTCGGTCGCAGGTATTGTGTGGGGGCGCATGACTTTGGTGGATATTTTTGAAAAAATAGTTTTACCTTTTTTATTACAGATTTCATTGGTTTTTGGTCTTGTTTTAGTGGAAACTACTATTTCACTTTGGATCGTTATTATTAGTTCTTTTGTGGGCATGGCTTTGTCGCTTGAATTACTCTATTTGTATTGTTTTGAGCGAGAACGATACCCGGTCAACGGATTATCTCGATTAAACATTGCTTTGGTTCCCATCATTGCGTGGTATACGGTATCAACTTCTGTCGGACTATTAAATTTTTTACATTTTCCTCATTTTATTTATGTTTTTATAAACGGCATCTTGGGTATGATATTGTATCGCACGACGGGACATCCGGGCGCTACACCTTCGCAAAATAGGATATGGATGGGAATAGGCTTATTAATAGGTTTGCATGTTGGTTGGATTGGTTTGCATTTGCCTTTGAGTATGCCGATGCAAGGAGTGATTGCGGCGGTGTTATTAAGTGGCGGATTACGTATGAGGCGCTATGTATACAATCCAAAACCATCCAGACGAATTGCGTTGTTTGAAGGTACTGCTATTTTTGTTTTATTCACGGTCGCTATTTTAACAGCGAAATGGTTGTAAAGATTATGAAACAAACAATTACATTTTTACTTTTTTCGGCTCTATGCGGCTCGTTAGCTGGGGCCGCAGCTGGATTTGCTGCATCTTCTTTTTCGATTAGAACATCACAACCTGTTGAATGGAATCAGGTGGCTTCATCTACACCACCAATTCATACAACCACAACGAGTTCAACGCTGCCGAGCCTTTCTTTGATCCCGGTCGAACGTCGTGCCATCGTGCCGCTTTTACCACCTGAATTTGCGAAGAGAGGTTCGAGTCCATCAGTAGCTTTATATCGTAAACCAGTTGGTAACTTGATTGATGATCGTGTTTTGACGCAAGACAAATTATTGGGTCAAGCTGTGGCTTTAACTACTGATGGTTGGCTTGTTACAACCGCCTCTGCCGTTCAAAATGTGAAATTATCAGAAATAACAGTTTGGCGTGGAGGAGTTTCCGGTTCTATCGAGAAGGGGATTATTGATCATCTTTCTCAAACGGTTTTTTTGAAAACGACTTTAAGAGGCTTACCTGCTGCAGCATTCGCACGTATTCAAGATTTGGTACCTGGAGCGGCCATGTGGGTTGAATCAGATCTTGAAACATTTGAACCCCAAGTCGTGACAGGACTCATGGGTCGTAGTACGCATACTGACATGACTTCGAGTGAATTTGCATCTCGTCGTTTATTATTAAATGGACCGAGTAGATTTGCACCGGGTACTCCAATTTGGGATCCGAACGGTTCTTTGGTTGCGCTTATGGAAACAAATACCGAAGGATTGATTCAGGCGATTCCGGTTGTAGCGGTCGCCGCATCATTTAATAGTTTGTTATTAGAAGGTGAGATTCATCATGCGTTATTAGGTGTTCATGCAATGGACTTATCCGTAAGTCGAATTCATGGAGACCGTATGGCTCTTCCTTCGGCAGGTGCATATATTAGAGATGATAAAAAGACAAGTAAATTAGGGATTGTAAAAGATTCTCCTGCAGCAAAAGCGAAATTGAAAACCGGCGACGTGATTGTTCGTGTTGATCGTGATATCCTAGATGGGACTGCTGATCTTGGTGAAGTATTGTCAGAATATAAACCAGGTTCATCGGTAACCTTGCGCGTATTGCGTGGGACCCAAGATTTAGATATTTCCTTGGTTTTAGGAAATGTCGTGACCTCTGAAATTCTTAAATAGTGTATGGCAACGCAACATTATCTCCGTTTATTTTTTTACTCTTGGAAGTTGGTTGTTGGTACGACCCTTTTAGGGGGTTTATTAGCACTTGGAGTCTCACTTCTTCAACCATTGCGATATTCAAGTGTTGAACGTATTTTGATCACACAGACTAATGCTGCCGGCTTGGATCCGTATACAGCTTTGAAGTCAACTGAACGTATTGCGCAAAATTTATCCGAATTGATTTATACATCGAGTTTTTTTAATGCAGTCATGGCTAAATCTCAAATTGATCCAAGCTATTTTCCATTTGATGAAGCAGCAAAACGACGAAAGTGGCGCGATACGATTTCGACCGAGGTTTCAGCCGGAACAGGGATTATGGCGATTACCGCTTATCATACTAGTCGTGATAAAGCTATTGAACTTTCAATTCGAACTGCTCAAGAATTAGTTAATATTACGCCAAATTACTTTGGTTATGCGGTTCGGGTTCAGATCATAGATGATCCTTTATCATCTAGTTTTTATGCGAAACCTGATTTTCTAAAAAATACAATTTTGGGCTTGATTGCGGGCTTTTTATTAGGAACGGCTTGGGCTTTAGGAAAACAAAGATATTCTTGATTTGTTAGTTTTTATCAATTTTGGTATTTGGTTTAAATAGTGATTTATCCACTCGATTTTGTATACCGTGCATAGCAAGGACAGGTTTTTTATAGATGACCATTTTTTATGTAAAAAGCTTTGTGTAGGGGTTGACAAAATATCGTTTTTGTGATTTATTACAGTATTCTTTACCCTTTATAAGAAAGAAGTAAAAGGAAAGTGTATTAGTGTGCCTTGACAAAAAGCTCATAATTTGCTATAGTGCTTTGTTAAGTTAAGAAAATACCTTTTTATTTATCGGGGATTCGAGCTGTTCCATTGTTTGGAAGTATTCCTCCTCTCCCAAGCATATGGGACGGCTCGAGGGCCTGAATGTTCTCGCTCTCATCGTTCTGTTACAACCACACCTAAAAAGGAGTTACGCAGACCAGATAACCGTTTCAAGCCACAGTTTCATAGATTGTGGAGCTCGAGCCCAACTGTACGTTGCGGCTCGCCGAAGCGGGTCGCGTGTAACCCCAACGCAATACAACGTTTCAAAGAAAGTAAGGTTCACATGATCAAGTCCACCAAGTTCAAGTTCGTTATCATCGTCGTTTCGTTCGTTTTCGCTCTCGTCGGCTTCGCCGGCAGCACGAAGGCGGCCGACCCCGATCCCTGTGATTCGTTGCAAGTTTCTTTCGATGCTTGTAAGTCCGATGCGGGCAAGGATTGCAAGGACATCGGCGATAGGGTGACCGCATGCATCTCGAAAGCGACGACGTGCGTGGCAGACCTCAGTGCGGCCATGGCGGCCGACCCCAAGTGCCAGAAGGCCGTCGACGACCGTAGGAAGGATTCCGAGAAGGTGGTCGCCCCTAAGAAGGTGACCCCGCTCGTCTGTGACGCTCCGGCGATGAAGAAGAGCAAGGGCTTCGGCTGCGAGTGTCCCGCGAACCTGTTTCCAGTCAGCGTTTGGGGCAAGCCGGGACACGTGTCCTGCGCGAGCCCCAAGGATCTGACGGCAGAGGTCGTGAAGATCCAGAGGGAAATGAGCTTGCTCAACAAGAGGCAGCTCACCTCTGCGGAACGCGGAGAGCTCAAGACCTACGAGGAAAGGCTCTCGCAGTTTTATGTCGTCAGTCCCAAGACTGGCGACAGTATGTTGCCTAACTACGCCAAGCTCTTCGGTGAGTGGGAGATTTTCAAGGCTGCTTTTGATCCTTGGCAGCAGGGGATCAATCAGCGAATCTCTCGCCTCGAAGGGCGAATGGACGCTACCGAGGCAAAACTCGGCGAACTCGATGGGCGCGTCGATGCCCTCGAGAAGCGTGGTAAGGGCGTGTTCGTCAGGCCTACCCTGGGCGGTGAGCTCATCTTTCGTAAGGGAGGTGATACGGTCATCTCGGGTCCGCAGGCGGGCGCCGGTCTCTACGCGCCCATCGGAGAGTCGACCCTGTGGTTCGTCCGCGGTGGGATCGGCTACGGGCGTTCGAGCGGTCTCGGTAGCATCGGGATCGGTCGGGCTGGTACCGGCTTTGACTTCGCGTTCAGCGAGGTGGTCACGCTTGGTCCGGAGTTGTACTTCCGGTTCATCGGGCGGTACGACTCGCTCAACGCCAAGGACGGAGCGACTCTGGTTAAGGGCGGATACGGCGGTCTCGGCATTGGTGTCGCGGCGAACTTCCACGTTCGCTTCAACGACATCGTCGGTCTCGGCCTCCACGCCGGACTCGAGGGTCAGAATAATGAGTGGGCGACCTGCACGACCTCCAAGTCTTGCTACAAGCAGGAGTCTGGTGTTGGTGGTTCCTTCGGGGCCAACCTGACCTTCAGCTTCGGCGCCCCTCCTCTCCGCTGAGCAATCAGCATACCTTCGCAGTAAGGTGCAAACGTTAACCGGGAAAGGCTTCTGCACCTTTCCTATCTACCTTCCGTCGACTTTGAAAACTCTCAAAGTCGACTGGATTCTCTAGTGAAGATCAAAAGATCTAGATGTTCACTGAAGCATTCCATGAAAGAAAAGTGTAAATAAAGCTCTTGACAAAAACTAAAATATTAGCTATATTACACAGTCACGATGAGAAGCTTCCTTACTAGATTTCATTGAAATCCAGTGAGGTAGCCGCTCGTCGGTGAATCGGAGTTTGACACATGGTGTGTCTTCGCCGATGAGCACATTCCCAAACCATTCCCCCAAGAGGTTTATCATGAACAAGATTTCTTTCCTCTCCATTGTTTCGTTCGTGTTCGTCGCCCTCTCTACCGCCGCATGCGTCGGTGGACCCGAGGACGGAAATGAGGTCGCGGCCGCCAGTGTGGTGGGTGCGGCCGGTTCCGGTGGCTCGTCCGCCGGCGGCACGGGCGGGATCGGCGGTAGCGTCGATCCCTGCAAGAGCCTCGTCTGTAATGCGGGTGAGACTTGCTCCGTCGGCAGCGACGGCAAGGCTAAGTGCATGAGCACCAACTTGTGCGACAAGGTGTCGTGCGATCCCGGCGAGACCTGCAAGGTCGAGTCGGGTAAGGCTAAGTGCGTCGACAATGGCGCGGCCGGTTCCGGTGGCTCGTCCGCCGGCGGCACGGGCGGGATCGGCGGTTCGGCTGGCTCCGGCGGTTCGGCTGGTAGCGGCGGCACCCCCAACGCGTGCAACACGCACAACTGCGGTGCGAACCAGCACTGCGAGCTCAACGAGCAGGGCACTGCGGTTTGCCTCGATGACGCGGTCCAGCAGATCGACGTCGTGATGGCCAACGGATGCCGCGCAGTTCTGTTCGACAACCTCGGAAGCGAGGTCTCCAACAGCTCGAACGGGCTCGACGTGCACAAGGCGGTCAACGCCGGCTGGGCTGGGTGGGCCATGCTCACGCAGCAATGCTCTGGCCAGCCCTACAAGAGCGACTGGAGCCCTGTCGGAGCGCTTGCTTCCTCGACCAACGCGTTCACCTCCATCAAGGTTAACGGTGTCGAAGTCAAGGCGCACGCGCTCATCTGCGAGGACAAGTACGGTGATCCTGGCGGCTTGAAGGGCTGGAAGAAGATCGCCGTCCCGATGTCGGGCAGCCAGTGGGACAAGTGCCCCTGAGCGTCGTCGCGTCAACGTGAGTCACAAGCTCCTTCATCATATGACCGTGTGATGTCGTACAACTCCCTCGAGGCCGGTCAGCCTCACGACACCCAATGCAATATTGCAGAGGGTGTCGTTTTCATTTGAAGAATTTTATTGACAAATCCACTTTTTTTACGTACATCTGAAGAACTTTTCCAGAAAGGAAATGTTCATGTACCTTCGATCCTGTATGTTGGTGCTGTTGATGGGTTTTGTCTTCTTGGGCTGCGGAAATCCGGAGGATGGAAATGGTGACTACAAGTCGCAAACGGTTTGTGATGCGCGCACGATTCAATGTGGCGCAGGTCGCCATTGCGAGATCTCGCCTTCGAATGCGCCCATATGCGTTCAGGACGTGATGTATACCGGTACTCATACCTTGGTGGTGACGGCTTCGCAGTCGATGTTGAACGGATGTCCGGCGCTCCAGCTCATTGGCTGGGATTACAATGGCGCATCGTTTATGAGTGACTTCAATGAGCCACTGGTCGTGACGGGTGTGGACTTTGCTCGTTGGAATGGTTTCGTGAAGATCGGAGCCATGTGCGGCGTTGATTACTATAGCGACTCTTGGCCAGCTGGTGGCTCGGCTCAGTCGATCGGTATTGAGTCCGTCCGTTGGGATAACGTCCCGGGTTGGGAATTTGCTGATGGCGAAGCTCGGCTTTGTCAGGACGGTGATGTTGAGAATGGGGGAGTTAAAGTGTTTGTGCCCCTTCCGGGTGACACGGCAAATTATGGTCGTTGTCCCTGAAACGCATTGTTGTGCGGTAGACTCAGTCTCCTGAAACTCAGGAGGCTTTTTTGTTTGCGATGGATTGACTGAGCTATAAATTCGTGGTAACTAAAGTTATCGGTCTTTACATCTTCTACTGAAAGAATACAAAGGAGCAAGATATGACTCATTGTAAAACATTGAGTTCTTTGATTGTCGTTGTTATGACATGCGCCGCTTGCGTCGGTGGTCCGTCCGGTGGATCTAATGAAACAGCAACAGCCGGATCATCGGGGAATGCGGGGATTGCCGGTAATTACGGAAGTACGTATGGTGGAAAGGACGGTTCAGGCGGTTCGTCCGGTGTCGGTCATGTTGGTACTGGTGGAGCTTCCGGTGCCGCTGGAGCATCAGGTTCGAGCGCCGGTACCGGAGGCTCAGCTGGCGATCTCTGTTTTGGAGTTACCGTTGGAACTTCTTGTTCTCAATGGGGTGCTTGTGCACACTGTGGTAGTCTTTACTGCCAAAGTGGCACTTGGACGCCAGAATCGATTTCGACTTGTGGTTCTTCTGGAGCGAGCGGCTCAGCTGGATCTTCGGGAGCGGCTGGTTCGAATGTTGGTACGGCCGGATCCAATGCTGGTTTTGCCGGCTCGTTGGCGGGAGTTTCTGGAACATCCGGTTCTGCCGGGGTTGCGAGTAGCTCGGGATCGAGCGGTTCGGTCGGTTCGATGGCAGGTGCTGCAGGGTCTTTGACTGGTGGCAGCGGTGGAATGTCTGGGAGTTTGTGTCCCAAGCAATGTGGCTTTGGTCAAGTCTGCATTGACCAGTCCGGCATCGCGCTTTGCGTTGATGCCGGTTCTGGTGGTTCGGGAGGTGGTGCAGGTACTTCTGGGGTAGCCGGATCGTCGGGTGCCGGACCGCTTCGATTGTATACTTTCAGACATACTATGCCTCCGGGTATGTTGGCGGATATTTCGATTTACGATCGAGCAATGGATGCTCAGGGAAATATCCTTTGGCGTCCACAACCGATTGGTTGGGGGCTGACTGAAGGCGAGCTAAAGTACATCTGGGGCTTTGCTGCCGATAGCTACCCTTCGCCGTGTTCCAAGACGGGCGTCAATCAAATCTCTTGTCCTGTGCATTTTCCGGCAGGAGCAATTGTTCAACTTTCCGCTAATATGATGATGCTTCAGGGTCAAAACCCGACCTGGTCTTGTCCTCTGACGGTCTTTACCGGTGTGACCGATGTTCTCGACGAGAACAACCTCCCCGTGATTCTGACGGTCACTAATCCTGTCGATGATGTGGCAGGTGGAGGATATTGCGTGTTCCAGTTCGTGGTGCCGTAGCTCTCTCGTCCCTCTTACTTACTATCAGCTAAGTGAGGGGGATTTTTTGTTTGATTTAGAGTACAATCTTTTTTGTATGGAAACTTCTGTATTTAATCAAGTGATTGGTCATCAGGCGATATGTCGCTTATTGATGGCTTCGTTTACAAAACCAGCTTCAGCATATCTTTTTTTTGGTCCAAAACATGTTGGTAAGGCGACAGTAGCGGAGGTTTTTATTCGCTCCTTGCTCGGTTTAACTACAGATCAATCGTATCTTTCGCATCCTGATTTTTTTTGCATGAAACCGCTTGAAGAAAAAACTATTGTGAGTGTTGAACAAGTGCGTGATTTTCGAGAGAGTGCTTATTTGCGCCCGATAATTTCGGCTCGAAAAGTATTATTTTTTCCGTTGGCTGATCGTTTGAATGAACAGGGGATGAATGCCTTGTTAAAATTAATGGAAGAGCCTCCTGCGGATGCTGTTTTTATTCTGATTGCGGAAGATATTTCTCGTATTCCACGAACCGTTCAGAGTCGATCAGTTATGCTCTCATTTGTGAGGGTACCAAATGAATACATTGTTGAGTCACTGGTGCAACGAGGTGTAGACAATGATGAAGCAAGATTGTATTCATCTAGAGCCAGGGGTTTACCAGGTCTAGCTTTGGCTGAATTGCAGCACTTTCCTTTACGTGAAACAGATATTGAATGTCATCAATTTTGCCAGCGCTTTCTTGATGCTAAAAGTGCAGGGCAGCGTTTGGAAGTAGTAGAAGAATTAAGCAAGTGGTGCGATGCACAAGATGATGCGACTGCATGTTGGAAGGCTTGGTGTATGATTGTTTCACGAACACTTATTCAAGGTCTTGGAAAGAATCAAGATTCTATTTTACTTAGTTGGGGTGTTTTACAAGCGATGTGTCAAATTGGTTCTTCCGTATCACCTCGTTTAGCTCTTGAAGCCGCAATCACACGCGTGAACGGTTCGCCTTCTGTGGTATCTCATCTTCCTTATTCGAGTCCCGTGATATACTCTGAGTAAGTCGTATGATATTTATATCTTCTTCAACATCAAAAATATTTTTAGCTGCGCCAATTGTAGCGCTTAGTCTTTTAGGTGCCGGTTGTTTTGGCGGATCTTCAACAGCCAAGGGACCGGATGCAGGTATTTGGAAAACTGCGGATAGAGGATTAGTATGGGTAAATAAAAAAGCTTTAGTTGCACCAGGACCAAAAATTACTGCGGCTGTAGCAGGATACACTATTTTATCGATGGTTTTTGATCCACAAGATCACGATACGATCTACGCAGCAACTCGTGAGAATGGTCTGATTTATACGCTAGACGGAGGTAATACTTGGCAGCAACCTGGAACGTTGAATACTGGTCGGGTAAATGCTGTAGTTGTTGATCCAAAACAAAAATGTACTCTGTATGCTGCAAGCGGAAATAAAATTTACAAAAGCGATAATACTTGTGGGCGTGATTGGAAACAGATTTTTTTTGATCCAAGAACGGAAAAGTCTTTCACGCAATTGATAATTGATTGGTATAATCCAACGACTTTGTTTGCTGGTTCTTCAGATGGGGATATTTTTCGTTCGACAGACTCAGGCTTGTCATGGCAGGCAGTCAAACGTGTTGATGGAGTTTCAATTACGAGTATGGTTATGAATCAGAAAGATTCACGTACTATTTATGCCGGTACAAATGGAGATGGGATTTGGAAAACTGTAGATGGAGGAGAGACTTGGATTCAAATAAAAAAACAATTTGATCCAGATTATCGAGACGCTCGTAAGGTAACCCAGGTATTAATTGATCCGATTGATGTTGAGACAATTTATACCGTATCAAAATATGGGATTATTAAATCACTCGATGGTGGTGAAACTTGGAAGGCGTTGACGTTGACCGCTCCTCCGGGAGCGTTAAAAATCAATAGTGTTGCTGTAGATCCAAAAAATAATAAGAACATTGCGTTTACTGGTGTTTCAACAATTCAATATTCTTCTGATGGCGGTGTGACTTGGAAGCCGGGTAAACTACCTACAACAAAAGCAGGAAATGTTTTAGTTTTTGATCCTGTAGAAAGTAGCACGATGTATTTAGGAACGGTTCCTCCGCCGGAAAAAAATTAGTAGAAAGCACTTTATATCACCTGCATATTACAGGTGATAGATTATCTTTTGCTCAGATTATGAATTCGTTGACGAAAATGTAAAAAAATGGAACACTAAAATTGATTTTTTGATTTTATGGCTACACTTATTGATTTCGCTAAACCACAGTTTCAACAAATTGTTGAACATTTTGAGAAAGAATTAAAAGGAATACGGACAGGGCGTGCTTCATCGGCTACTGTTGAGGATATTAAAGTAGAAGCGTATGGTTCATTGATGGAATTAAAAGGACTGGCTTCGATTTCGATTCCTGACGCTAAGACAATCCAGATTGAACCTTGGGATAAAAATGTGGTTAAAGATATTGAAAAGGGATTGATTAATGCTAATCTTGGCATGTCACCAAATGTCGTAGGAACGATTATTCGTTTGGTTATGCCTCCAATGACAGAGCAGAATCGTAAAGAGATGGTTAAAGTAGTGAACCAAAAAGGCGAACAAGCGCGTATTGGTATACGAAACGTGCGTGAAGAAGTTCGAGATGCAATTTCGAAGCAAGAGGAAGATAAGTTGATAACGGAAGATGAAAAATTTCGATTATTTGAACAATTGGAAACTGTCGTGAAAGGAATAAATCAACAAATTGAAGTTATTGTTAAAGATAAAGAAGAAGAAGTCATGACAATTTAAGTTGACGAGATGTATGTCTATTTCTCATGAAAAAAAGATGGATCTTTTAGTGTCACTCTGTAAACGACGCGGTTTTGTTTATCCTGATTCTGAGATTTATGGCGGTTTTGCAAATGCGTGGGACTTTGGTCCATACGGTATAGAACTTAAAAATAATATTCGTGATGAATGGTGGATGCGTTTTGTAAAAATGCGTGATGATGTTGTGGGTATCGATACGCCGATCATCCAACATCCAAAAGTTTGGGAAGCTTCAGGTCACTTGCAAAATTTTTCCGATCCATTAGTTGAATGTAAAAAATGTCATCGTCGTTTTCGAGCTGATCATTTACTTGAAGCGAAACAAGCTGAGCCTGGTTATGATAAAGAAAAACCGATCCAACTTTCGGATATACGTTGTCCAAATTGTGCTGGTGAGTTTACAGATGTCATGAATTTTAATTTGATGCTGAAAACTTTTATTGGCGTTAAAGAAGATTCGGCATCTGTGGCATATCTTCGTCCAGAAACTGCCGCGGGAATGTTTACGACTTGGATGAATGTACGCGATACGATGCGTAAAAAACCGCCATTTGGAATAGCGCAGGTTGGTAGGGTGTTCCGTAATGAAATTACTCCCGGAAATTTTATTTTTCGTTTGCGCGAATTTGAACAGATGGAAATTGAATATTTCGTGCACCCGGATGATGCTCCTCGAGCCTTTGAAATGTGGTTAGAGGAATACAAGTCATGGTGTACTGATGTTTTAAAATTAAAGTCAGATAATGTGGTTTATCATGAAATCGATGAAGTTGACCGCGCATTTTATTCAAAAAGATCGATTGATCCGGAGTATCGTTTTCCTTTTGGCTTGAAAGAACTTGGTGGTTTGGCAAATCGTACGGATTGGGATTTATCACGCCAACAAGAATTGTCCGGTGAAGACTTGAGTTGGTTTGATGCAGATTCCGGTACACGTTATACGCCATTTGTCATTGAGCCGACTTGGGGACTTACTCGCAGTGTTTTAGCAGTATTGTCCGAACATCTTGATATTGATGAAGCGGATACAGCTGAAACAGGGGAAAAAGAGCCACGAATGGTTTTACGTTTTCCTCCTCGTTTGTCTCCAATTAAGGCTGCGATTTTTCCGTTAACGAAAAAAGAGGGCATGCCTGAACTTGCAAAAAAACTGGCTGCTGATTTACGTGTGCAAGGAATTACGGTTGAATATGATGAAAGTGGTTCAATCGGAAAGCGTTATCGCCGTCAGGACGAAATTGGTACTCCTTGGTGCTTTACGATTGATGGCGAAACGATGACTTCCGGCACCGTGACTGTTCGTTATCGAGACAGTATGTCGCAAGAACGACTGCCTTTAGCTGATGTTGTTCATTTTGTTCAAAATCATATTCAACGAAATAGCGTTTTATAAACATGAAAAATCCACCGATTCATCATCTTTCAAATGGGATGCCAGTGGTCATGGTGCCTTTAACTGGGGCTGAGTCTATGACCTTGCTTGTTTTATGTAAGGTTGGTTCTCGTTACGAAACGCGTGAATTGAATGGGGCTTCTCATTTTATTGAGCACTTGATGTTTAAAGGCACAAAGCGTCGTCCGACATCGACAGATATTTCACGTCTTTTGGATCGTTACGGTGCAGCATACAATGCTTATACGGATAAAGATGTGACTGGTTATTACATTAAAATGGATGCAGCACATACAGAATTAGCTGTTGATTTGTTGTATGACATGCTTTTTTATTCTCATTTTGATAAAAAAGAAATAGATAAAGAACGAGGAGTGATTATTGAAGAAATCAACATGTATGAGGATAATCCACAGATGCATATTGATGACTTGCTTGAAGCATCTTTGTATCCGGATTCAACTTTAGGTTGGGATATTGCAGGACCCCGCGAAAATATCCGAAAAATTACTCGAGAACAATTAGTTGGATACCGTGATGCATATTATATTCCAGAACGAATGACCGTGGTTTTAGCGGGAAAGATTATTCCTGATGCATTGAAATTAATTACTGATCGTTTTGGAAAAATAAAACGCCCAATAGGAAAAGATACGCAATTTACACCTTTTGTGGCTCCTAAACGTTTACCGGATCCACTTGCTTTTCAAGATAAAGCTACTGAACAAGTACAATTTTCGATGGCTTTTCATGGTTTTGCAGCGAATGATCCTTTGCTCCCAGCGGCAGGCTTGCTCGGTTCTATTTTGGGTGGTGGCATGTCTTCACGTTTGTTTACTAAGATACGTGAACATCATGGTTTATGTTATTCGATTGGAGCTAGTCATGCCGCACGAGAAGATATCGGCATATTTGGGATTCAAGCTGGCTTAGAAAAAAGAAACGTAGAAAAAGCCGTCAAAGCTATCATCCATGAATTGAAAAGCATCTTAACAAAAGGTGTGACTGCAGAAGAGCTGCGTCGCGCTAAAGATCAGGTGCGTGGACGATTAACTTTGTCATTTGAAGATTCAGCCAGTCAGGCTGAATGGTATGGTCGTCAGTGGCTTTTTAAGAAAAAACTCGAAACACCCGATGTTCGTTTGGCACATTTTGAGAAAGTGACTCGTACGGATATCGTAAAAGCGGCAAAACGTTTGTTTAGACCAGAGTGTATGGCAGTAGCGGTTATCGGACCCTTAGGTACCAAGCAGTATGTTCAAAAACTCATGAAATGGTAAGCTCTCAAAAGGTATGAAAAAAATCATTATTGCTAATTGGAAGATGTATTACGGTCCCATTAAAGCTGGGGCTTGGATTCGCGCATTTCGTCGTGAACGCTTACCAAAAGATTTGGATATTGCGGTAGCTGTTCCTTTTGTGTCATTAGCTGCGGCTCGTGCTTCTTTAGGTCGAGCTTCGATACCTATGTTATCTGCACAAGATGTATTTTGGGCTGAAGAAGGTGCTTTTACCGGAGAAATTTCTCCATCAATGTTATCTGAACTAGGTACACAATTATCTTTAGTTGGACATAGTGAGCGCCGTCAATATTTAGGTGAAACGGATGAGATGGTTGCAAAAAAAGCTTTGGCTTTACAAAAAGCTGGTATTGTTCCGGTTATCTGTATTGGGGAGACGGCTATTCAACGTAAACGTGGTGAGGCGGCAAAAGTTATACGTGCTCAAATACAAGCTGCTATTGCTGATTTAAAAGCTGATGGTAAAGCTCCTCCTATATTTGCCTATGAACCTGTTTGGGCAATTGGAAGCGGTAAACCTTGTTCACCACAGGATGCGAAAGAAATGCATGAAACAATTCGTGCTGTTCTAACAAAGAAATACGGTAAAGATGCTGAGCGGTTGCGTATTTTGTATGGCGGATCAGTTGATCAACGTAATGTAAACGATTATTTAACGACTACAGGTATTGATGGAGCTTTGGTTGGTGGTGCGGCTCTTGACCCACGTGGATTTGGTTTATTGTGTCGTGCGGCTTTACCGGCCTAATATGGGTATTTTGGTTTATATACTTGGTTTTATTTGTTTGATGAGTTTAATCGTTATTTTTGGTATTTTCGCTCGTCATTGGCGTGAGATTCAGCTGTTGAATCCAGAATCTATTCAGGAAGAACGTGAAAAACAAAAACGTGATGCTATTTTGTTACAGCGTTTTGATCGAATTCGTTCAGAAAAAATTGCTCCCTTACAAACTGTTGGAAAACGTTTGCTCTATGCATTAAAGACACGTTTTCATGACGTGTATATTCGTTTAGTACGTTTGGAGCGTTCGTATCGGCAGGCAAAATCGCCATTTGCGGCTATGACGCCTTCGGTTAAGGATCGTTTGAAATTGATTTTAAATGATGCACGTTCTTTAGCTCGTGATTTAAAGTGGGCTGAAGCTGAACGTAGATATCTTGAAGCTCTTGGTATTGATTCGCATGCTTGGGATGCCTATAAAGGCTTGGGACAAATTTATTTGAAACAAGATTTGCTTCCTCAAGCGACGGAAACTTATGAGTTTTTATTAAAGAGCCGGATGGCTGATGATACAGTATATGCAGCCATTGCTGATATCGCTGAACGTCAAAAAAATGATGAAAAGGCTGAGTCTTATCGTAAAAAGGCGATTGATGAAAGACCACGTTTAGCAAACCGACATGCTGAACTTGCAGAATTTTATTTAAATCGAAAACAGGCTGATAAAGCATGGCCTGTCATCAAGCGTGCCGTAGAACTTGATCCGAAGTCGTCTCGCTATCTTGAACTTTCTTTGGAAGCTGCTATACTCATCGGCAATCGAGATGAAGCTCGTCGTCGTTATGACAAATTACGACTTCTCTCGCAAGATCGTCCAAAATTACATGCTTTGAAAGAACGTATTGACGAATTGAAGTCGGAAGTTGACAATTGAATCTCTTGGCCTGGTACGTGGGCCGTTGTAGCTCAGTTGGTAGAGCACATCCATGGTAAGGATGAGGTCACCGGTTCAATCCCGGTTAACGGCTCCACGTACCAGGCTAAGTTCCTGGTTCTTATTCACATACGGGTAGGTACCGAAGCGGTCAAACGGGAAAGACTGTAAATCTTTTGGCTCACGCCTTCCAAGGTTCGAATCCTTGCCTACCCACCATAAATAATCCTGATAAAATATATCAGGGTTATTTATTTTTTCAGGAAACGTTGTTCGAATGGTGTCGGATTGACAGAAGTTTGATTTACATTTACGTTATTATTTCTCTCGACTCAAAATATAAATGGAGGATCGCATGTCTCGAGAGTATTGTTTGTCATCGTTGTTCTTTTCCACACAAATCCTCATAGGATGCGCGACTTTCAATAGTACTGAAAAAACAGCTTTGAGAACTGTCGAAGCGGATGCCTCTAAACGTTCGCTTTCTGATACAAAAGGTTTTGAGGTTTTGGTTCAGGCTTCTGAACATGTGAAAGTTGGAGAATTGATTCCGCTTCACATTTTGATTTCCCACGAAGCTTACTCCGTTATTTGTGAAGAGGGGTATGAACGTCCTCTATATCCAAGTTCTGCATACATGACGGATTGGATACATACTCCATCACGCACTTTGGATATAAGACTGCCTTGGCAGTTGATCGGGGATGCCAGACGGATTCACATTTTTGCATTTCGTAGTTTTGGTGAATTTGATGCGCTTCGATATGGTCTGGAAAAAGGTGAACTGAGCTGCCCGATTCTCATGGATGATTATTTTGCCATGTTTGATGAAGGGATGGTAGCAAGGACAATTACTACTATTCGCGTCAGGTAAACTTCGTAACGCTTTCAGCGTGACCCAGCGAATATTTTCGCTGGGATTTTTGTATGCTCGTATACTGCATTCTATTTGACAAATATCTGAATATTTCATAGATTCAAATATCCCAACTTGTTGGGAAGTTCTTTCTCAATTGGAAGTTTACCTTCCGGATGTTTACCTTCATTCTCTTTTGTGTGATCAGTACTTATCCATGGAGGTCTGCATGACATTTTTTCTGAGGCTACTTACCGTCATGACGGTGGTAGTGAGTATATTTTTTGCCAGATCAGCGATGGCAGAGGAACGTCTGTCCTTGGTAAGCCAAGATTTTCGTGGCGAACCCATGACTGATTTCGTGCGGTCAAGCATTATCAGGAATACGGATGTTGATGCGGTCATTGAGACGGTGAATGCGTGTCAGAAGTATGCCACTTCTTTTCAGACTGGAACTGCCAATCAAGGTACGTTGGACCAGCTCAGAAAAGAAATGGCTACGGTTACTTTCAGACACTGGCAGCGCATGCATCTAAAGTCTACATCGGGTACACGTTTTTACTTTCGCAGCTATCCTGCCGGATACAATGCTCCGAAAGATCCGATTTCTTTGACCTGTCAAGCCATTATTGGTGTACGGATTCCTGAAGATACCTTCTATCTTTCCCGTTCGTTTTATAAAAAACGAATGGATGAGTGGAAGCGTGGTGCGTATGCGCAACGACATCATCATCCGTCGACAGTGGAACAGGCTAAAAAAATTATTCCACAAGAGGTCGTCATAAAGTCGGAAGAAAAGATTTCCAAAGATGGTGCAGTGGTGGGGATTAAAAAGCCTCAATCGGCACCAACTTTTTCAAAAATCGAAGCGATTACCGATACGTGCGAACCTGGAACATTTGAGAAGCGCGAGGAAACGGATGAGGGGATCACCTTGTTCGTAAAACCTGGAGCAACTCAATGGCAGCTCAAAAATAGTTGTTGGGCGAAAGAGCATGACGTCAGCCCGGCTGTTGTAATCTTGGCGAATAAAGCAAGGGTTACGATTCCATACTGCACGGCAAAGCCCCACACGCTTCCTAGCGTTAAGGATTTTGATCCGCAGCGTTGGAATATGGGGCACAAGGGTTTTCTCAAGCTTGACGATGATGCTAACCAGAACTTTGTTCATGCATGTTCACCTGAAAATATCGGGTATGCACTTCAAGCTGGTCAAAAGCTTTTTTTGCCGAAGAAAAAAGTTATCGAAGCGCAACAGACTAAGCATGTTGATGCGAAGAAAGTCCCTGAGGGGGTCTTCGAGAAAACAACACGTATCGAGCCAGATGCTGCTCAGACGGATAAAGTTGTAACTCATGAGGATGCAGTAGCGGAATCCGTTGATTCATCATCGGATATTTGGTCAATCAGACCAACTAAGGAGCCATCTGATGTTCAGAGTTTGCACGGTAGTCTGATCGAAGTGACTCCTTCGACAAGCTCTGCGCCATCACCAATCATGAGTGGTCCGCCATTTCGCTGATAGAGTTTAGGTTGCGATATGTCGTTAAAAATAGGTATATGAAGGTTCATACCTACCAGAATTGCTGATTAGGCTTATCTACTTTTTCCAGATGAGCCTTTTTTATAAGATTGTTTTTTTCTTACACAAACATAAGGATTGACGGTTTTTAAGTTTTCCGTTATTATCCCGATACGTTTCTTTCGATGTTTTAGCATGTTAAGCCGATGTAGCTCAGCGGTAGAGCAGCGGTTTTGTAAACCGTTGGTCGCCGGTTCAATCCCGGCCATCGGCTCCACCTTATAGCTTCAATCGGATGGAAGCGATAAAACAGGTTTGTAATACACTTTTTGCAGCAAGAAATTTGTTTTATTCGTAATTTTCTTTATAAGATTTAAATGGTATTAAAATCTGTAATAACTATATATGTCTCAAGATAATATGATTAAATTGGAATGTACCGTTTGCCGCAAGGTGAACTACCATTCCAAGAAAAATAAAAAGACTATTAAAGCTCGACTTGAAATTGCAAAATTTTGTAAGCATTGCAAAGGCTCAAAGGCACATAAAGAAACTAAATAATATTTTTTTATCTTAAAAACTCATCGGAAAGATGAGTTTTTTTGTGGACGTATCGTGTGTGCTACACTGAAAATATGAAGTTTCCGGTGCCGCCCCCACTTCGAGAAAAAACTCGACGAAAGTCGGTTACTTTTCTTTCTAAGCCAGTTTTACGTCGAGTTTTTTTTAGTAGCGTTGTTCTGTGGATGCTGCTTTTTTCTCTCCCTTTGGTATTCGGTTTACTATTTTTACCTTTCGATCAGATTCTTCCTCCGGTTCTTGCTTGGGGTTTACGTTTTATTTGGATATATTTTTGGTTTTTTTCTGGTTTTTTTTGTGGTCACTTGGCTGGGCGTTTGATCGTAAAACAGATTGAGAACGTATAATTTCTATTTTATTTCTTCGAAAATCAATATGCCACATATTAGATCTCCATACCCATCACTTCCTATTCGTGCCTTGGAACAGGCTGCAATATGGCATGATGGTCAGATTCGAAGACATCCGGAACTGAAAATTCCGTATATTGCGCATCCTGCCGGTGTTGGATTGATGTTAGAAAGAGCAGGTTGCGATGAAGAAACAATTGCAGCTGGTATATTGCATGATGTTATTGAGGATTGTGGAGTAACCGCAGATGAGATTATGTTTTTATTCGGTTCCCGTGTCGCTTTATTGGTTAAAGCGGTAAGCGAGCCTGCGAAAACTGTTCCATGGCGTGAAAGAAAAGCGGCTTACGTTGCTCAGTTGCGTGCTGCACCAGTCGAAGCTATCGCCATTGCAACAGCTGATCATTTGTATAATATGAATAGTTTACTTACGTCGTTGAGAGCTTCTTCGGATGCATGGAATATGTTCCATTCTGATAAAGATGAAAAAATCCGTGTAGAAAAACAGGTTTATGAAATTGCCAGGACTCGTTGGGTTCATCCATTGGTTGAAGCGTTCGCATCGGTTATCCAAGAAGTGGTACGTTTGTCATCAGGAAAGTCTTTATGAGTAATTTACTACCTTCAAAAATTATTACTGCAACCGACATTTATCGCTATTTTCAATGTCCACATTGGTCATATTATGAACGTTTTGCTACTTCTGACGAAAAAAAGTATTTACGAAGGTCATTATCTGAAGGGGAAAAACAACGCATGGAACATGGTTTACTACATGAATTAGATGTTGTGCATGCACTTTTTGGAGACGGGTTTACAGAGGTATATTGGAAAAATATAACAACAGAACAAGCTTTTGATCAAACGCTGTCTTTCATGAAACAAGGAGTTGATCGAATTTATCAAGGAGTATTATTCCATGGAAATTGGATTGGTAGACCGGATATTTTGGAAAGACGCAAAGGGGATAGTCTTTTTGGTCCTTGGTATTATGCACCTGTGGATGTAAAATCCTCTCGAGGATTAGAAAAATACCAGAAGATGCAATTACTTTTCTATTCCTTTTTATTAGAAAGAATTCAAGGTAGGTTTCCTGCTCATCCAGAAATAATAAACATTGATAAAGAGCGTATTTCCTTTGCAGTTGATGACATGATTGAAGAATTTACTCGTGTTATCAATGATTTAGAAAAAATATCTTCCGGCATTAAGCCGGATCCAGTATTGCGTAAAAATTGTTTTGATACGAGTCCTTGGGGAAAAGCTTGTCAACAATATGCAGAATCTAAAAATGATATTGCGTTGTTGTATAACGTAGATGTTACGAAATTACGTCTTTTGCGTGATTTGGGGTTAAAGACTGTGCATGACATTGCTGAGATGGATCCTCAAACATTTGATGGCGCGGCTAAAGGTTTGCGTTTGCATGGATTAGAAACCATGAAAAGGCAAGCTCAATCATTACAGTCCGGTGTCGTGATTATTCGTGAACCAGTTATTTTTTCACGTCCAGTGCTTGAAATTCATTTTGATATTGAAAGTGATCCACCGAATGATTTTGATTATTTGTACGGATTACTTCTTCGAAAAAATGGAAAAGATCAATACCTTCCTTTTGTCGCTGAATCGAAAGAAAAAGAAGGGGAGATGTGGGATGCGTTTTTATCATGGTTAGAAACTTTGCCTGAAGACTACGTTGTTTACCATTATTCGGTGTATGAATTGACTCGCTTAGCCGTTTTGGAAAAGCGTTATGGTGGAAATACAGCGTTGGAACATTTTCGTTCATCAATGGTTGATTTGAAAGAATTGATTTCGAGTAGTTGCACGTTTCCATTATATTTTTATGGTCTTAAATACATCGCTAAATTTTTAAGTTTTCATTGGCGAGGTGATGTTCAAGGCGGAGGTCAGTCGGTTGATGTATTTGAAGAATTTACACGAACAGGTGATAGAAGCCTTTTAGAAAGCATCATCATTTACAATGAAGATGATGTACGAGCAACGGCACATCTGAAAGATTGGTTGATGAAGTATGGAATGGAAGTTAATTCTTATTCTATACCGTATCCTTGGGTCGGTAACCGGTAACTTGTTTGATTGGATCACGAAAGGTTTTTTTAGACCGAAGTGCAAACCAAGCGGCTAAGAGAGCCGTGATAGGAACGGTAAATACGAGACCGATTGTACCAGCCATAGAACGGATTATTTCGTCTACAACTGAATCAAAATTTAGAAACTTTGCCCAAGATTCTCCGTATTGGGAATAAAGGAGAAGTGTGGAAAGCGAAGCACCAACGTAAGCAAAAATTAAGGTGTTTGCTAAGGCGGTCATATGATCTCGACCAATCACCATACCTGAACGGAATAATTCCTTGAACCCTAGTTTAAGATTCGCTTGGCGCACTTCTAATACACCTGAAGCAATTGAAACGGCGACATCTTCAACAATACCCATTGATGCAATAATTACTCCGGCGAAAAGTAAACCTTGTGCGTTTAGATTTGGATTTTTGCTGAAAAAGAGGCGATCTTCTTCGCTTGAGAGTCCTCCGAGATGCGCCCAGTCAGCGAAAAGACTTGCGATAATGAAAGCGACACATGTCCCTCCAAGCGTACCAATTACAGTTACGAAACTTTTACGATTCCAACCCATTGCAAAGACACTTGAAATAATACTGAAAATAGCGGATAAAACAAAAGCAATAGGAATTGGATTTAATCCTTTTAAGAAACTTGGAATTAAAATAAAGACAATTAGAGCTACCGAAATGACCATTGAGGCTACTGTTTTTAAACCCTGCCAACCGGCAAGTAAAACCATAACCACAATAAATAATAGTAAAAGTCCATATATCACATTTCGACGATCAAATCCCTCGAGGAAAGCGATCGGTGTGTTTGTTTCAGGATCTATTTGGAGGAAAATTAATACTTTATCTCCCGGCATGGGATTAATGTCATACGGATTACTTGTTACATCACTTGAAATTTCTGTTGTTTTTCCTTTTAGTGAACCACTGAGATATTGAATCACATACGTGCGCAATTGATGTGTACTTTGTGTACTTTGTTGAGTACTAGAACGAACATCTTGAACGAGACCTCGTTCATAGGTTCCATCAGGACTTAGATTTTGGTTTACCTGAGAGTTTTCTATAAATCCTGATTTTTCTGGATTTACTCCAGTGATATCAATTGTGCCTGTATTGATTGTTGTTGTTGTTGTTGTTGTAGCTTGAGCTAGGACTGATGGAATAGACCAAAATCCAAGGACTGATAATGTTATTCCGAAAATACAGACATGTCTGAATCGCATAGAACCTATTCTAGCTATTTTGATGTATTTTGTCGAAAACTGTCGTTTGTACTATTGCTTGCCAAAGAGAATATAGATTGATAAGATGCTTTAATCTTAGAATGCAATATCATCGGGCTATAGCGCAGTTGGTAGCGCGCATCGTTCGGGACGATGAGGCCGTGAGTTCGAGTCTCACTAGCCCGACCATGTGAATTTTGCTTATTACGAATTTTGCGGTTTGTTTAACGATAGCATTTTGACTGTATAAAACTTTATAAGTTGATTTTTTGTTAGTTACTCGATTAGATTTGATTATTTGGGTTAAATTTTGTTTATTTGCTTTATTTCTTACTAAGGTATTTCTTTCCTTGTTTAATGTTTTAGACTATAAAAATTGACCAAGAACTTTTTCACGGATACGATATGACGCATCTCTCATATATGGAACATGTCGTGAATCATCTCGCCATCATTATGGATGGAAATCGCCGTTGGGCTAAAGAGCGTGGTCTCTCAAGTCTTGAAGGACATCGTGTGGGATATGATCGTTTAAAGAAAGTGGGTGACGCATGTCTTGAGCGTGGAATTAAGACTTTGACAGTTTATGCGTTTTCAACGGAAAATTGGAAAAGAACCCAAGATGAAGTGGGATATTTGATGGATTTAATTGAGTTTGGAGTTTCTGCGGATTTAGAGCATTTTAAAAAAAGGAATGTACGTTTACGCATTATTGGACGTCGTGATGGTTTAAGATCTTCAGTTTTACGTGCAATTGAAAAAGCTGAAGAAGATACGGCTATGAATACGGCAGCGACATTTGCGATTTGTATTAATTACGGCGGTCGGATGGAAATCGTGGATGCTGTAAAAGGGATTGTTTCTTCGGGCGCAATGCCCGAAGAAATCACAGAAGAATTAATCAAATCTCATTTATATTGGCCGGATATGCCAGAACCTGATTTAGTGATTCGTACCTCCGGAGAAGCACGTGTATCTGGATTTTTAACTTGGGAGAGCGTGTACAGTGAATTTTATTGGTGTGATGCATTTTGGCCGGATTTTGATGACATTGAACTAGATAAAGCATTAGAAGACTTTTCTCAAAGACAACGAAGATACGGAAAATAAGGTTCCCATTTGACTGTTCTATATTTGTTCTATAATCTTTATAGATTAGTTTACTGTGTATGGCAACTTTATTTGATGCGGCGAATAAAGAACGGCGTAAAGCGCATGCGCCTTTAGCTGATCGGATGCGACCACAAATGGTTGAAGACATGATTGGTCAGTATGCGCTATTGGCGGAAAATTCAGCTTTTCGGCTGATGGTACATTCCGGCAAATTACCTTCGATGATTTTTTGGGGACCTCCAGGTTCAGGGAAGACGACATTAGCAAAAGCCTTGGCACAAACAGCACGTATGGATTTTGTTGAATTGTCTGCTGTGACTTCTGGTTTAACCGAAGTCAGGCATGTTATACACCAAGCTGAAAATTTGTTTGATTTTCAAGGAAAGAGAACAGTTTTGTTTATTGATGAAATTCATCGTTTTAATAAAGCCCAACAAGATGCTTTTTTGCCTTTTGTAGAAAGAGGCTCGATCATTTTAATAGGAGCAACAACCGAGAATCCAAGTTTTGAAATTAATTCAGCTTTATTATCGCGATGTAAGGTTTTTGTTCTTGAGAAACTTAACACGGAAGACTTGACCAAAATCTTGAAACGAGCGTTAGAGGATGAGGAAAGTGGTTTTGGTAAACAAACTGTTCATTTGCCTCAAGAAGTTTTGGAACGGATTATTTCTTTAGCTGATGGTGATGCTCGGATGGCATTAAATACATTGGAAATGTTGGTTCAGGTTGAACAGGGGCGAAAACATCAGGATGATGAAACGATTGAATTGTCGCTTGAGTCTTTATCTTCTTTATTGCAGCGCAATCAGTATATTTACGATAAAGATGGAGAAGAACATTATAATACTATTTCAGCTTTACATAAGTCTTTACGCGGTTCTGATGCAAATGCGTCATTATACTGGCTTGGACGTATGTTGGAATGTGGGGAAGATCCATTGTATATCGCTCGACGTTTAATTCGTTTTGCGTCGGAAGATATTGGTTTAGCTGACCCTCAGGCTTTGATACAAGCAGTTGCCGGATATCAGTCGGTTCACTTTTTGGGTATGCCAGAATGTACAGTACATTTAGCTCAGGTGGTGGTATACATGGCACAAGCGCCGAAATCTAATGCTTTATATGAAGCCTATTCCAAGGTGCGAGAAGATATCCGTCAACTTCCACATGTTCGCGTACCTTTACATTTGCGAAATGCATCGACTAATTTCTTGAAAGATCTTGGATATGGGAAAGGATATGTGTATAATCCAGATTTTATTGAACCGATTAATCAAGATTATCTACCCATAGAATTGAAGGGGAGGAAATATCTTTTATAAACTGGTATCATACACGCATGAAACGTGTTTTATTATTTTTTGTATTTCTATTGTTGATTATTGGAGGTGGAGCAGCTTGGTGGTATTTGCGTGATACACCTGAAAAAGTGATACGTGATGCTGTCTTATCACTCTCGAAACTTCGTTCGGTTCCTGAAGCGACATTGGATGTTGCTTGGAAAAATCCGCAGACCCAAGCAACAACCGGTTTTACCTCATTGATGCAGGTGGATGTAGCGGATATTTCTATGCCTTTAGTTATGGGCGTGTTACGAATAGGAGCTCAGGGCATGCAAGATCAAGATCAAATTTTGGATTTTGCCGCAGATAAACAAGCTGTGGTGTTTAGACCACAACAGGTTTCAACCGATTGGTTGGATCGGTATAGCACATTAGCCGGAACAACGAGCACGACTCCATTTTTACAAATATCGCGTGAGGCATTTTTGAAAATTACGGGGTATCAAAATGCTATCGCACAGAATAAGGATGCCGAAATCAGGCAATTGATGCCTTTTGTAATTCCGACGATATATGCCACGTCAGACTTGCGGAAGATTCAAATGGCTGATGATCGAGATGGGGTTGCTTTAGACATTCGTTTTTTACGTAGTGGTTTACAACCGGTTTTGATTGCGGCAAGTAAGGCATGGAAAGGAAATACGCCGCTCACGGCGAGTGATTATACTTGGATCGAAAAAATAACTGATAATATGTTGGCAGGTGATTTTCAAATTGTATTAGATGCTAAAACCCGTGAATTAGTACATATTGAAGGTTCATGGCCTGATATTGAGCAGAGTTCTGCGGTAGCCGGAGAAGTCCGTTTTCGTTTAGACTTTGCGGGACTGAATGAAAAAGTGATAATTTCATTGCCACATGATGCGGTTGAAGTGACGGCAAAAATCGCTCCGGGGCTTGTGCCTTCTGTTTTGACCAGCACAGGACTTAAAGAAGGATATGTCGCTCCCACTTCAACACTGAACAATTCGGCTTCTTCATATCCGCGTGATACAGATGCTTACAGTCGATATTATGACACGATGAAGCGAAAAGGTTTGATTCAAGGTGCAAAAAAACAAAAGAAATAGTTTATGTTACAGCAAGTTGGTAGCCGACGGATGATAGCGCAGTTTGATTATCGGTATCGATTAATTTTTGCATTTTTTTTGGTTTTATTGGCATGTGTTGTGATTCGTTTAGGTTATTTGCAAATCATGGAACATGGTTTATATGGTCTCTATGCTTCAGATCAGCATGATTTACAAAAGAAATTACTCCCAACGCGCGGTCGTATTTTTTTGCGTGATGCACAAGATGGTTCACTTACGCCTTTAGCAACGAATCGGTTGTCTTGGCAGGTTTATGCTGTTCCGCGTGATATGCCATCAACGATCATTCCTAATCTTGCAAAAGAACTTGCAATTGCATTACATAAAAATGAAGCCGATGTTATCACTCAATTAACCAAACGTCCTGATGATCCGTATGAATTACTAGCAAAAGATGTGTCTACCGATGTTGTAGATCATTTGCGTTCAAAAAATCTTACAGGAATTGGTTTTGTGAAAATGACCGCGCGTATGTACCCTGAACGTGGATTGGGTGGTCAATTAATTGGGTTTGTTCAAGAAGATGAACAAGGTGTCATGAAAGGAAGATACGGAATAGAAGGATCATTTGAAGATGTCTTATCTGGTGTTTCTGGGAGTTTAATTGCGGAAAAAGATGCAAGCGGACGCCGTTTAATTTTTGGCGACACTCAATTGCGTGAAGCGAAAGATGGTTCGGATATTGTTTTGACAATCGATCGTGGGATTCAATTTAAGGCTTGTATGATTATACAGGAAGCTGTAAAGCGTCATCAGGCAGATGACGGAACCATTATGATTATGGATCCACAGACGGGTGCAGTTATGGCTATGTGCTCAGCTCCTGATTTTGAACCGGCAAATTATGGTGAGACTAAAAATTTGAGAATTTTTAACAATCCGGCTACTTTTGTTGCTTATGAACCTGGTTCAATTTTTAAAGCTTTTACCATGGCTGCTGGTTTAGATGCGGAAAAAATTAATCCAAAAACAATCTATAACGACACTGGTAAAGAGGAGATAGATGATTTTACTATTCGAAATTCTGATAAAAAAGCACATGGCGTGCAAACAATGACATATGCTTTGGATGAGTCTTTGAATACAGCGACGATTTTCGTTCAACGATTATTAGGTAAGGATCGATTTCGACAGTATGTGGAACTTTTTGGTTTTGGAAAACAGACTGGTATCGGTTTAAATCCTGAAGTTAAGGCAGATATTTCTGGTTTATCAAAAAAAGGAAGTATTTTTGCGGCAACCGGTTCATTTGGTCAGGGTTTAACAACAACGCCTATTCAGTTGGTGGCGGGCTATGGAGCTTTAGCTAATAATGGAAAGTTAATGCGACCATACATTGTGGCAGAAACGATTCACCCGGATGGTACACGCGAAAAAACAAAGCCACTTGAAGTAGCACAACCTATTTCATCTCGTGCATCGAGGTTGGTTACTGGAATGTTAATTTCAGCTGTTGAAAATGGACATGGAAAACGAGCTAGTGTTCCCGGATATTGGGTGGCTGGAAAAACAGGTACAGCTCAGGTGCCTAAAAAAAATGGTAAGGGCTATGAAACTGATGTAACGATCGGTTCTTTTGCGGGTTTTGCTCCAGCAAATGATCCTCGTTTTGTCATGTTGGTTAAAATAACGCGACCACGTGATGTGCAATGGGCTGAATCTTCAGCGGCTCCTGTGTTTGGAGAGATGGCTGCCTTTTTATTATCATATCTACGTGTTCCACCAGAAAGAACGGTTAAAGAAGTGAAATTACCGCCTTTACCAACGATGCCACTTGCAACTACGACTACAAACACAGTACAACAGTAACTAGATATGTCTCTCAAAACGATACTTGAACGCTATCTTGGTAAGTGTGCCGCTAAAGCCATTAAACGTGACAAGCCTTTAATTATTGGTGTCGCTGGTTCTGTTGGTAAATCTTCAACTAAACAAGCGATTGGAGTAGCTCTTGGAAGTTTGGAGCAGGGAAGCGGTGTTATTGCAACGAAAAAAAATAATAACAATGAATTAGGAGTACCACTCACGATTTTTAATCATCCTGCACCAGGTCGATCATTTTTTTCTTGGATACGTCTTTTAAGTCGTGCAACATCTTGTTCGATCGGTTTAACTTCATTGGATGCAAATATTTTTGTTTTGGAAATGGGAACAGATCGTCCAGGTGACTTGTTTTATCTTGTTACAATGGCGCCGCCACTGGTTGGTGTGATTACTGCAATCGGTCCTGAACATACGGAATTTTTTGGTAATGTAGATGAAGTGGCGAAAGAGGAATCGACTATGGTACGGGGCTTACCATCACATGGTATTGCGATTTTGAATGCGGATGATCCGATATCTCAAAAAGTTACTTTGCCCTTGGGAGTTGTGCGATTAACTTTTGGATTTCATGCAGATGCAACTGCACGAATTTTAGAAACACGAATCTTGGTAGATGAACAGAATCCTGATTATTCTGGAATGGAAATGAAGATAGCTGTTTTTGGGACAACTCATGTGGTTCGTTTACGAAAAGCTGCCGGCAAACCTCATTCGTATGCCGTTGCCGCAGCATTGTTAACGGTTGCTGCAATTGATGGAGATGATCGTATGGCAATTGACCGTTTGCAACGACAATTTGAAGGAATGCCAGGACGTATGCGTCTATTACGCGGAGTGAAAAAGACGTGGCTTTTAGATGATTCTTATAATTCTTCACCTTTAGCTGCTTTATCTGCTATTCGAGATTTAGCCGTTTTTCCGATTTCAGAAAGTAATAAACGAATTGCTGCTTTAGGTGACATGTTGGAGCTCGGTGCTTTGTCTGAAGATGCGCATATTCAGTTGGGTCGTATGGTGGCAGAATGTGGCATTGACATGTTGGTTACCTGTGGTACACTCGCGCACGCTACTGGGCGGGCTGCGCTTGAAGCAGGTATGTCAGAACAATCGATAATTCATTTTGATAAAAGTTCGGATGCTGGTAGATTTATACAAGAACGTATGCATTCTGGTGATGTTGTCTTGATTAAAGGATCACAGGGAGCTCGTATGGAACGGATTACCAAAGAATTAATGGATCATCCAGAAAATGCGGAAAAATTAATAGTTCGTCAAACTGCGGAATGGCTGGCTAAGATCTAGATTCATACTACTACTTAAGGCGCCATCGTCTAACGGCTAGGACGTCTGGTTCTCATCCAGGCAATAGGGGTTCGATTCCCCTTGGCGCTACCAAAAAAGACTTCCTACGACGAGAAGTCTTTTTTTGTGTAAAGACGGGTGACGGTTTTAAAAATAGTAAAAAGGGTATTATGAATTCCATAATACCCAAATTTGTTAACAGAATAGTTTGATTATCCTGCTGTTTTCTCTTTAAAACGGACGTAGGCGTGTTTACCTAATTCAGTTAAGCCCGCATAACCAATGACAATTAGTGCAATAGCAATAGCGGTGATTCCATGTAAAGGAACAAATTCAAATGCAGAACCGAATTGTGTTTGTACCATGAAAATAGCAATTCCTATGACCAGTGTACTTGCGATTACAAGGATCTTGCTTGGTTTTGATTTCCAAGATTTTCCATATGATCGAAGAAGGAAGATAACAATTAATTCAGTTAATGTTGACTCGATAAACCATGCACTTCGAAAATGTTGCATATCGGCTTGAACGACAAACAGTAATACAGCGAATGTTGTATAGTCAGCTAAACTAGAGATACTACCGAAATAGTACATAAAATTTGAAATTTCTTTGATATCCCAACGTTTTGGTTTTTTTATGTCATCGTTTGATACATTGTCGGTTGAAATTGCTAACATTGGTAAATCAGTCAGTAAATTTAAAAGCAAGATTTGAGCCGGTAACAGTGGAATAAATGGAAGGAGAAGTGCAGCACCGGCAACTGATATCATATTACCGAAATTTGAAGCTATTGTGGCACGTATATACGTTCGTGTATTTATAAACGTACGACGACCTTCACGAATTCCTTCTGCTAATACAGATAAGTTTTTTCTCAGTAAAATAATTGAAGCTGCTTCTTTTGCGACATCGGTTGCACTTTCAAAAGAAATACCTACGTCTGCAGCTCGGAGTGCAGGAGCATCATTAATGCCATCTCCCATAAAACCAACAATTTCACCTCTCTTTTTGAGAGCGGTAACGATGCGTAATTTATGAGCAGGTGTGATTTGAGCAAATGCATCTGTATTTTTAACAGCTGTTTGTAACTGCGCGTCATTCATTTCATCTATTTCATCGCCAATTAAAAGCCGTGAGAGTTTAAAATTAAGCTGCTCGGCTACATACCGAGTTACACGTTCGTTATCACCAGTAAGAATGACAATGCGTACTGCGAGCGCTTGAAGTTCTTTAAGTGCTTTATTTGCGGTTTCTTTAGGAGCGTCGCTTAGCAATACAAAGCCGATACACTCAAGATCATATTCGTCTTGTACGGTGTATTTGCTTTGGGTGCCAATAGGTTTTTCTGCAATAGCTAATGCGCGATACCCGCGATCATGAAAGCTATCGGCTAGGAGCTCAATTTCTTTGCGTACTTTTGCATTTATTGAACTAACTTTTCCATTTGAATCTCGAAGGGTATTACAGACGTTCAGTACTTCAGTTATGGCGCCTTTTGTGATCATTTTTCGGCCAACATTGGTTTCACGTATGCAGCTCATACGACGTCGTGTAAAGTCGAAGGCGATGATATCGATTAATTTTTGTTGTTCTGATTGTTCTGCTACAGCCTCGAACAACGCTTGATCGATACTGTTACTCGCTTTTCCACGATCGTTTATATCGAGGCATTGTTTTGCTGTTGTTAGAGTAATAGGGGACGGTTTTCCATAAATGTCGACCGATTCACGAACTCGTATTTTTCCAATGGTTAATGTGCCAGTTTTATCGGTGCAAAAAACGGTTGTATTGCCTATATCTTCGATTGCACTCAATCGTTTTACGAGAACGAATTTTTTACTCATTGCCAATGCACCTCGTGAAAGATTTATTGTTACAATAACCGGGAGTAATTCCGGTGAAATACCGACAGCTAATGCGAGTGAAAATAAAAGGGATTCTCCCCAATTACCATGAATTAATCCGAGTAATGCAAAAACACAGACCGTTAAAACCAGTGTTATTTTGAGTAAAAAATTTCCAAAATCATGCAATCCTTTTTGAAAGCTTGTTTCATCTGTTTTTGAACTGAGTAAGTCTGCTGTTTTACCAAACATGGTTGCAGATCCGACAGCGACGACTATACCCTTACCGGAACCTTGGACTACATGAGTTCCTGCAAATAACATGCAAGTCAAATCTTGCGGACTTTTTTTTGAAGCATCGATTGATTGCTTTGTCTTGGAAACCGGTTCTGATTCACCCGTTAAATTGGATTCATCAAGCTCTAAATCATTATTTTCGTACAGTCTCAGATCGGCTGGAATAATGCTGCCAAGCTCGAATAAAACAATATCGCCGACAACAATATCTTCTGATTTTACGGTTTGAGGTTTTCCATTTCGAATGACGGTTGTTGTTCTTTTAAGCTGTTTTTGAAGTTTTTGTAGAGCTTTTTCGCTTCTAAACTCTTGAATAAAGCCAAGTAAACTACTAAATACGATAATACTTAAAACAATTCCTGTTTGAGTCGTCTCACCCAAAAGCGCTGAAATTAGGCTTGCGATAATTAAAATAATGACTAATGGACTTTTGAATTGATTTATTAAAATCGTAAGTGTTCGATTGCCGCTTTGGTGTCCTATGATATTTTTACCGTTTTGTTCTAATCGCTGGAGTGCTTCAGAAGAGGTGAGCCCGTGTGAGCTGCTACGAAGAGTTAATAAAATATCTTCAGGATCCATTGACCACGCTGAAGGGAGTACTGGGATGGTAGGCATAATTTATTTTTGTACTATTGCCCAGATTAATATCACCGAGGCTAGACCAAAGCGATACCAAATAAAAGGATATAGTCGGTTTGTTTTTAAAAATTTGAGCAACCATTTAATTGCAAAAAATCCAACTGTAAAGGAAACCAGAAAACCGATCAGAAGGTCCATTGAACCATATGTATGAGAAGGTTGTTTTATGATTTGTATGAGTTTGAGTAAACCGCTCCCGGTAATGATTGGTATTGATAGAAGAAAACTAAAACGAACGGCTAATTCACGATTAAGTCCAAGAATTAATCCGCCGCTAATCGTCGCACCAGAGCGTGACATGCCGGGGAAGAGAGCTAAACATTGGAATATGCCAATTAGTAAACCGTTGTAACTTTCAATTTTATTGTTTTTTTGTGTAGCTTTTTTTTCAGCGTATAAGAAAAGACAATTTCCAAGAATAAGGACTATTGCCACAATCCAAGAATGACGGAATACTGTTTCCATCCATGATTGAATAGCCACTCCCAATATCATGGCAGGGATAGTTCCAATAAGAATTGCTAGAATGATTTTGAAGTCTTGGTTGATTTCTGGATTTTTTTTGCCGCGTAGCCATTTATACCCATTTATTGTGAGACGCCATATATCTTGGCGAAATGTCATTAAAAGGGCGAGCATGGTTCCAAGTTGGAGAATGGCATCAAAGGTAAGGTCATCGCCGCTTATTAAACCAAAAAGCTCGTGAAAAATCACGAGATGGCCTGAAGATGAAATTGGAAGGAATTCTGTTAATCCCTGTAGAGCTCCAAGAACAATGTCAGAGATGAGCATCATACAATCATGGGTAGTTGTTCCAGTTCGATTTTTTCACCAGTGGTGATACTTTCAATGCGATATGCTCCGTGTGTTGGTGCTTCGATGTATCCATTCCAAGCCATGCGCGCTAAACCACCTGAATTAATCCAATCAAATAACCATTCATCGACATAACGTGGATCACCTTGAGCGACTCCACCACCAACCATTTTAATCCAAATTCTGTTGAATTGTTCTTGTGAGCCGATGGATGGCGCCATGATAATAGGGATGCCTGCACCGGTATAAAAAGACATTTCACTCGGTTTCGTCCAGAGGATGTCTGTTTTTCGTAATGTTTTACTGAATTCACGAAAATATTCCGGACGATCATTGTAACTATCAATGAATAAATTTTTGTTCAATAGAGATTTAAGTCCGTAATCCTTCGCTTTTGAATAAAATATGTCTGCAAGTTCTTTTTTTGTACCAGCCACCATCCGTAAAACGATTTCTTGATTACGCATGCGTTTTTTTAAACTTTGCATAACATTTAATGCAAGATTTTTTTGCGCACCTGCGCCTCCGATAGCAAAGGTTACTGTTAAAGGATGGTTTGACTTTAATGGACAGCTTCCAGAGCCTAGTTCAGCTTCTAATGTTCTCCAGTATTTTTTAACAAAAATTCCATTCGGGTCGAGATTGCATAAACGACCAACCAAATCTTTTTTGATAATGTCTCCTTCGGGACCGCCGATGAGCTCTTTTGGGAGTGGAAATCCAGTTAAAAAAATATTTTTTGGATTTACACCATATAATTTTAGACGTTCAACGACTCGACCATTCGGTGCAAAATATTTGATTCGACTCTTTTTTGGATTCATTGCCACCCAAGCACGACTCATATCAGCATCACATACTTGAAGATAAATATCACCAGGATAATTATAAATTTCTGCGGCAAAAGCAGGCATAAAAAACGTACAAACTAAAGGTTTTGGATTTTGTGCCAGTTTTTCAATCAGGTGCCTGCATAAACCTAACTTTTCTATAAAGTAATATGTTTGTTTTACTTGAATTGTTGGCATTGAAAGATCACGCCTTGGATAAAATGGTGCAATACGTTGCATTCGATCCATTACTTCAAAAGCCGCATCACCGATGAATGGAATCGGTTTTAGCCGTGAAATCATTTCGTATAGACGGCGGCTATCATTCCAGAGTTTTTTATCTTTTATCGGGATGTCTTCGTAGTCGTTTGCGGTAATTATTCCGCCAGAAGCTAGATCACGTAAGGCATATGCAGCTCTTTCATGACCATAACCCATATTCACCGAGATGACATAGGCATTGTCACGTTGAAGACTATTTGTTTTTTTTGTGAAGGTCATAACTTTAGCTTAAACATTTATTGTCATTATATCATGTGTGAGTTACATCGTTACTTGCTCGTATTTTTTTCTTGGTTTAAGCTATTGGTCTATGAAAGGAATCAATTTGTATCATGAAATAGAGGCGGGGAGTGTAGAGGAGTTTAAAATGGTGGTAGATTTACCAAAATTTTCATCAAACAAATACGAGTATGATGAAGAGGGCGGTTATTTTAAACTCGATCGCGTTCTTCATTCGCAGATGTTTTATCCTTTTGACTACGGGTTTATTCCGCAAACTCATTCGGATGATGGAGATGCGATTGATGTGTGTTTGTTGGTAACGTATCCAACCTTTCCCGGTTGTGTTGTGAAGTGTCGTGCTATAGGTATGATTAAAACTTCGGATGAAAAAGGGGGAGATAACAAGATCTTAGCTGTTCCGGTGTCAAAGTTGGACCCTCGTTTTGATGAGATAACATCGATTGATGATTTACCAAAGCATGTACAAGAAGAATTATTATTGCACTTTAAAGAGATTAAAAAATTGGAAAAGGCGAAATACGATAAAGTACAGATTAATGGTTTTGGTTCTGTTGATGAAGCAAAAGCGGAGATTCAGAGGGCTATGGATGCATATAAAGCTAAACACGTTTAACTTAATTTTAAATAAAAACTCTCTACATAGAGAGTTTTTATTTTTTTTAATTTGAATTATTTGATTGATTTTAAAGCCAGATACTCTTGAAAAGAAATCATTTCAATGATAGAATTTACCTTGTTCGGTTCGTAAAGTACTTTCATTAAAAATCTTAGGGGCGTAGTATAATGGTAGTACATCGGTCTCCAAAACCGCTAGCGTGGGTTCGATTCCCCCCGCCCCTGCCACGCCGAACACTCGTCAACCGACGAGTGTTTTGCTACCGAGAAAAATGGTTGTTTCAGCGTAAAATCTGGCTTACTGTCTTTGATTGTGGAGTTCGATAGTTACGTATCGAAGCGTCTGCGATATCAGCCATGTGCTCTGCACGGTTGTGCTCCTTTAAATATTCAGCATCATGTGCGAGCGTTCGTAGTCTTTCAGATACGGGTATCGTCATGTAGTCGTCCGGATCCAGTCCGATGACTTTTGATCCGGGTAAAATCATATCCATTTCATCCATCTCGTGTCCTTTTCCAGATCCGATGCTTATAACCGTCACGCCGCGTTCAACGTTATTCGGTTTTAGCACGCCTGGCTCCTTGTATCTTATTTTTGGCGAGAGATATCTTCCGATCTTCAATTCCTCAACCATCCAGTCCGCTCTTTGCGTCAATGCCTTATCGATGGGTCCACGCGTTACGGCGCGCATGAGCGATTCTTTTATGCCATATCGTTTTGGGGTTGGCATTTCTGATCGCATGGAAGATTTTTCGTTCATATTGAAGAAAGTTTAACCTAAGTGATAATGAAAAACAATTTTCAAACCAATTATGATCATGTAGAACACTGGTTCATTAATCACGAACGTACAAACATTTATTACAATGCCCGCCAAGAAGAAATCACGGAAAAAAAGCTGTGGTTTTTTTGTATACGTGAATGATGAGCGGTGTGTTAAACGGACGTGCTCGCTTTGTTGGTAGGTTTTAGAATTACTAAAATACAAGCTTTTCAAGGCTTGTATTTTTTTTAGCTCTTGTAATGTTATTTTCCAGTCAACATGACAGTGTCGAACCAGGCTTCTGCGGATTGTTTGAAAGTAGCTTCGTCAAATTTCCCATCACGATCCGTGTGCTGGTCTGGATTAGGGTGGCGTGGCATGTCGCGACCGGGTGCGATCGTGTACATTGAGGGCTTATCATTGGCGTCAGGTCCCATCATCATAAAGAGTTTCGTTGTAGGGCGCTTCGGACTATCTACGACCGGTACTACAACTGTGTCGCGCACAAGTTGAAACTGAATTTTACTTTCAGGATGTGATGCACGAAAGGATTCAATGTACGCATTCTTGTCTTCCATGGAACCAGATTTATTCAGCTCATACACTCGGTTCTGTTCCATGCGAACTGTCGCAATATCATGTGAAGTCAGAGTACCTTCTTCCATTAATTCATCCATAGATGCGATACCTTCCATACCCATATGCTTTCCCATTTGCATGTCGAATGTTGAGATCCCTTTTCGTTCCATTACATCCTCTGGGAGGTGCTTGGAAATATCTTGCATCAATTCAGTTAAAGAAGTCTGTTCAAATTGACTCCCAGGTTCTTTGGCATGGATATGCAAATCGTCAATATGTCCAGCGGTGGCGATCGAAACAGACAGAGTATTGTCTTTTGCGTCTTTGAACGTGTAAATAGCATGTTCTGCATCTACGCCTTCGGCAGCTGTACCGTCACTTTTTGTAACCTTCACTTCTAAAGCCGGCTTCCATGGTTTTGAATCGTCTATTTTCGTAACCTCCACGGCTTGAAAACCTTCGTATATTGGGTCGATGTCAAGGGTGAATTTTGGCTTTTCCATGGATTCTGGGCGTGTGGTTGTTTCTATAGATGGTTGAGACAGTGGACGTTCATTTGTCATATTGCTTATTCATGAATAAATAATAACTTTATAAGTATAATTAAGATGGTTTTAGAATACAATCCGTATTTGTTATTATGAAAATGGAACACAATGATTGAGAAAAATAAGAGAGAAGCGAATAATTTGTATTGTCTGTTTAATAACAGTGTGATATTATTTATTAGATAAAAAATATGAATAAAAAATCTGTTATCAGCATCATTCTTGCATCAGCACTTATTATTGGCGGAGGATATATCATATACGCCGAACGCCCTGTGATGAAATTGTCTCAATCCCAGGTTGAACAAAATACGACTTCACAGACATCATCAAATCAAGAAAAAGATGAACTTGCTTATACAATGACAGATATATCATCACATAATGTTCCTGAAAATTGCTGGAGTGTTGTTAAGGGAAATGTGTACGATTTAACATCAAGGGTTACCCGTCATCCAGGTGGTGAAAAACCAATTAAGGGTTTATGTGGTATTGACGCAACCAGTGCTTTTGAACGAAAACATGGACTTTCGAAGAATCCTAATGCTGCTTTAGCTTTATTGAAAATTGGGGTTTTGAAATAGGTATGTCGAGTTGGTCAATTGAGTCTCAGGTCGTTTTACGTTGGTCATTTTCTTTTTTGTTTGCATGGTTTGGTTTGCAACAGATGTTACATCCGGCTGATTGGGTGAGTTTTTTGCCGGAATGGACTGGATATATGCCAATTCCGGGTGAGATGTTGGTGCGGTTGAATGGTTGGGTTGAATTTATTTGTTGTATTGCATTGTTTATAGGTTGTTATACTCGTGTCATAGCTGCTTTTTTAGCGATGCACTTAATTGGTATCGCAGTAACAACAGGCGGTGCGATTGGAGTACGTGATAGCGTTTTGGCGACTATAGGAATTGCTTTAACTTTGTCTAAACCTGATGAGTGGACTTTGGATGCAAAGACAATTAAGAAAGTGATCATGGCGACCACGATTACTTAGTAAGGCATAATGTGATAATTTGTGATTGTTACTTTTTTAAAAAGCGCTACGAAATTGACTGAATTGCCACGGGGGAAAAAACCTCATATTGCTTTTGTTGGTCGTTCAAATGTTGGAAAATCGACTTTATTGAATGATTTGGCGGGAAAAAAAGGTCTGGCTTATGTGAGTTCGATGCCTGGTCGAACGCAGTTGATCAATATTTTTGAGGTTGATCATCGTTTTTATTTGGTTGATTTGCCAGGATATGGATATGCGAAAATTTCTCACGACAAAAAACAAGATTTTATTCGATTATTACGTACGTATTTATCAGAAACGGAAGAACTCGTTTTGGTTTTTCTAGTGATTGATGCGCGGCAAGGTTTAACTGAGCTAGATCAGAATATGCTGGCTCAATTAGAAGGTGTTGAAATACCTTGTGCGATCATTGTAAATAAAATGGATAAACTTTCACGTTCGGTTGGATTGGCGCTTCTAAAAAAAATATCAATTGAATTTCCGAAGCATATTGTCTTATCTCATTCATCCGTTTCAGGAAAAGGAAATGGGGAGATTTGGGAGACGATTGAAAAATCTATCAGAAAAGGGGAGTAAATACACTTCCGGTTACTTTATATATGGCTAGCTTTCAAACGCATATTACTTTTGGTGTTTCTCTGGGTGTGGTGAGCGCCATCAGTTTGATCCGTTTTGCTTTTGTGCCATTTGAATGGGAAATTCCTATCATGGTAAGTGTCTCAGCAATTATTGGAGCAATATTACCCGATATGGATAGTGATACGAGCTTGCCATTTCATATCACTTTTGGATCTTTGGCTTTAATCGGTTCAGGTTTCGGTTTTGTTATGGCGTTGCGTGTTTTTCCAGGTGAGTATGCTTGGATTGTCGGATTACCTTTGGGAATTTTTTTTGTCATTTGGGTCATTATTGGGAGTTTATTTAAGCGTTTTACCGTTCACCGTGGTATGGCGCATTCGGTACCAGCAGCCTTTTTGGCTGGATTCGTTGTATATCTATGTGCTATACATTTTGGTTTTTCACTTTGGAATGCTTTTTTGATTGGTATCGCAATGATTTTAGGGTACGTTTTGCATTTGGTTTTGGATGAAGTACATGCAGCGATCAATTTTCACGGGACTCCGTTTATACCAAATAAAGCATTAGGAAGTGCGTTGAAATTTACTTCAGGGAGTGCATCAGTTACAACTTTGGTGTATGTCGCTTTAATACTTCTGTTTCTTATAAACAGTACTGACTTGATTTTTTTAGTTCAAAAACTTGTCTCAGATGTCATAACTCGTATCCAATAACATTTTTTGTTTGAAGTTTGTAAAGTCAGAAGAATTTAAGTTTTTTTAAAACGGACAGAAAAGACGGGATCGTACTTTTGGTCATTTTCATCGGTAATTTGTACAGTTTCACCCCGCATTAGACTTGTAAGCGCCATATCCGAGAGCATCTGCGTATCGCTTAGGAGATGTTGTTTAAGCTCATCGATGCGGCGAAGCTCACTTTCAAATTCAACTTTAATAGATACTTCAATTTGATTTTTTTTTGCTTTTAAGGTTTCCAGTTCTTGAAGAATATCTTGGTACGGCTTAGAACCGGCCAATGCTTCTTTAAAACTTCCGTTTAGTTTTTTCTTTTCTTGTTTTTTTTCTTTGATACGATTGAAAATTTCGTGGATATCCATAGTGATGTGGCGTTAAGTATAACAGACGCGGTACAATCGTAAACATGTATTGGTTTTTGAATTGGATAAGCTCAGGGATCGTTCTTCATCATCTTGCATTTGGCATCTTGCTTTTGGCTTTTTTGCAATTATCCTATCCGGCATATGCCGCTTTTAAAAAACGACGAAGCGCATACGGTATTGTTTTTAATCGAGAGACTGATATTCCTGAAGCTTTAGTCAGTGTGAGTTTGCGTGATTTACATGGTCGTATCGTGCGGACGGCAGTTACAGATAATGATGGCAAGTATAAAATTTTAGCTCCAAAGGGAGAGTATTTTGTAGAAGCACGTAAACAAGGGTTTGTTTTTCCTTCAACTTTAGTGGGAAAACAAGCGGAACATCACATTTTTGATAATATTTTACCCAGCACTCATATCGTTATTAAGGATTATGGTGTTATGACGAAAAATATTCCGATTGATCCTGTGGACGGTCAGGGGAATAACTCTCGATGGTTTTGGCGACTACGCTTACCCAAAGGATTTCAGTATTTTTTGGGTTTCTTAGGGCCGGTGATTGCTTTTAGTGTTTTGAATGTTTGGTTTTGGAGATCTCCAGTGGCTTGGGTTCTTTTTTTGGTATATTTTATTCATGTCATCGATCGCGTGGCTTCATTTAAACCTCCTGAGCCTCCGTATGGCGTTATTCGAGATGCTGTACACAAACAACCAATCGAGAAAGCCATTGTTCGTGTTTTTGATTCACGATTTAATAAATTACTTGAAACACAGATCACTTCGCGCAAGGGGAGATATGCTTTTGTCGTAAATCGAGGTCAATACCGTATTAGAATTGAAAAAACAGGGTATAAGACAGTTGTTATTAATTATCCTAAAGTTACAACGGATATGTTTTTATTAGCGAAAAACGTTGTTTTGAAACCGCTTGGTATGCATCCAACGGATGCGTGATTTTTTACATTCATTTTTGAGATCGAATTGAATATTTTCTTTCATACAGAACATGCATTGACCCTTGGTTTTGAAACAGGTAGCATGTGTTCATGTTAACGGAATTTGTCGGTCTTCAATTGACCCGTGAAGAGCTATTAGAAATACAAAAAGCTCTTTTAGCCCAGGCTTTTTTGTTGGATACAGTACGTCGTGAAAAGGGTGAAATTGAACCTGATGAACATGAGCTTTTGCAGAAAATTGAAGCTCTTTTAGGTGAAACAGATGAATCTTTACATGCTTTAGATCATTGTGTTGAAGATGAGATGTGGGAGTATGCTTGGTATGCATTTACGGATGAATGGGCTTGGCATCGATCGCTTCAAACGGTAAAACTTAATAAAGGTTCACAATTTGATTCATTGACTGAAATTGAAAAAGAAGAATTGATAGAACGTGAGTACAAAGAACATTTTGATCAATATGTTACCGAGATAGACATGCGTGAGTCTTTAGGAAAAAAGAAATTTATTGGTTTAGTTGTTGCGGATCAGCAAAAACCGGATTCGAAATCAGGGAAAAAGGATTAAGACTGCCGATTGCAATAGCAGCAAAAATATAGATGGTTAAAAAACCGCCGATAATGATCATAAACGCATGTTCATTTTCGATGACTTCAGCAAAAAAATGTTTTATGAGATAGGCAAGCCCTAAAACAAATAAGGCAATTATTATTCCCCATGGGATTGGCATACTGAAAATAACATACCATTCAAATCCGCTTGTCGGCAAGTAGTTTTTGTGGTGTAATTACTTTGAAATGACGTATGCAGACGGTGAGCCCACAGGGTGAAATTGAGTCGCTTTTAAGGGCTTTAAAGCCTATTGAAAAGCCGAGCGTTCCAGAAACATCTCGTATACGAGTTCACGCAGCGGTGAGTCGTTTTTCTGTTTTGTATGAGCGTATTCGAAATGCCGTGGATTATAAAGATGATCATTTATTGCGTAAATCGGCAATTTTACGGATATTAAAACGTCAAACAGTGCTTGAAAAGGATCCTGCCATTATTGCGGATCAATTGATCCGCGAATTGATCGGCGCTAAATATCTCCCAAACGATGAATTAGATGAGCGTTTGATTTTAGAGGCTGAGAAGGTTGTACAAAAATTATTAACGATACAACGAGTTCGCTTGGGTTCTTCAAAACACCTTGAATGGCTCCAAGGGATTATTGCTGTCGAGCTTGAAGATTTGTTAGCTGATGGAACGCAAGAAAAGATTTTAACGACATTTTTATATGAAAAATTAGCTGCTAAATTTCGTATTGTAGGTTCTACTATCACTGCGGGCGATATTAGACTTCAGGTTTATATTGCGGTTTATCGTACTTTCTTAAAAGCAGATGATTTTACAATCTCATATAAATTAATTCGTGCTTTTTTGCCAGAATGGATGCGCCCTCAAGACTGGGTTCAAACACCTCAAGCATTAGCAGAACGATTATTGGGGGTTGAACGTCGTATACGCTTGGCAATGGATATGCCGGAAACAGCGGCTATTCAAAGAGCTGTTCGACCATGGTCTATTTCGTTACGAACTTTATTTACTGGACTAAAAGAAAAGCCTTCGGACGCACAAGCTATTATTTTGAAGACAGAATCTTTAGAAGAATTGGTCGTTAAGATCGCCAATAGGCAATACCAAGAAGCGAAAGGAAAGCTTCGTCGAGGTGCACTTCGGGCTATGGTTTATTTGTTCGTGACAAAAATGTTTATTGCTTTAGTGCTCGAAGTTCCGCTAGAATTGCTTTGGTACAAAGAAATATTTTTTCCAGCTTTATTGGTGAATCTTTTATTTCCTCCAGTTTTGATGTTTATTGTTTCATTACTTATAAAGATTCCAAATATAGAAAATACTAAGAAAATTTTATCTCAAGTCATATCACTTACAAGCCATGAACCGATGCCTTGGATTGATGTTAGATTTGGTCAAGGAGCACGTTCAGCTACTTCTGATTGGTTGTTTCGGATGATTTATGCGGCAACGTTCGGTATGATTTTTGGTTGTATCGTTTGGGTGTTGGGGCAACTTTCATTCACCTGGATATCGACTACGCTCTTTTTGTTCTTTTTATGTGTGGTTAGTTTCTTTGCTTTTCGATTACGCATGACTGCTCGCGAATACGTCGTGTTACCTCCTGCTCAAAGAGCTTCGACGGCTATGTTAGATTTTATTTCGCTTCCAATTTTACGAGCGGGACAATGGTTGTCTTTAGGAATTTCGCGCATTAACGTGTTTTTATTCTTTTTTGATTTTCTTTTTGAAGCTCCTTTTAAAATTTTTCTTTCAGTATTGGAAGAATGGTTACAGTTCATGAAAGAAAAAAAGGAAGAACTTCAATGAAGTTATGAGAAAACTTGCACGAAAAGATATATTTACGATTTTAGCGGCTTTTTTGTGGATTAGTATGCTCGGGGCTGTTTTTATTTGGATGGATACGCATCATATTTCATTGCGAGAATTGCCTCGGTTGGTGAAGGGAGTCGTTAGGGGATACGGTCCACTAGGATCACTTATTTTGATTATTTTGTATCTTTTACGTTCTTTTTTATTTCTTCCAGCAAGCGTATTGACGATTGTTGCCGGAACCGTTTTCGGTCCTTTTTGGGGAAGTATTTTAAATATTATTGGTGAAAATTTGAGTGCAGGCGTTTCTTTTTTTCTAGGACGCATTTTTGGACGTCGTTTTATTCGAGAACATGAAACTGCTTGGTTAAAAAAATATGATGAATTATTAACGAAAGATGGTTTTATACCAATTTTACTCATGCGATTTTTTTTATTTCCGTTTGATATTGTTAATATCGGTTCAGGTATGACGGGTATTTCTTATAAAACGTTTGGAATCGCAACATTTTTTGGTTTATTGCCTGCGATTATCACTTTTACGGTTTTGGGTAACGCTGTAAATAACCCGCGAAGCTTTATTATTTTTGGCATTTTGATCGCTATTATTTTAGCAACCGTTTGGATATTGCAAAAAGTTCCAGCAGTGAGAAAACGCTTGGGATTGCACATTCCTTTTCATAATTAGTTATATGATTCGAACTTCGTTTACCAGGACTTTAAATTCACGTATATCTGCTGCTCGGAGAGGTGTTTTACATACAGCTCATGGGGATTTACAAACGCCTTTTTTTATGCCGATCGCAACCAAAGCGGCGGTTAAAACATTGTCTTCGTTTGATATAGAGCGATTAGGCAGTCCAATCTTGCTTTCAAATACGTATCATTTGTATCTCCGACCCGGATTAGACGTTTTTCGTGCGCATCACGGTTTACATCATTTTATGTCTTGGAAGGGTGCTATTTTGACCGATTCCGGAGGATATCAGGTTTTTTCTTTAGCAAAGACTCGCAAGATATCAGAAGAAGGAGTCATGTTTTCTTCACATATCGATGGGTCTAAACATTTATTAACACCGGAATTATCAATGGAAGTACAACAAGCCATAGGAAGTGATATCGCTATGGTTTTGGATGAATGCACGCCTTCTGGTTCCGATGCGACTTATTTGGACACTTCATTAGCTCGAACTGTTAGATGGGCTGAACGATCAAAGGTAGCTTTTGAAAATGGAAAAATTTTATCGAACAATAATGGTGCTCAATTGTTTGGCATTGTCCAAGGAGGAGTTGAAGTTGAACGGCGTTTAGAGCATGCCCAGGCTTTGATGGATATTGGCTTTGATGGATATGCAATTGGTGGTTTGTCAGTTGGTGAGTCTTTTGATGATGCCTGTGAAGTTGTAACGGCTTTGGATGGTAAACTTCCTAGAGATTTTCCACGTTATTTTATGGGAGGAGCGCAGCCACATGAAATAGTTGAATATGTTCGTCGTGGCGTTGATATGATGGATTGCGTATTACCTACTAGAAATGCACGTCATGGTTTATTGTATCGATTTACCCATGGTGATATCACAAAGTCTGATTTTTATGAAACAGTGCATGTCACGAACGAGCGCTTTCGTTTGGACATGACACCGTTGGTTGCTAACCAAAATGATGCAGTGACTTCAGAATTGAGTCGTTATTCATTGTCGTATATTAGACATCTATTTTCGATAGATGAAATTTTAGCCTATCGTTTGATGACATTTGCAAATCTTCATTTTTATTTAGAACTCATGAAACGTATACGTGAGGCAATTGACAAAGGTAGTTTATAGGAATATGTTTCATTTCTGTTCTTTTACTTTGCTACATCCCAACAGAAAGAGGATCTGATGACACAGTCTTCGATTGCACCAACCAGTGAAGCAAGTTTTACGTTTTTGGAAGCTCAACCGAACATGAGTGAATATCCAAAAGCAATTCAGGAATTTTTTTGTTTGAATCATGACGCTGCTCAGGAATTCACATCAAAAAATTGTGAAATTGCACGTAAGTGTTTTATCGAAGAAAATTTGTTCAGACCAAGCGCTAGTTTGTGCATCGATGGACGCGTTCAGGATTTTACGTCTGCAATCGGGGTACCCGCCGGTGTGACGGAGCTCTTTCGTTCCGCTGGGGTCAAAACGGGTGCCGAGAGTCTGATGCACATGCAACGTACTCAAAGTTCGATTGCGAGTTCAGCAGATTTTCGTACGCGTGCAGGAAAACACGAGCCTCGTGTGATGATGCGTTTTCAAACCGTGCATTACAGTCACTCTTTTCCCACAACGGCTAGTTGTGCCGCATGGGAACATGACACGGTTGCGGCGACAGTGCATATGTTGCAGCTGGCTCAAGAGTTGAATCGTGCTTGGCCTGGTCATTTGATTGCACTGCCGGTACTGATTGATACTGATCTGGACGCTATCACGGTGATTGGTCCACAAGGACGTTTTGGTACAAGAGAACTTTTGGATCTTGGAGATACAGAAATTACTCGCCTTTTTGGCGGGACGGTGGATCGATTGAAAAAACTGTTTCCCGCCGAGTGGAAACCTCTTCAATCGTTCGAGAAAAAGTTTCGTGTGGTATTTCATGATGAGCTGGCAGGTTACCTTCTGCGAAATCTTGATTTTGTGCGTAAGGTGATTTCTTCGGGTCGGTCACCCGAGATGCTTGTTCATCAAGAACGTCTGATTTTTGTCGGGCGTCATGCTGATTGGATTCAAGATCATAATTCAGTTTTTCTGATCGATGATACGGCGAGTCCGGCGGAGATCGCTCTCCAGCTTGAGATTGCGATGAAATACGTCGCAAAAAACATTCTGCTGGATGAATTGCCCAAAGGAACGCGAGATTGGGTTATTCCTCTTGTGTTTAATGTCCCGCATCTTGACTCGGATAAAGAGGCGACTCGTGTCTACGTCAGGTCGGTTACTGAAGTCATTTTGCGACCAGCAATTCAAGCAGCAGCTCCTCGTGTCTGTGAATGGTTGATTGGTTCGCACGGCATCCCGAAATCTCTGCAAAATGGCGCTTTGTCGGTTGATTTGATGGAGCTAGCTCAGCGTGTGTCTATCTGCATGAGCACATCTCACAAACGAACGCGTCAATTTGTACCGTTTACCTGAAGTAGGAAAAGATAAACCCTCCAATTATTTGCTTCTATGGAGGGTTTTTTTGTTTGATTTGCTTGATAAAGTACGAGCAGTTACGCTTTGTCACATGCCAGAATCCGTTTCCCTTTTTGATGGATTAAATCCGTCTCAAATAATTGCCGTAAAACATACAGTTGGACCTTTGTTGATTGTGGCTGGTGCTGGTACAGGTAAGACAACCGTTTTGACACGTCGATACGTTCATTTGTTACAAACTGGAGGAAAAGATGAAAAACCTTTAACAACAGACAATTTATTAGCTTTGACTTTTACCGAAAAATCCGCCGCTGAAATGGAAGATCGTGTATTGCAATTGCTTCCAAATGGAACCTATGATTTTTGGATTTCTACTTTTCATGGTTTTTGTCAGAGAATTCTTGAGAGATACGCATTAGAAATTGGTTTACCAAATCATTTTACTTTAATTACCGAAACTGATGCTTGGTTACTTTTGAAGCGATATATTCATAAATTACCATTAGATCATTATCGACCATTAGGAAATCCAGTGAAATTTTTATCTGCTTTATTGCATCATCTATCACGTGCAAAAGATGAGGGTGTCACGCCAGAACAGTATCTGAATTTTGTTGAGAATATCGTTTTGGAAGGAGAGGAGGAATTTATAGTCAGTGAAAAAGCTCGTTTGAAAGAATTAGCCGAATGTTATGTTGTTTACCGTGATTTATTGCGTGAAGAAGGTTTGCTTGATTTTGGGGATTTGATCATTGAAACGTTGCGCTTGTTGCGTGAATGTCCTTCTGTTTTAAAGGAATTACGTGAACAATTTCGATTTATTTTAATTGATGAATTTCAAGATACAAATTGGGCACAGTATGAATTGATTAAGCTGTTAGCTGGTGATACTAAAAATTTAACAGTGGTGGGTGATGACGACCAAGCAATTTATAAGTTTCGAGGTGCTTCATTGGCTAATATTTTACAATTTAAAGAAGATTTTCCGGATGCTTCAACGGTGACACTAACGGATAATTATCGTTCTCATCAAGAGATTTTAGACGTAGCATATGGATTTATAACGAAGAACAATCCAAATCGTTTAGAAATACGTTTAGCACACGAAGGATTAGATAAACGTTTACAAGCGTCGAAAGGGAATGGAGGGAAGGTTATGGTTAATTGGTATCCTCGTTTAGAAGATGAAGCTGAAGGAGTGGCACGAAATATCATTGATTTGAAACAGAAAGACCCAACTTTGACATGGAATGATTTTGTTATTTTATCTCGTTCAAATGATGGGGCGGAACCGTTTATTTTTGCATTGGAAAGGCATGGTGTTCCATATCGTTTTTTTGCATCGCGCGGTTTATACGCAAAACCGATTATTTTAGATTTGGTCGCTGTATTGTCGTTATGTGATGGGACGCGTGAATCAACTTCAATGTGGCGTGCTATGACAGCACCGAATTATGCATTTTCCATGGAAGATTTGCGTGTTTTTTTGGCATATTCATCAAAACATTCGGTTCAATTATGGGATGCCGTTGTTGCTCATACGAAAGAAGAATTACAAGAGTCATTATCTGAATCGGCTCATTCACTTGCAGATCGGTTTATCGTTGATATTTTAAAGTTAAGTGAAGACGCGAGACGAGAAACTCCATTAAAGGTTTTTCAACTTGCCATAGAAAATACCCATTATTTGGATTCAATCATGAAACATGGGGAGGAAGAGAAGATTGAGGAGATCGCGTTATTGAACGGATTCGTTCAGCGCCTTAAAAGGTATGAGGCAGCAACTCATGGTCCTACTTTGAAAGGATTTTTAGAAGAATTACGTTTGGAGATCGATAGTGGAGAAGAAGGCGCACTTCAGATTGATCCTGATGCTGGACCAGAACTGGTTAAAGTGATGACAGTTCATGCATCAAAAGGTTTAGAATTCAGACACGTATTTATTGTTTCAGTTGTTGATCAGCGTTTTCCGACTCGGGCGCGGTCTGAAGTAATACCCTTACCAGATGGTTTAATTAATGAACGCTTAGAAGAAGGAAATTCGAATCTAGATGAAGAGAGACGTTTAATGTATGTAGCCATGACTCGAGCAAAAGAATCGTTGACTTTAACAGGAGCGGAAGATTATGGAGGTGCGCGTAAAAAAAAGCCATCTCTTTTTTTAGAAGATGCACAGCTTGAGATTCCAAAGGTTTCAGTTAAAACGAATAGTACTCTTTCGCATTTCGCGCCGGAAAAGCCAGTTAGTATCCCGTCGGTAAGGAGTTCTGAGACGTTTGCGTTGAAAAGACGTTTTTCGTTTACTCAACTAGCTGCCTTTGAAAATTGCGGACTTCAATATAAATTTGCACATGTCTATAAAATTCCTGTTTTAGGAAAATACCAAAAATCTTTTGGTCAAGCGATTCATTTGACTTTTCAAAATATTTTACAGATGAATATTGATCGTACGAAGATACAACAAACGGAATTGTATTTTCATGATTCAGACAAATTTTCAAAAAGAGTTTTTCAATTGAGTTTGGATGAAGCTATAGCTATTTATGAAGCACGTTGGTCTGAAAACGATCATTGGTATCCTGATAGAAAATTATATGATGAATACCATACAAAGGGTCGAGAAGCTACTCAGCGTTTGGTTGAAGAATGGATAATGGATGCACCGGATGTAGCTATGTTGGAGGCACCATTTGAATGGCGTGTCGGTGAACATTCTCTTAAAGGAAAAATTGATCGTATAGATAGATTACCTAATGGACATTTTGCAATTTTGGATTATAAAACCGGGAATGCAAAAAAATCAAAAGAATTAGATACGGGAGCAAAAGAACAATTGTGGATTTATCAAATGGCCATGGAGGAAAGAGGTATCTCGATTGATACATTGACGTATGTTTATGTACTTGATGGTTGTAAGGCACAGGTTAATCTTTTGCAAGGACAAGATCGTGAAGAATTTCGTGAGGCTTTGTTACTTCGCATGGAAGAAATTCTTCGATCGGATTTTCGACCAAACCCTTCTCCATTTGTGTGTAAAAATTGCGATTTTAAACATATTTGTGAATTTCGACGTCTATGAGTTTTGAATCCATGAGAAAAATACTTTCAACCAATCTACGGACTGGTGTTGGGAGAAACGATATTCAAATTGCACGTGTTTTTGAAGCGACGCGAGTTTGTTTTGATGAAGTTTGGGGTGAACAGCGATCGATTTTGGTGCGTTGTGTTTCTTTTGTTGATGGAAAGCTTCATTTAGAAACAACTTCTGCTTCAGCAAGCCAAGAACTGAAGATACAATTACCTAATGTAAAAAATGCAATAAATCGTCGATTGGGGAGTCTCGTAGTACGTGAAATTATGGTATCATTGAGATAAGTTATGTCATTCCGTTTGTATGTGCTTCTCATGTTTTTTAGTACGACCATTGCTTGGACCGCTTGGACATTTGTCCTTTTCAATGTCCAACCAGGAGTCTCTGGTTTAACCGGTTTGGTTTTGTTCTATATCACTTTGGTTATTTCTTTGATGGGGAGTTTGACATTGATTGGTCTTGCGATTCGCTTGCTTATTTCTCGCGGTAAGGAAAAAGGATTAGAATTTCGCGATGTGCGAATTTCATTTCGTCATGCAGTTTTATTATCGATTCTTTCAGTTGGAGCATTGATCCTTTCTTCGAACGCTATGTTTACATGGTGGAGCTGTTTACTTTTAATTATCATTGCGATGTTGATTGAAGGTGGTGTTTTATTGCTCCATTCAGGACGAAGGTGAGGGGTACTTGCGCAAAGGTTGGTTCGCCACGTAAGATGGGGCAGTTATGTTGCCTTCCGTACTATTTGGACGATTTTCAAAAGATCTTGGAATTGATTTAGGGACAGCGAATACTCTTGTTAGTATTCAAGGAAAGGGAACAGTGATTCAGGAGCCATCAGTGGTTGCCGTTAATACTCGTAACGGTCAAATTTTAGCGGTCGGTCAAGAAGCTCGGGCGATGATAGGAAAAACGCCGCCTCATATTCAAGTTACACGTCCACTTCAAAGAGGAATTATTGCGGATTTTGAAGTTACTGAAAAGATGTTGCGTTATTTTATTGAAAAAATTCATCGTGAACGTTCAGTTTTTGTTCCACGTCCAAGAGTCGTTATCGGTGTTCCGTTGGATGTTACTGAAGTTGAGCGTAAAGCTGTTGGTGATGCAGCGATGTCTGCTGGGGCTCGTGAGGTTTTTTTGGTTGAGGAACCGATTGCCGCTGCGATTGGTATGGGGTTACCCATCAATGAACCGGTAGGAAATATGGTGGTTGATTTGGGTGGAGGTACTACAGAGATTGCGGTCATTTCTTTAAACGGAGTTGTAACCGCCAAGTCAATTCCTATTGCAGGTGATGAATTGAACAAAAGTATTGTTCAATATGCTCGTGATGTTTTTAATATGTTGGTTGGTGAACGGGTAGCTGAAGAAGTAAAAATTGCCGCCGGATCGGCTGTTCCTTTAGAACAACCGATTGAAGTTGCTTTACGTGGTCGTGATTTGTTGTCCGGATTGCCACGTGAAATCATGGTAACTGATTCTCAAATACGTGAAGCACTGGCTCGTTCCACCAAGGTTATCGTTGAACATCTTAAATCTATCCTTGAAATTACACCGCCAGAATTAGTTTCGGATACGTATCGCCGAGGAATAGTGATCACAGGTGGCGGTGCAATGTTGCGAGGCTTTGATAGGCTTATTTCTGAACATACAGGATTGCCGGTGCGTGTCGCTGATGACCCGTTAACCACCGTAGTTCGTGGTTGTGGTACCTTATTGGATCATCCAAATATGTTGAATGACGTGAGTTTGCCTTCTACGGATCGCGTGCGAAATTAAGTTTTCATATGAAAAAAGGAGAAACACAATTACCGATACTTATTGTTGGCGTTATTAGTATTGTTTTGTTGTTGTATCTTTTTGGTATTTTGTCTCCGATTGCAGATGGAGTTCGTGCTTTGTTTCTGCCTGTTCAACGAGCGAATGCCTTTGTTATGTCCGCACTAGGATTTCACGGAACTGGACATAATGTGGTGGAACTTGAAAAAAGAGCGAAAGATTTAGAAGCACGCGTTTCAACCCTGAGCGTGGATTACGTTAAAATTCGTTCTTTAGAAGAAGAAAACCGTCACTTGAGAGAAACAGCTAAATTTCTGCAAAATTCCACTTATGATCATGTTGGCGCGCGTGTAATTTCGCGCAGTACCGATTTACGAGATTCTTATTTAGTTATTGATCGTGGTTCCAATGATGGCTTAGAAATTGGCATGGCTGTAGTGGTAGATGATGGAGTTTTTATTGGTAAAATAACGCAATTATATTCACGTATTTCACGTGTGACGCTTGTATCTGATGAACAGAGCAGAGTTGCTGCAACCAAAGCAGGGGAAACAAAATTACTTGGTGTCGTTGAAGGACGTGGGACACAGTTAGCACAAATGACTTTAATTCCACAAAATGAACCTTTAAACCCAAATGATTTGATTGTGACCGCAGGGATTGAAGAAAAAATTCCACCGAACTTAGTCATAGGAATCATTAACCGTGTTGATAGTAAACCCACGGATCCTTTTAAAATTGCTACATTAGAACCATTATCTTTGCGGGATAGAATTGATTTAGTTATCGTATTAAGACCTGCCGTTTTAAGACCTGAGCCAGGTTTGTAATATGAGTTTTCAGCGTCGTAGCATATTTATTGCTTTCTTTGCATGTTGTATTGCCTTGTATGAAGTGGGAATGAGAACATTTTTTCCAATTCCGTATGCGTATTTTTTTCCTTCTATGGGAATTATTTGTCTTGGTTTGTTTCGTAGATGGAATGAAGAGGTCCTTATTTTTGCGTTTATCGTTGGATGTTTACATGATTTGTTTAGTTTCCACATAGGTTTTCATTTTGTGGGTTTTCCGCTTTTAGTCATATTTTTGCGCTTTGTCTCTTTGAATGTGATGACCAATAGATCATTGTATAGTCTCATTGCAATGGTTTTATTGGGAAGATATTGTTTTTGGATCTGGGAAACTTTTTGGATCTGGATTGGATCAATTGTTATGAATAATCATCACATATATATTTCTTGGTCAGAATTATGGAGACGAAGTTTGTGGGATATATTGTTCGTTTCCTTATGCTTTCTTATTCCACTGTTTATACAAAAAATTTTTCGTTTACGAAGGAAATCTATGGATAATTATGGATCCGTTTTCTAAACAAGAATCTCCTTTTCGTTTGACCCAAGTAGGAACAGGTCAGCGGATTGATAAGCGCAAGTCTGACTTGATGTCTCATGAGGTTTTGTTTGAAGATGATTTTGCACATGTTCAAGAAAGACCACTTTTTTTAGGCGTCACGTTTTCACGTTCACGTTTCATAATAGCCTTATTTCTCATCGTATTATTAGTGTTTAGCCTTCTTGGTCGAGCTTATTGGATGCAGATTGTTAAACATAACGATTATCAAGTGCAAGCTGAAAATAATCGTTTGCGACATGTGCCGATTGCGGCACAACGTGGAATTATAGAGGATCGTAACGGAACGGTACTGGCTGAAAATGTTCCTTCTTTTGATGTACAGATTACCCCTCAGTTTTTACCGAGTAATCCCAATGAAAGAACGGCGCTTTTGGCAAATGTCGGTCGTGCAATTTCGATGTCATTAGATGATATACAATCAATTTTAGAACGTGCGTCTTCGACTGATCCGTTTGAATCGTTGACTTTAAAAAGAGATATTCCATATGTTAATGCCGTTAGTTTTAGGCTTTTAGAGGATCACGCCGCTATTCGTTTAGTGATCGGACAAAAAAGGCATTACCCGTATGCCGCTTCTGTACCTAGTTTGTCTCATGTTTTGGGATATGTTGGAGCCATTTCTGCTTTAGAGTTAGAACGAGTACGGGATCAGGGATATATCCAAACGGATTTATTTGGTAAAACAGGGGTCGAATATTCATACGAAAAACGCCTTAGAGGTGTGTTTGGTGAGGATTTATATGAAGTAGATGCCTTAAATCGTCCCACGCATTTAGTCTCACAAAAAAAACCAATTGATGGCGCAGAAGTTCGATTGAGTTTGGATTTTGGTTTGCAACAAGTAGCAGAGAAAGCATTGAGGGAGGAAATGGAAAAAAATAAATTGCAAAGAGGTTCGGTAGTGGCACTTGATCCGAGAGACGGTTCGATTTTGGCAATTGTTTCTTGGCCGGCATACGATAACAATGCATTTTCTGGAAGCGTTTCAAGTACTTATTATGCGTCATTGCTTGCAAATCAAGAACGACCTTTATTGCCACGCGCTTGGGCTGGTGTGTTTCCATCTGGTTCGACTATAAAGCCGGTGGTTGCCGCTGCGGCTTTGAGTGAGGGTGTTATTACGAAACAAACAAGCATTGACTCCACCGGAGGGATCCGTGTCGGTTCTACTTTTTTTCCTGATTGGAAAGCTGGCGGACATGGTGCTACAAACGTTCGAAGGGCGTTAGCTTGGTCGGTGAATACATTTTTTTATTATGTTGGAGGTGGATTTCAGTCTTTTACCGGGCTAGGTATTGATCGTTTGACTTCGTGGATGCGACGGTTTGGATTGGGAGCACGTACAGGTATCGATGTGCCAGGAGAAGTTACTGGTTTTGTTCCGTCTGCTGAGTGGAAAGCACGAGTTAAAGGTGAACGATGGTATATAGGAGATACATATAATTTATCTATTGGTCAGGGAGACTTATTGGTTACACCTTTACAGGTCGCAGTTTATACTGCTGAAGTTGCAAATGGCGGTCATGTTATCGTGCCACATATTGGACAAGATGTGGTGTCTACGCCAACTACAACCCCAATTATTGATCCCGCAATAGATCGTGTTATTCAAGATGGGATGAGGGATACGGTTGTATACGGATCAGGAAGAGCTTTAGCAGGCATTGGTTTTGAAGTGTCTGGTAAAACCGGAACAGCGCAGTGGCGTACTGATAAAGCAAATCATGCTTGGTTTACGGCTTTTGCTCCAACTGCGAAACCAGAAATTGCATTAGCGGTTTTATTGGAAGAAGGGGAGGAGGGCTCAAAAACGGCTATTCCTGTTGCGAAAAGTATTTTGGAATATTGGTATAAGCACAAAAAATAGTTGACAGGTTAATTTATGATGGATATGCTTTGGTATATAACGCGCTTTCGGGCGCGCATTTCATTTATTACACGTGTATGCCAGACAAAACGACGTATATTACTCAGGAAGGTCTTGATAAAATGAAGGCTGAGCTTATTGAATTGAAACAAGTTAAACGTCGAGAATTAGCGGAACGGATTGAATCCGCTCGTGATTTGGGTGATTTATCCGAGAATGCGGAATATCATGATGCAAAGGACGCATTAGCTTTAGTTGAGAGCAGAATTCGAGAAATCCAAGAAATCATGAAAGATGTTTCTTTAATAGATAGTAGTTCAAAAGGAGGAGTGATTTCGATTGGTTCAAAAATTTCTGTTGAAGTACTTGGTAAAGAGCGCCAATATACTATCGTTGGTTCAAGCGAAGCTAATCCAGCGGAAGGATTGATTTCGAATGAGTCTCCTATGGGCAGTGCTTTTCTTGGTCATCGTGTTGATGATATGGTTACCGTTGAAACGCCAACCGGTGAAACCATCTTTAAGGTGATCAAGGTAGGGTAATTATTGACATTCGTCTTGACCCATTTTTCGCCTTCGGGTATCTTCGGTCAAGAACTATGCTAGATGAAGTACAAGTACGTCGAAACAAGCTCGAGGCACTCCAAGCTCGAGGAATCGACCCTTATCCAAAAACGACACAACGTGATACGACTTGCGCTTTTGCTCTTGAAAAATTTGAGCAATTTTCACAAGAGAAGAAAAACATTACTCTTGCAGGTAGAGTGATGTCGATTCGAGTTCACGGAGGTATGATGTTTGCTGATGTTGTAGATGGTACCGCACAAATCCAAGCAACCTTTAAAGAAGATGAAATTGGTTCAGAAGTTTTTACATTATTTCGTGATTCCATTGATCCAGGTGATATCGTAGAGACGACTGGAATGCTTTTTACTACTAAGCGCGGAGAAAAATCACTTTTGGTTTCAGCATGGAATATTTTATCTAAAGCATTATTACCATTACCGGAAAAATGGCATGGACTTCAAGATGTGGAAAAACGGTATCGTGAACGTGAGTTGGATATTTTGACGAATCATGAAGTTCGAGAACGGTTTGTCATGCGTTCTAAATTAGTTTCTGCCATGCGTGATTTTTTGAATGAACGTGATTTTTTGGAAGTTGAAACGCCAATACTTCAGCCTATCCCGGGAGGGGCAAGTGCGCGCCCTTTTCAAACTCATCACCATGCATTGGACATGGAATTATATTTGCGTATTTCTCCTGAAATGTATTTAAAGCGTTTGATCGTTGGAGGTTTAGAGAAGGTATATGAAATTGGTCGTTGTTTTCGAAATGAAGGGATTGACTATTCTCACAATCCTGAATTTACGATGATCGAATTGTATTGGGCTTATGCGGATAAAGTGACTTTTGTTTCGATGCTGGAGGAATTACTGACGTATTGCATCAGAAAGACGCGTGGATCATTGTTGATTACAAGCGAGCAGGGCGAGATTGATTTTACTGGTCCGTGGAAACGTACAACATTTAAACAATCCATTATCGATGCTTGTGGAATCGATATTGATGAATACCAAAATGAGGAGTCACTGATAGCTGCAGTTCAGGAGAAAGGATTGAAGATAGATTTTACCGGTTGTATCGGGCTCGGTGAAGTTTTTGATCAGCTATTTAAAAAAACGGCGCGTCAAAACTTTGTTCAGCCAATATGGGTGTTTGATTATCCTATTTCATTAAAACCATTAGCAAATGTGAGTCCAGAAGATCCAAGTAAGAGCGCTTCTGTTCAATTGGTAGTTCGTGGTGCGGAAATTATAAATGCGTATTATCATGAATTACATGATCCGATTGAACAACGACGTCGTTTAATGGAGCAACAAAGTTTGAGAGAAGCCGGCAGTCAAGATGCTCAATTTTTAGACGAAGCATTTTTACGCTCTCTTGAACATGGAATGCCACCAACCTGTGGTATGGGCATAGGAATAGATCGGCTTGCTGCTATGGTGGTAGGCGTTCCAAGCTTAAAAGAATCTATTATTTTTCCAACACTTAGATCAGAAAATTAAACTGTAGATGCTATGAAAAAAATTGCCATGTGTTTTGGGACCTTTGATGGACTTCATGTCGGACATGAGGATTATTTTCGTCAAGCAAAGGATTGTGCTGATGAATTATTCGTTGTTGTTTCGAGAGATGAAACTGTGGTTGATCTGAAAGGTCAACTTCCGTTGAACAATGAACAGGATCGATTAAGAGTCGTTATGACACATCCAAATGTTGATGACGCTCGTTTGGGATATTTGGATGATAAGTATAAAATTATAGAAGAAGTTCGTCCTGATTATATTTGTCTTGGACATGATCAAGAAGCTTTCACTGAGCGATTAGAGGCTGAGCTAGCTCGTCGTGGAATTGCAGCGACAGTTGTTCGTTGTGTTCCTTATGAACCAGATATTCGAAGTTCTTCATTACTTCGTGGCATGCGTGAAGAAGAACCAATGACAGATGCGGAGTATGATGAACAGGGGATGCCTTTGTGAAGATAAGATAAATAGCTTATTTTACCTGTATGCTCGATCCAAAACTTATTCGTGAGCAAGCTGAATTAGTAAAAGCGGCAACTGCACACAAGTGTATGTCGGTTGATGTTGATGCTTGGTTACATTTGGATGCACGTCGATTAACTTTATTGCAGGAAGTAGAGGCTTTACGCGCTGAACGAAATAATGTGGCTGAAAGCATGAAATCGGCACAGTCAGAGGATCGTCCTCTTTTGATCGAAAAAGGGAAAAATTTGAAAGAAGTTCTCGCTTTGAAAGAAGAAGCATTACAAACTATAGAAGGGGAATGGAAGGCGATTTTATTAAGTATTCCGAATTTGAATCATCCTAAAGCTCCTATAGGTAATTCTGACGCAGAAAATATTGAATTACGACAAGTTGGGGAGATTACACGATTAGTTGAACCAAGAGATCACGTGTACTTGTGTCAAAAACATGATTTGATTGATTTTGATCGTGGCACAAAAGTAACAGGAGCTAAATTTTATTTTTTGAAAGGGAAGTTGGCAATATTAGAAATGGCTTTGATTAGGTATGTTCAGGATTATTTGATGAAGGAAGGGTTTATTCTTATGAATACTCCGGATTTGGCAAAAGACGATGTTATTATCGGTACCGGATTTAATCCTCGAGGACCAGAAACACAAATTTATTCTTTGGAAAATACTGATTTGTCGTTGATCGGAACCGCTGAAATTACTTTAGGCGGTTTTCATAAAGATGAATTTCTTTCTGTAAGCCAATTACCGATTCGATATGCGGGAGTATCGCATTGTTATCGTACCGAGGCTGGTTCATACGGAAGAGAATCTTACGGTTTGTATCGAGTGCATCAATTTTCAAAAATTGAAATGTTTGTTTTTTGCACACCTGAACAATCAGAGGCTATGCACTTGGAACTTTTAAGACATGAAGAACACATTTTTGAATCATTAAAAATTCCATTTCGTGTTCTTGATATTTGTACTGGTGATTTAGGAGGTTCAGCTTATCGTAAGTATGATTTAGAAGCTTGGATGTGGGGTCGTAATAATGGACTTGGTGATTGGGGAGAGATTACTTCGACTTCAAACTGTACAGATTATCAAGCACGTCGCATGAATATTAAATATAAAAAAGATGACGGGTCTTCTGCGTTTGTGAATACATTAAATGGTACGGCTATTTCATTAGCACGAACGTTAATCGCTTTATTAGAAAACCATCAACAAGCGGATGGTTCAATACGAATACCTGAAAAACTTATACCGTATTGTGGATTTGATTCAATAGGCTAGACAGGATGATTGTTTCAGCGGAAAATAGTCTCATGACATTCCCAAAATCTTGGGTTGAAATTTCACGTCGTGCGATTACGTCAAATGTCCAAACGTTTAAACGTCATCTTGGAAAAAAAACCTTATTGATGACAGTGGTTAAATCAAATGCTTATGGACATGGGCTTATTCCTTTTTCAACAATTGCGGCTGCAGCCGGAACTGATTGGTTTGGTGTGGATCAATTAGATGAGGCATTAGCTTTGCGAAAAGCGGGAATTTTACAGCCAATTCTCGTTTTAGGTTACACTTCGCCCGCACGTTTCAAAGAGGCGGCAGAATCACGAATTTCGATTACTGTTTATTCAAAAACTGCCATTTTAGCCGCAAAAAAATTGAATGTTTCAAAAAATGATCGTTTACGAGTCCATTTGGAGATTGAAACTGGTATTACCAGACAGGGTTTATCCGGTTCCGAACTACTTTCATTAGCAAAGAAACTTCATGCGTTACCTCACATTGAAATTGAGGGAGTATTTACACACTTTGCAAATATCGAAGATACAACCGATGCAGGTTTTTCCAATGTTCAATTAAAACGTTTTTCAGATGCGCTTAAGGAATTAGCGCAAATCGGAATTAATCCACCGGTGCGACATACGGCTTGTAGCGCTGCAGCTATTTTATTCCCCAATACATTGTTCACTGTTGCACGTGTTGGGATTTCTTCTTATGGTTTTTGGTCGTCAAAGGAGACACAAGCCACGGCTTTAATAATAAAAAAACCTCTTTTTTTGAAACCTGTTTTAACTTGGAAAACGCTTATTGCCCAAGTAAAACAAGTTCAAAAAGGAACTGGAATAAGTTATGGTTTAACAGAACGGGTAAAAAGAGATTCTTTTATTGCGGTTATTCCAGTTGGGTATTGGGATGGTTATGATCGGGGTTTTTCGCGTATTGGGAATGTATTAATTCACGGTCATCGCTGTAAAGTGCTGGGACGAGTTTGTATGAACATGTTTATGGTAGATGTTACGGATGTTCCAGGGGTTCGTGAAGGCATGGAAGTGGTGTTAATTGGTAAGCAGGGAACTGAAGTCATACGTGCTGAAGATTTAGCGACACAAATTGAAACAATCCATTACGAAATTGTGACTAGGATTAACCCATTGGTTCCTCGTATTGTTGTATAGATATGTTATTTGGACATCGTGACGGTCGTAAGGGAATTTTTCAGACTGAAAGAAAAGATTTACTCCGTTCAACAAGAATGATTGTTTTGAGTATTTGTTTTACTTTTATAGTGACAGTCGGAGTTTGGACAATTTTTATTTCAGGATGGTTCAGTCTTGATAGGGTAGAGGTAGAGGGTCTTCAAGGTTTACAGGAAGGAGCGGTCGCATCAACGACTTTTGCTTTGATAGATTCTGGACATTGGAAGCCTTGGGATCGGAGAAATCTTTTTTTTATTAACCCAAAAATTTTAGCCGAAGAGTTAAAAGAGCAATTGTTTTTGGAATCTGCGGTTGTGGAAAAGTCATATCCTAATATTTTACGACTCATCTTACGAGAGAGGCAGAGAAGTATTGTTTTGTCATCCAAGGATCAATTGTTACTTGTTGATGTTCACGGTGTGGTTACCGGTGAAGCCGACTCAGTTCAGACTGAACGCATTCGTCGTTTGCTTTCTAAAAATGAATTGATGAGCGTTGACCAATTACCAGTGATAGTTTTTGATTTACCAGAACCTGCCGCACCCGGTTATCAAGCAGCTTCAGCTCAGGCTATTAGAGGGTGGTTAGAAGCCTCTAAAAACCTCCTAGAGGCTCGTATAAGGCACAGGTATATACGTGTTCCTAATTTGGAGACTTCAACAATGTATGTTCAGACAGACGGCAATATTGATATTGTGCTCGAACGTGGCAGTACTTTACAGACTCAAATCGAAGTTTATCGAAAATTTATGGAAAGTAAACCAAAAGATCTTAAGATACATGAATATATTGATGTGCGAGTTCCGGGTAAAGTTTATATAAAATAATAGATTTAGCTTAAAAAAATACCCTAAGCATCGTATAAGATATATTGTGCGACGCTTGTAATCTTTTATAAAACTGCTTTGATCGGTTGTGCAAGTCTCCTCGCCTGTCGACTTTTGTTCTTCGAAGTCTGAAACACTACCCTTCCATTGTCAGGCTCTATACTGATTATAGGTTGTGATCTTTTGGTACGCTTTGACGACGTTTTCGTTATGCACATCCAAATGTATTTGTTACGAGTTTATATTCTTGTAAAAGAGTATCTTTTGGATGTATTGAGGGTGTATCCCCGACTGCACGGTTCATACCTACACTATGGCGGAATGGGTGTGGTGAGATAAGTGCTTCTTTCCCCTATTTTTGCGATCTATTGAGGTGAACTCTGTCTTCTCTGTCATGGGTCGATAAACGTAATACTACAATGCATTGCATTGCTGTCGGATTTCTTCCGTGGAAAGTGTGCCGATTTCAATGGCTTTTGATTATCGAAAAATGGATTTATTAATTTTTCAGACTTAACCGAGTTTTCTTTGGAAGATTAGCGCACGATTGCCGAGTTTTTATTTACGGTGATGAGTTTTATAAAGTTGTTCCTAATAAACCCATTAAAGCTGGCATTTTTTCTAGAAATGGTTTTAATTTCTTCATTGTTGGATCTTCAAAAAGCACTTCGTTCATTGGCTTACCTTCCATAGCTGCCCTCATCATTGATTCACTGATTGTGCGAGTAATTGTTGATGCGAGCGCATCCAGGTGGCTACCTGCTGCGGTTAAAGATTTTAACAATAATCTAAATTGTGGGTGTATTTCAACGTGTTGGCTCATGAGATCGGATAAAAGCTCTTTAAAAAAACTTCCAACTTCTGTGTTTTTTTGACTTAATTCTGTGATCTTTTGCGACCATGTACCAGGTTGACCGGTTTTCTGTTCGACGTATCGTTCTACAATCTCTCCCAATCTGTCCATATTTGCTAATTGCAGTCGGAGAAGTAACACATTTTGTAAAAAATCTTGAAAGTCAACTCTATAATCTTTTGTGCCTTCAGGAGTGGATTCAATACTACGACCAACACTTCCGAAATCAATTAAGGCGAGTTTGTGAGCGTCTTTTCCAAGATCGATAATTGAATTGCCGGAGTGTAAGTCGGAATGGAAAATACCATCTTCAACAATTTCAGTTAGAAGTTCGATGGCTACCTGGGCACGTATTGTCTGAATCGGTAAATCCGAATATTCAAAGCACGCTAATTGTTTTCTATTACCATAGATATTCCCTATTTTCTCTTCAATTGCTTCTTTTCGTGACTTTATTTCTGGAGCAGTTGAATCTGAACGGACAAGTGATTGATATTCTTCAATTTCAGAAAAAGTTAAACCGGGAATATATTCTTCAATGGTTAATTGTAAATTATTTGTTTTTTGTTCACTTTTTTTTGCGACATGTAACACTTTTGGAACAATTATAGGCATTCGTTTATCTGTAATGGCAATATCCGCATTTCTTTTTGTAATGTTGTTACTTATTTCTGTTTGTGCTTTTGCCTCAGCATTAAAATCAAATTCCACAAGACAGGCGCTTACGATTTCCTCTAGAAGGCGCGGAGGAATTTTTGAATTAATTGCACTTAATTCCATTAATACCTTTTCCAGAACTGCGACATCTTCTTGAAAATTTTTCTCTATCGATGGTCTTGGAAATTTTCCGACTGCTTGAGTTGTTTGTTTTTTGCCCAAATCCACGCTTGATTCAAGCGTAACTATGTGGCTTTGTTTGATCGAGGCACTTCCTAAACAAGCGCCTACTTCGGTTACCGCAAAAGGAGCTTGGTGTTTTGATTCAGGTGAAAGCCCCGCGGCTTTTAAATAGGTAAATACTCCATGTTTTGCGAACGGAGCAGCTTTATCTCTTAATGAAGAAAGTTCATTTTGAATTTCCCCGTTTACCAGATCTCGATGTTCGGATAATACTTGTCCCGCTTTTACTCCAACCACACCGACTTGTTCCAGAAACAGTTTGACGGCTTGTCCCAGCGTTAGTTTTTCGTTTTTTAATCTTACATCTCGAAGTTTATTTGTTAGAGAAAAAAATAATTCGACTCTTCTTGAAGTTGAATAATTTTTAAAGACTTCAAAAAAAATAGTTCTTAGAATTGTAGGAGTCAGCGAACCCTCTTTTTCGTTAACAATAAGCTGTGCGAGATTGTGTTCATAAAAAGTGTCTAAGAATTCCAAAAACACTTTTGAATTCTTATTCTCTTCTTGAGACCATTTTGCCGCTTCCGGTAACTCGAACAATCCATATGATCCCAGTAAAGCGTTATATAAAACGACTCTACGTTCAGCATTGCTTAAATTCCAAAAAATTTCACGCTCATCATCTGCATTTACATGAAATTCCCTCCCTTCAAGATAGCGATCATCAGGTGGTAAACCTCCAAATATCCATCCAAGGATTTGTGCACGACTTTCTCTATCATGGAAAGAAGAAAGATAATTTTTTACCGCTTCTTGAGGGGCAAAAGAAGTAGTTGCTCCATCATCTTCTTCTAAGTGAGGTTGGCGGATAAGAGTATCGTATGACAGTTGTTCAATTTGGCGAGCATGTACCGGTTTTGACGCGTAATCTAAGGCAAATTTCTGTAACAGTTCATCTCTATTATATCCAGCTTGAGGAAATCTTTTTGTGATGTAATCCAAAATGTACTCAAAAGCTTTATCTTTTGCTTTTTGATCTCCTTCTGTTGTCATATCATGATAGATTTCATGATATGAACGTTTTATTCGTTCCGTTTCAAGTTCTATTGCAATTCGATCATACGCTTCTGCAGTAACCGGTGTCATGAATTGGCTTACATTTCTTATTACGTCAGCTAGCTTTTCTTGTTCTTCTAATGGAAAAAGTTGAATTTTAGCTACCAATCCTGTTAAACGATACACCGTATATTTTGTAAAATAGGCATCTTTTAAAATACCTTGATCGCTTTTTTCATTGAAGTGTTTTGTAAGATCGATATCAGTTTTCTCTAAGCATATATTTTCATCTTGTAAAAATGGAGCAAGAGAGCTTCTTTGTATTTCCGACCAGATTTGAATATTTAACACATTTTCCAAATAGAAATCTCTTAGTAGACAAGATTCAGGAAGATGTTTTTTTATCCAAGTTTGAAAGGCTTGTGAGTATTTATCAATGTCGTTTGGTTTTTCTTGGCTGCCTAATGCAGCTATATAATGTGCAGCAATTTCTGTTAGCAAATGACCTGAATAAGATTTAGGTAAAATAGATTCTTTGGCTTCACCTCTTTCAATTGAATCCGAAAATACATAAAGTAATTTTGGAGAAAGCCACTTTTCATCATGCCATTGAGTTTGCTTTTCGATTTTTCTCTTTTTGTGAGCTTCTTCATAGAGCGCTTCCCAATCTTCATAGGTGAGGGCTTTGTCGTTGGACGTTGGAGTAGCTAACCATTCTTGATGGACATTATGTTTAAAACCTTCTTCATTTACCGATCCGTTACCAAATAGAATACTATTTCTTACATAGTTATTCATGAGTTGCGTCGATCGATTCACCCTTGCTCCATCTGTAACCGGACTTTGCATGAGTCTCAGGTATTGTTCAGCATCATTCGTTGTTTTTTTCTTTTTACTTTTCCAAGATTCAAATAAAAAGAAATCTTTAAAATATCCATCTGTTAATGTTTGGGCTTGTTCAAATGCATCCGGACGATTTACGGCTTTTTCTAGACTTTTTTTGAAAGCAGAGATTTCATTCCACTGAATCTCTCTTACACCTTTTAAATACTTTTTTAATAATTCCGACTCTTCGGGTATCCCCCATTTTTTAATGGCTTCTATGGCAATATTTTGTATATGTTTAATTGATGACGTGGTTGGATCATTTTTGGTATCAAATGAAAATGGTGCAAGAGTTCGACCAATTTCGTATAATGTTTGTTCAAATCGTGGATCTTGAATAAATTTTTCTGGATCATCAAAATTCTCGACGTATTGAATATCAAAAAATTGTTCTTTGAGGAGACTTTCATCTTCCCAAATTTTTTGGATAAAAAAATTCCAAGAGAAATTAGAACTATAACTATCTGCATCCGGCTCTTGTGCAACAACTTTTAAAAGTTCTTTGTAAGAGATAACTTTTTTAAGACGTTGTACGTCTATATCATCTTTAAAAATAGGGTTAGCTTTTTCCCATTCTAGTTCAGCAATCGATGTATTAAGCAAGCGCAGTCCTTCCGGGTCTGTTTTTTGCCATTTTTCCACATATATATTTTTCGCTTCTTTAAAATATTTTATGAACTGTGGAATGGAAATATTAGCAGAGTTCTGTTTATTTTCATCTTTGTACGCTCTTTCTATAAGTTTAGGTTGAAATAAAATGCCCATGCTAAGGTATATTGCGGCGCTTACTTCAGGTTGCAAACTAAAATTTTTAGCATCAATTTTACGAAGTTTAAATTCTGACAGGTGTTTTACTATACTTAATATCGGTGCATCTATTTCGTCAGCTGGGTGTGTTTCTAAATATTGTTTGAGTTTTTTTAAGCCAGTCAACATTCTAGGAAATTCTTTTTTGGCAAATAAAGAACGAATTTTAGTCACCTCAGGAGTTTGTGATAATCGTGCTAAGGCAAAATCTAATTCATAAAAAAATGCCTGATGTAGTGATATACTTTTATCATAGTCTAGATCACTCAAATCAGTATACTGTTGTAAACTACTATTTTCAGGTAGATACGCGAGAGATTCCCCCAAATTATAATTCACCATGGCTCTTACAGGAAAATCTTTTTCATTGTTACTAAACCGAAATCGATCAAATAAAAATTGAGATTTGAATGTCATACATTGATTTCTAACTTAATTGTATCCATATCACATAGATTCATTTCTGCTTGATCATCACACATTAACCTCATAAATTCTAACGAAAAAAAATCATTAATAGCTCTTTCTCGTTGGCTTGCATCTTCGCGTAGGTAACTTGATATAAAAGTTATTGTATCTAATATTGATTTCATTTTTCGTTGATCCGAACGTCTCAAGAAGAAATTTTCAGGTAAATTCTGGGCTAATGCTCTTTGTTCAAGTATTTTTTTATTTATTTTTATTTGATGCTCATTTGAACCTGAGTTTATATTCGGAAATGTACTTTCTTGCACCATTTGTAAGAATTTTTCAAAAAGTCTCTTTTTAACCAGGATTGGATCATTTCCCCGTTTGATGTACTCTTGAATAGGTAGGTTTTCTCCAGTAAATATATGATCACGGTTAACTAAAAAGCGTATTATTTCCGGATGGTGATACGCATGTCGTATTATTTGCAATTTATCGTTTAACTGTTCTAGTGTTTGTTCATTCTCTTCATCTCCTAGTGTTATTTTCAAAAAACCTGGGTAACTAAAATGGAAATCTTCGTATTCATCGCGGACTACCTCTTTTTTCCAATGGTGAGAAGGCAGAAGACGTAGTAGAGTAATTAATTCAGGCATTGAACGTACTTTTTCTATTGTCATTTGTTCAATCATTTTATTAAGGTCTTTTTGTGAGTCAAAAAAATGTCTGACAACGATATCTTTGAATAATAATTCTTTAGAAGCTTCGTCTGTTTTAACTTTAGTATGAAAACGATCATATATTTTTTTTGAATCTAATTCCGCTGACCATATTTTTCTCGCAACATAAAAATATGCATCTAAAGTGCGCTGCAATGGAGTTTTTATTTGATCAGCATTAGGGTGTTCATCGATAGATGATCTTATCGCAAATGAAGTAACGGGTATACGTTGCGGTGAATTTAATAAATGATGCGCAAGACTATATTCTCGTCGTGTGTATGGAATTCCTGTGAACGGATTTAACGTCTCTTGTTTTCTATATACTGAGACACGTCTCTCTACATATTGTTTTAATTCTTCCATTTTTTTAAAATTGAAACCCATATTACTCGTACCAATGGTTTGAGAGCCGGATAGCTCATCGTTATATGCTTGTGTTTGTGATTTTTTGAAATTTTCCAAATTTATTAAAAATTGTTCACGTCGTTGAACTGCTTCTTCACCTACTAGTTTTAGTCTAAAATGAATTCCATAATATATCGCCATGCTCAAAGAAGACAGTACTTTATTACGAACAATGTGCATTAATTCTGCACGGATTGTAGGATCATCTAAAGTTGTCGTTGAAAATTTATGAAGCGCCTCATATACACGTGAAGTTGGATCTAAATCTTTCGCTTGTTTTGCAACAGAGATCCAAAAGGCAACAGTTTCATCGTTTGTTGCATCAAAAAGATCTTTTATCGATGTAAAATGTGGTTTATCGATAATTTCTTCGTTCGTGAAATGCTTTACCACAAAGTTAAAAACTTCTTCTTCTTTTTCACTATCGATTCTTCGTTGGCTTTCATCAAATTCTTCTTTCAATCGTGCATGTGACTCTGTTTCGATGACTGAATCTATCAGTTTTTGTGTTTTTTTTATAGTATCTGAATCAGCTGAACCCAATCTATAACCTGGATAAACTGAAACCAAGAGGTTACCTTTGAATAAGTTCATTGGAGAAACTCCAACATCCATGAATTTTTTATCTTTAAAGAGATAATTAATCCAGTATAGCATTGCTTTAGTTATTCCTGTTTCGTGTTCAAAAGCGAAGAGTGCTCCGGCTATTGATGCACGCGCATCGAGATGTTTTTTTAGCTCTTTACCAACCAATTCGATGTCATTAATTGATGAATTTGGATCAATTTCAATTTTTTTTATGATAGCCTCCCATTCTTGTAGGCTCGTTACGTTTTCTAGTTGTTGCTTCAGTTCTTTACGTATCAGGATATCTGCTTCTCGAAACACTTCTTCGTGAAAAGGTTCGAATGGTTTTTCGGCTGAAAAAAAAGGACGATCCGGACGTGCGTATTCGCGCCATAATTCCTTTATTCGATTTTCTGTTAATGGATGCGTGCCACGAATGTAATGATTTGCTAATTCTAGCGCTTTTTCGCTTGATAATAATATTTCTAATATTTCAATTCCAGCTTTTGGGTTGTATCCGGCTCGATCCATCGCATCTAGAGCCGCCATGTCTGCGTCGTATTCATAACGCTGTTGCTCATTTTTGTCTTTAGGAGGCTTATCAATGTGATATCCGGGTTGTTTTAGATGTCTTAATTCATGCCCTATAAGAAAAGCTACGTGATCTCTGCTTAATGTTTTACCTTCTTTTTTTAGAATTTCTTGTGCCCGTGAGATGAAACCAGCATTGATAAAAACACGTAATGGGACACTTGCTTTATCGAAGCCCATACCTTCTTTCGCTACTTGAAGGACAAATGCATTAAAGGCATCCTCTCGACTGATTTCTACTTGAGGAGATCGAGTAAACCCTAATTCAACTTGAATATTTTCGGTGATCGCCGAAAGTTCACGGTATATTGCTGAGCTTTCTTTATCCTTTTCGTTTAGTAGTTCGTGTTTTGCATTGATTGCTTCTGTTTGAAGCTGTTCCTTAAGTCGTACAAGTGAACTATTTAGCTGTTCGCGTGATTCTATAAATTCTTGAATACGGGGTGTCTTTTCACCCATGAGGATTCTTTCTTCTTCGATTTCATACAAAAAAGCATTCCAATCTTGTTCGCTGATTGTTTTTTTAATTCATCCGTTAACTCTAATTCTGTCGGTTTTCTTCCTTGATCTTCCCATTCATGTTTACGCTTTTGTAGGAGATCCCAAATTTTTTGGGCAACGCCGTTAACGGATAAATTCTTCTGATAAACTAGTTTAAATAGTATTTCTTCGGTTTTTTTATCTATCTGCAAAGAACGTTCCGTTGTTTCATGAGTATTTTGACTTTCAAATAACTTTTTCATATCTAAACATTAGAAGTATATCATTCATATAACAAAATATGAAAAAATATTTGTATACAATAATTTTACCTTGTTAATAGTTTACTTGACAAATTATTACTTATGTTGTTTTATATTTCGGCAGTATTTGTTTTACCCAAAAAGAAAGGCTGCATATGCCCTTTTCGTTGCATGACAGGAAGAAGTGTCTAGTGTTTGCACAAACAATCAAAGGTCTGCGGAGTAAATCGCATACCCTGATTTTGTGGGAAGTCTTTCTCCAGAAAGCTTTCATTGCAACGCGCCGTGGGTTGTTCAAGGATGATGATATTCATCGGGAGATGGTTGAATCTGCCTGTGCTTTCAAACGCAGTTATGCGGCGGTCAATTATGGTGACAATGAACGTTTGCGTCTGATGCCTCATTGCATCACCCACATTGGATGCCGTATGTCGATTGGTTCATCGCAGCACGCTGCTGCGCGAGATCTCCTCGAAACGATCGAGTACGATTCTTCTAAGTTGAAAGATGTCGTCTTGATGACGTCGCTTCCGGATTCCGGAAAGCGAGTCAAAAATAACACTTCTCAGTTGAGTCGGCGTTTGATCGCCATGAACTGATTTCGCAGGACCGTTTCTTTCTTCGTCCCTTCTGATACTTCTGACACTGTCTGTCTGACTTGACCGACCCTTTAAATCATCTGTTTTTGGGTCGGTTTTTGGTATTTTTACTTTTGCATCAGCAATGTTTTAATCGGAGATTGTGGAGGTATTATGTGAACATCACTCCAAGCTTTAATACTAGCTGCCAGATCACGTGCCCAAAAATATACAATACGTTGATAATTTGTTAGGTCTGAGGTGACGCCGATACTTTGAATACCAAAAGATTCACATAAGTAGAGCGCGCGAGCAATGTGAAAACGTTGAGTGATGATAATCGCATCCTTTATTTGATAAACATTAGCCGCACGTTTACAGCTTTCATAAGTACGATACCCATGTGGATCGGCTAAAATTGCTTCCTTTGGTATTCCTTGTTTTAGTAAAAAATTATGCATTGATTCGATTTCTTTTGCATGATAAGCACCATCATCTCCGGTGATAAGAATTTGTCGGACATGACCTTCTTTGTACAAAGTCGAACCAACAAGTAATCGATCACGTAAAGCATCTGAAGGTTGTCCACTGGCTTTTACGCTGGCACCAAGGATAATTGCCGTACTTGCGCGCGCATCTTGATCTGAAGCCAAACGAAGTCGTTTTATATATCGTAATTGTACATCGGCACACATGCCGGCTAGGGTGAGTCCCGTGAGGCTGGTAAGTATAAAAAACCAGCGTACTATTTTTTTTATCATTCGTTTATTGTAGGTTTTTCAAGTAATTCTGGTTGGTAGCTAAAATTACTGCCAGTTATTTTGAAGACGTCTTTATCAATTTTAGCAAATTCTTTTGATGCAAGATTGTATTGATTTACAACGGTACCAAGATGCTTCCCTACATTGGAATAATAACTTTCATACGCACCAAGGTGTTTACTCATTTCGTTTATTCGGAGTTTTATTTCTTTCGCCTGTTCTTCGATTTGCAGCGCTCGCAATCCTTGTAGAACAGTTTGTAAATAGGCTAAAAATGATGTGGGAGAAACAATGATGACATGATACGCCGAAGCCGCTCGTTGAATGAGATTTTCTGAATCCGTTTTTATGGCGCCAATTTTGTTAATCAACAAATCATAATAAATCGCTTCATGTGGGATAAACATGAAAGCGAAATCCATTGTGCCTTCGTCGGGGCGAATATATTTTGCCGTTTCTTTTATTCTGAGCTTTAAATCATTCAAAAAGAGCGTTTCAAGGCGTTCGCGTTCTGATGGATTGGTTTCTTCAGCGATACGATTGTAATTTTCTAGACTGAATTTAGAATCGATTGAAACAATTTTATCCCGGATGAAAATAGCGGCATCAACAATTTCACCATTGGCGAATTTGTATTGCATTTGAAATCCGCCCGGTGGCAGTACATTATTAAGTAAGTTTTCCAAAAAAAATTCTCCTAGGATGCCACGCTGTTTTGGATTTTTTAAAATATCTTGTAGTTTTTGTAATTCTCCCGTTTCTTGTAAGACTTGACGCGAGATTTCTTCGACTTTTGTCATGCGTTCGGTTATGTCTCGTACAATACCTGTTGAAGCACTGAATTGTTGTCGAACTGCTTGATGGGTTTCGCCCATTCGGTCACCGATTTCTTTTTGTAATTGAGCAACTTGATTTTGCAATAAGGTCATGGCTTGTAACGCTTGTTGAGGTTCTTGTAGGGGTTGATTTTGTTTTGATGTTCGAATTAACAATAAAACAACTCCAGCGCATGCCACGAGAGAAGTCAAAATGGTAATGATCATTAAAAATGAAGTTTCCATATTTTTTGTAGAGTGCCATGTGCGAAGTATTCTAGCAATGTATTCACTTCACACTTTTTTTTCCGTTTGTTATCTTTGTTCTTACTATGACTTTTATATCCCCTGATGATGAGATCGATCCGATGGAAGATTCGGACGATGAGCTCGAAGTAGCTGGCATGCATGTTTTAGGTGAAGACGAAGAAGATGAGGAAGATGAGGAAACTTCTTCTCTTTTGGAGAAAATTGAGGTACCGGTCGAGGACGAAGAACCAAAAAATGGCTTAGCAGAACTTGAAGAAATGGAAAAAGCTTATTTGGATGCTGAGGCTGAAGATGCACCGGCAGATGAGGAGGATATGGTTTGAAATATTGGACTTATTGTTCGTCCGGTTTGATATCCAATTAGCGCCAATGCGAGCCACCAGATAAGACTTCCTATTGCCCATTTGCGCCGATGTTGCGCACAATAAGCTACACCAGCTCCAAAGCCAAAAATTGGTAATGCTAAAGCTACAATCCAATCATTTCGGTTCAATGCCGAAATGTTTTTGTTTTTACCTAAGTGTAATAATGCGATAAGCCGTAACAAGAGCGGAAATATAATAAATATAGACGTTGCAAGCAAATATACCCATGCTCCGGGAGCCATGATTTTAGCAAATAGTTGTTCAAATGTTGAGAGATCGCTTCGGATTAATATTCGTTTTGCAATAAAAGGCGCTGTCGCAAAACCGAGTACAAGTGGTGTAAATAACAACCAAAATGCCCAGCGTTTCCAAATATACCAATACCAAACTGCCGTAATAGGGTTTAAAACCATTGATCCACTCCAAAAAACACGCTGTAACATGCTTGATTGTGGTGTTGATCCGGCATGCCAGATTGCCCAAGACCAGAATATGAAAAAACAGATTGCTGATAGGACAAACATCGCATGCATTGCAAAGCTTATGATATTCATGCGTCTGGATTTATTGGATCCAAGTATAACTTTTTTACCTATTTTTTCAAGTTTTTTCTCCTTAAAAAGCCTCCGGTGTCGCGGAGGCTTTTTTCTGTCGTTACCCTTTCATTTATTTTATTGGCAAACTGCGCATTCTTCGTTACTAAGATCACGTTTTTGTACTTTAACGTCAATACGATCCGCTTCAATCGGGGCAGCCGAACGAAGATAGTAGAGAGATTTAACGCCCGTTTTCCAAGCAAGCATATGAACTTCATCCAAGTATTTTCCACTAAGTGGAGTTGGAAAGAAAACATTTAATGATTGGGCTTGCGAAATGAATGGCTGACGGTCCGCCGCTTGCTGCACGATTTCCCGCATATTCATTTCATATGCTGTACGGAAAATAGCTTTTTCTTCATCGTTAAGACATTTGAGATATGCGACACTTCCTTTGTCTGCGATGATTTGTTTCCAGGTTTCCGCATTATTGAATCCTTTACTTTCCAAGAGTTGTTCCAGATACTTATTTTTTACTAAGAAACTCCCCGATAATGTTTTTTGTAGATACGCATTGCCAGAAATTGGTTCAATACATGGCGTTGCTTGTTGGCAAAGAAAGGCTGTTGAAGCTGTTGGCTGAATGCTCGTTACGTATGAATTGCGACGGGTGCCGCCATCAAGCGGTAAACCGCGTTCTTGACCAAGCTTTTCTGAAGCGGCAAGAGCGCATTTTTGCATGTGTTCAAATATCTGTTTATTAATCATTCGAGCTTGTAAACTTTCAAATGGAATCATTTTACTCATCAAGTACCCATGATATCCCATGGCACCGAGTCCAATAGAACGTTCTCGCTTTACTGAATTTATGGCTTTTTTGTATTCAATCGGATCCGCCATTTCGCAAAATGTTTCGAGATTATTATCAAGCGCTTTTACACACAAGTACGCAATATGCTCATATTTATCTTTCCATTCTTCGTATTTTTCTAGGTTCATGCTGCCAAGGCAGCAGACTGCGGTACGGGTTTCATCTGTTGGAAGAACGATTTCAGTGCAGAGATTGCTTTGACGAACAGTTAATCCAAGTTTTTGGTGATGTTCCGGTAATGCTTTATTTATCGTGTCGATAAAAATGATGTACGGCTCCCCTGTTTCGGCACGCATTTTTAAGATTCTACGCCACATATCGCGCGCATCCAAAGATTTGACGATGGTTTTATAATGCGGGTCAACCAAGTCGTAGGTTCTGTTTTCTTCAACCGCTTTCATGAATTCATCAGTGACAACGATGCCATTATTTAGATTTAGGCATTTACGATCCATGTCACCTCCTGTTGGCTTGCGAATTTCTAAAAAGTCTTCGATATCCGGATGATCGATGCGAAGATATGCGGCTGCTGCGCCACGTCGTGTTGAGTTGCGCGAAATGGCGATGGTTTCTGAATCCATGATTTTTAAAAATGGAATCACTCCACTTGAGCGTAAACCGCTGGCTTGTAGAGGCGCATTTTGACCTCGGAGTTGTGACCAGTCAGTCCCTATACCACCACCAAACTTGGCAAGAAAAGCATTTTCACGATAAATATCAAAAATACCTTCCAAGGTGTCTGGGACAGTGTTAAGAAAGCATGAAATAGGCAAACCTTTTTTCGTACCGATATTCATGAGTGTTGGCGTTGCGGGTAGAAACCAATATTTACTCATGATGTCATACAATTCTTGTGCGAATGCGGCATCGTCTCGAGCGATGCCAGTAGCTACGCGTGCATAAAAGGTTTGAATGTTTTCACAAATGTCGCCATTTGCATCTCGTAAAAGATAGCGATCGCGCAAATTTTCTAAACCGAAATATGTCATGCCTTGATCATTGGCATGATCGAGCTTGATCCCCTGTTGAATTGTTTTATCAGCCGTATAATGCGGACAATCCCAACTGTTTTTATTTTTTGTTTGTTCGTGTATTTCTGCGAGCAGAAGATCACGAGCGGCGGTAAGATCATTGTTCGATAATGCGTCAATTACTGTTGTGTATGTTGGCATACGGTTATTTTCATTTGTATTTTTCTATTGCCTTGTTGTATTAAGTTGGATTACCAATCCTCCACAATTGCGCCCTTTGAATATTCAGTAGCACGATTTTCAAAGAAATTCGCGTGTTCTTTGGCGTTGACCATGACATCCAACCATTGAAGCGGATTTTCTACTTTGTAGACCGGATCGAGCATAATTTCTTGTAATTTTCTATCCGCTGTATATCTAATATATTGCTTAACTTGATCTGCTGTTAAACCAGGAACTTCACCTTGAGAAAAACATGTGTCGATAAAAGCGTCTTCTAATACAACCATGTCATTGCAGGCTCTATAGAGAGTGTCTTTTAAGTCTTGTGTCCAAATGTGACGATTTTCTTGAACGAGATCGCAGAATAACTGACATACTCCTTTTGAATGAAGCGTTTCGTCACGAATTGACCACGTTATGATTTGCCCAACGCCTTTTAATTTTCCCATACGAGGGAAATTCATCAGAATAGCAAAACTGGAAAATAAACTTACACCCTCCATGAAAGCTCCAAAAACGGCTAAATTCAAGGCTAATTCCTCTACAGTTTCGACATCGAATGTATGAATGTAATTGTATTTATTACGCATTGATTCATACTCAAGAAACGTAGAATATTCCCGTTCCGGGAGACCCAGGGAATCATTTAAATATGAATAAGCCCAGACATGAATTGATTCCATAGCGGCAAACGCGGAAAGCATCATTTTTATTTCCGGTTTTGGAAACGATGGAATTAAATTCGTATTGTAATTATTATTGACTTCAATATCCCCTTGGGTAAAGAAACGTAGAACATTAATAATTAGGTTACTTTCGGCGGATGTTAATTTGAATCGATAATCTGCAATATCAGCTTCCATTGGAACTTCTGTTGGCATCCAGTGCGCTTGGTTCTGTTTTTGAAAAAATTCAAAATATTGCGGATACTCGAATGGTCTATAAAACGTCCGATGCGTTAGCAAAGGACATGATCCTACAAGTTTACTCATACTATTTTGTTTATGTTATTACTTGGATCAATCGCTTCAGACGATATATTCTCTTTTGCAATCGCTTGACGTTCCTCCGGTGTTAAAAATTTCATTGCGAGCCAGCGGAATACGTAGTCAACTACAGATTTTGCCTCAGGTAGGTTTGGATTTTGTGTTTGACCAGATGGTTCGAAGCGGGTATGGGCAAATTTTGTGACGAAAATTTTAAGTGGAACTCCGTATTGCAATCCTATGGAGATTGATGTTGCAAATGCATCTACTAAACCGCTTAGTGAACTTCCTTCTTTGCTCATTTTTAAGAAAATTTCGCCCGGATTTCCGTCGTCATATAAACCGACGGTGATATACCCTTGGTGTTGGCCGATTTCAAATTTGTGAGTAATGGAACGACGCTCGTCTGGCAAACGACGACGACGAGCGATGTAGGTATCACTGATCATTTTTGATTTTTCGTTAGTTTCCATAGAAAAAAAAGCGTGGATAAAAGTACACAAAATGACGTTTCGTTATTTACCCATGCCCTCGGTTGAAACAATCGAGGTGTGCGTGCTTGGGATAAATAACTGTAGAGACGCCGACCACAATATATTGTGGTTGTGATTGTAATTATATCACAATATATTGTGGTCGATGTTTCAGCTGGGGATATCTCTTAAAACTCTTTATTTACAGGCCGAGCGAGAGATTGAGCGTGATCGATTGTGCGGAATTTGGAGGAATTATGGGCATTGGTACCTCTTTTTTTTGTCCAATTCGATCAAAATAAAAGACTTTTTGAGTATTTAGAGCATATTCATAGACATCTTTTGTTACACGAACATCCTGTAAACAATATTCACGTAATTTATCGATTTCTCCATTTTTCCAGAATTCAACCGCTTGTAATCCATTACCTGATTTCCCTATGCCAAGCGTCGCATGAGCAACATCGTCCAATTTAACCCGGTGTCCAATGCGTTTTTCAATTTCAACCATAATATCGACGGTTGGAATTTTTTTTAAATCACCGGCGTAATATGTTTGCATGCAAGGATAATCGAAACCGAATAAATTATACCCGATAACACGGTCCGCCATTTCGAGCCTTGGCCATAGTTTTGGAAAATCAGCTTCGAGAAAGGACTCGTAGCTATCGGTTTCGTAAAAATAACAACCGATTAATGATATTTTTAATAAAGAAGGATTGTAGGCACCAACGTCTTGAAAAGTATTTTTCGTTTCGATATCAAGAACAATTTCGCGTCGCATAAAGTAAGAATACACTTCGAATGTAACATGATTGTGAGAGATGACGAAGAGATTCTTGTCAAGCTATTTCTTCACTTTGACGCAAGGATTCTTATATTGTAAACAGTAAGAGTTCTTTTTATCGATGAGGTCAAAATGCATCTTTCCAGAATTACCATCTTCCCAAGAATTCCGTATTGGAATTCTGACTTTGAAAAGGATCAGGCGTTTCGGGTTCTTTTTCTCTTGGGGGTAGATGTCGGTCGTCTGTATGAACCGAAAAGTTCATCAGATGAGTTCTTTATTCAAACGTTGAAACGTATACGAGGCATAGTTCAAGGTACTGAAAAACCTTTTGTTATTTTGACCGAGACTCTCCCACTCCCTTCAAGTATACTGGCGATACGTGAACAATTTGTGCGAAATATTCCAGCTCTTGAACAGGCTATTTGGATCATTTGGTATGATGCGAGTCGCGATGTTGGTTTTAGGGTTGCTGCTGAAAAAGTCGGATTTTTTGATACGTCTGATCTGGATCGATTTCCTATTTTGACGACAAAAAACAATGCCCAGTATTTGATTGCGACTCCGATGTCTATTGACAGAGATAGGGCCCAGAGACAAATCGCTGTTTTTTTTCGTAAACGTTCAAGCTCAATAGCTGTAGTAAAGTGAATCCCATGACGCCATGGGACTTTTTGTAAAAAAAAACCGATCGAGTCATATGACTAAACCGGTTAAGCGGTGTACCTTTGTTGAAGATGTGTACTGAGATCAGCCAATGTAATTAGCTCGAATCCAGTACCATACGGTGACGCTGATGTGCCAGGCGATGACTGAAAGTCCACACAAAAGTGCGATACCGGCCATCATTTTCACAACTTCCATGATGCCCAGGACTCCAAGTGAAACGAGTCCAATGAAGAACTCTTTTGCGCTCTCGAAGAGCGTTTTCATGAGGTTTTGTTTACCTGAATTCACGGTGTAGCTGTAATGCTGTGTTTTGATCGTGGACAATTTTAGACGCTTTCTGTCTAACATGACCCAAAATTGGATTTTTCGTTAGACAGTATTGTATAGCACAAATTGATCGAAATGTCAATCTACAGCAGCAATATAAAATACCCATTTTAATGGGTATTTTATATTGCTTAGCCATTTCTTTTCCGTTCGTATTCTTTTAGGAAGGTTTTGCGGATACGAATATTTTTTGGAGTAACTTCAACTAATTCATCATCTCCAACGTATTCAAGTGATTCTTCTAGCGTCATCACACGAGGCGTATCCAGACCAACTGCTACACCATCACCTTTGGAGCGCATGTTTGACAATTTTTTCTCTTTACAGACATTAACCATTAAATCTTCCGGCTTGGCGTTTTTTCCTATGACCATACCTTCATATACTGCAATGCCGGGACCGATAAAGAGCTGTCCACGTTCTTGAGCAGCTTGCAAACCATAGGTGTTTGATTCACCAGTTTCAAATGAAATAAGCGAACCATGATTTGTAGAACCGAGTTCACCTACATATGGACGATAGCCAAGAAAAAGCGAGTTGATAATCCCCTGTCCACGGGTGTCCATCATGAATTCATTACGAAAACCAATAAGACCACGAGTTGGAATTACGAATTCAAGGGTAGTAACACCATTTTCAACACGCATATCTTTCATTTCACCTTTACGTGTCCCGAGTTTTTGAATTACGGTACCACTATAGCCTTCTGGGACTTCGAGCGTGACTTCTTCAAATGGTTCTTGTTTCTGACCATCGACTTCTTTGAAAATAACTTGTGGGCGAGAAACTTGCATTTCGAAACCTTCGCGACGCATATTTTCTATCAAAATTGAAAGATGCAATTCGCCACGTCCTGAAACAGTGAAATTTTCAGCCGAAGTTCCCGGTTCTACTTTTAAAGCGACGTCGTTTTGCAGTTCACGTTCCAGGCGTTCTTTAATGTTTCGTGTCGTCGTGAATTGACCTTCTTGTCCGGCGAAAGGAGAAGTATTCACACCAAAAGTCATTTTGACCGTCGGTTCTTCAATTTTCATGACCGGTAATGCTTCCGGATTGAGTGGATCAGTAATGGTTTCACCAATATTTATGCCTTCGATGCCACTAAAAGCGACAATTTCGCCAGCCGGAGCTTCTGTAACTTCGATTTTTTTCATGCCATCGAATACCATAACGCTGGTGATTTTAGCCAGAGTTTGTTTGCCGTCACGATTAATCCAAGCGACTTGACCCGGTTTAAAGGTTCCGCGTACTACGCGACCAAGAGCTGTCTTCCCTTTATAATTGTCATAGCTCACATTGGCGATGGAAACTTGAAGACTGCCTTGTGTGTCTGAAATAGGAGCTGGAATTTCTTTTATAACAGTTTCAAATAATGGATGAACATTGCTCATGGTTTCGAGATTTGGTTCGAGACCAGCTTTCCCCTGTTTTGCAGACGCGTAAATGACTGGAAAATCGGTTTGATGATCATTTGCACCAAGAGCGACAAAGAGATCGAAGGTTTGGTCTAAAACCCAATCAGGACGAGCATCTGGTTTATCGATTTTATTGATGACCAAAATAATGCGATGACCCGCTTCAAGAGCTTTTTTAAGCACGAAACGAGTCTGAGGCATTGGACCTTCTTTAGCATCGACGAGTAATAAACAACCGTCAACCAAGTTCATGATACGTTCGACTTCACCGCCAAAATCAGCATGACCTGGAGTATCGACGATATTGATTTTTGTGCCATGAAAATTAATGGCCGCATTTTTAGCTAAAATGGTGATACCACGCTCGCGTTCGAGCGGGTTTGAGTCCATAATAGTTTCACCAACCATATTATTGACATTGGCGGTTTCAGATTGTTTTAACAAAGAATCGACCAATGTGGTTTTGCCATGGTCAACGTGAGCGATGATTGCAATATTGCGGAGTTCCATAGGTTAGAAGTACCCCGGCATTGACCGGGGTTTAGTTTGCGCGAAGTATAGCCATAAAAGTGGTTTTGGTCAAGGCTCTTTGGTAGCTTCTTTGTCAGATGCGTGGATTTTGAGATATTGAGAAGCTAAAATTGCTGCATGATTCAGGTTTTTAATGAGATTGGTCTTAGGAATATCTTCTACCTTTTTGATGCTTGAATAAAAACCAAGAATATTGAAATTTGATAATGTATTGTTTTCATCGTTCTGAACAACAATATCAATATTTTTAGGATTTAGTTTTTTAAGGACAGGAACAAGTGCTTTTAGGGTTTCACCGGTGTGTACATCATGCTCATTTAACAAAATATATTCTGTTTTAAGCGGTTCTCGCTTTCCTCCGATATTGCGCCTAACCGGCGGACCCTCCCAATCTTTATGCCATTCAAGATACATTGTGGATTCACCAAGAAAATCTAGAAGACGAGCGATTTCGATACCACTATTTAGCACACCGATTACAAGATCTGGTTTTTGTTTTTTTAATTCCATGGCTGCATTAATGAGTGTTAACTTACCTTTAAAAAATGGTAGTTCTTCGGGTAAATCATTTTTTCTTGCAAAAATAGTGTATGCTTGTTCAATCGGGTACAGTCGTTCTTGAATATAGGTAGTATCGTCGAATTCAAGGAGTTCATTTTTATCGTTGATCCATGTTTGAAGAGCTTCTTCAGCACGTTCTTTCATTTCGTAATTGAGCGATGCTTGTACCAGATCATAAAACGCTTTTCCGTTTATGGTACACCCTTTTGCTAAGCGTTTTTTTATTTGATCAATATCACCGTAATAGCTAAATACTTTAAAAGCCATATAAACATTCACATCCTTTCTTAGACCGGCTTCCGCTAAACGGTAAAGTATTTTTTTTGTTATTTTATGGAGTTCTTCTTTTTCTGAAGCAGTAATATCTTTTTTTGAATCTATTTGACTTATTATATTTTTGATTTTCATGTCAAAACGCAGACCTAACTCTCGTAGGTTATCCAGGGTTTCAGTTGAGATACGATTGTAACGATTTTTTGCCAACAGCTCCTCTTGGTCTGATTTAAAGGGATTTTCATTTCCGATTTTCGGTTTCTCAAAAGGATTCATATCGCTAATTCTTTTTTTCAACATTCCATTCATTCCAAAAATGCTTTGCCTCTTCAACTAATTCAGGATAGCCATGTTGAGACATCCAAACCCACCACTCCACTCCCCAAAAATCGACATTGGTAAAACCCATCTGTTCGGCAAAATGAAAATTTTTTTTCATTTGCTTGAGGTTCATGGTAGTTAATTGGTCCTCAATAGGAGTTTGGGTTAGACTCGCATTGCTCCACGGTTCCATTTGAAATTCACTTACGTAAACTTGTTTTACGCCAAACAGTCGTGCGAGCATTGCTTTGCGTTGATAGATAAAAGGTGGAACGAACCAATATTCCCAATTGTAATTACCGAGAATCGGATTACGGACAATTCTATACACGCTAATGCCTAGTTTATCGACAAAGGGTCCAAGTGTGATCCAAGTAGAAAGCTCTCCGGAATCGGTTGTGTAAATTGGACGTGTCGGATCTAAACCGCGTGCAAAATTGGTTTCAGTGTTAATAAAAAGATAATCAGGAAGCGGACAGTCACCATACGCAAAATGAGGTTCATTTTCAATTTGCCATGCTTCAATTGTTGGATTATCGCGATAACGAGTCATCACAATTTCGATCCAACGCAACGTTTTTTGTCTTTGTTGTTCGCGAGGTAATTTTTTCCACCAATCCGGTCCCCAGCATTCTGGCCAACGAGGAAGTTTTTCACCAACCGCCAAAATAACTTTTCCATTCCGTTTTCCAATTTCTTCGATTTGCTTATCGAGTTCTTGAAAATTGGTATTTCCAGGTTCTGGTTCAATTCGTTTCCAATATGCAGATAAACGAAAGTGCCTAATACCAATTTCATCAAGAGCAATCTTAAGAACTTGTTCAGGATTTAAGCCGAGTTCTTCAGCATAAGGTGCACTAAAAGTAACACCAGGTATAAGTCCTGGAGTTAATTTCGGGATCCCAGCAAAAAGAAACAAGCCAGTAAATCCAAAAATGACACCAAAGATGGCTCCAATTAGTTTTAATACGATTTTTGTTGCACGCTTCATACAATTAAAGCCATGCCAATCGCAGTTAAAATGAGAGCTGTTGTTTTAAATACCAAGGTTTTACGTGAAAGTTCCTCGTTTAAAAGTTGTGGAGCTTTTTTATAGAGTGAAATACCCACAATGACTAGTAAAGCATACTGTATGGTTTGCATGGCGTTGACAATAGTGGCACTTCCTCGTGCAATAGCTATTTGTACAAAGAGAAATCCAATAGCTCCCAAAGATTGACCGATGCAGGTGAGTAACGTTGCGTATTTTTGTTTAGATTTAGGTTTTGTTTTTTTGCCTGGTTTGATAATGCTGAGAAACTCTTTTCCCGCAGCTTGGTCGAATATGAATAATACTAAAATAGCCGTCATTGCCGCAGCGATGCGCGTTGTCAGAAACCCTCCTAGAAATCCAATTTGATCATACGCAACTTTTCCGGTGATTGAAGCAACTGCGAAAAAAAAGGCGGACAGAATCGATATAAAAATTGTTTTTTTATTCAATTTCCCTTTTCCACTACCGGATAAAAGAATGGTTGCTAGAATCAATATACAAAAACCAAGAATCGTTTGATCGTGTAAGCGTTCGTTTAGAAAAAAGAAAGAACCGACCAGCGTTAAAATAGGAATTAATGAACCGATGACTGGAACAATACGACTCGCTTCTGCTCTTGCTAATGCTTCAAAAAATGCCCATAAAGCTATTATAAAAGTGACACCGCTTAATCCGGCGATTACCCATTGAGCTCCTTGCGGCCACTGCGTAACCCACGGGGCGGCTACAATAACAATGAAGGACAATGTTCCGACTAAGCCCGCATAGGTGGCGCTTTGTTTAAATGCAGAATGAAGTAAGATTTTATCAATGATGAAGGCAGCACCATTTGAAAGATGACCAATCAATGCAAAAAGGAACCAAGACATAATTTACACACTAATAGTATCGCCAGGACGTGGAACATCGGCGAGGATTCCAGTTTCTTCTGTTATACGTGAAGCAAGCGCAGCCGAAGCGGCTTCTTCTCCGTGTGTACAGTATATATGACTCGGTGGCTTTGCAGCAGCTTCTATCCATTTAACGAGTTGGCGTTGATCAGCATGGGCACTATATGCACCGATAGAGATAATATCAGCTTTTACATTGATTCGCTCCGTAAGGACGGTCACTTGTTTTTCTCCGGAATACAGTTTTCGACCCAGTGTACCGTGTGCTTGATAGCCGACAATGAGTACGGTTGTTTTTTTATCTCCAAGATAGCGTACAAGATGATGCAGAATACGACCTGCATTCATCATGCCTGAACCGGCTAGGATAACTTTTGGCTTTGGTGCATCATTAATCATTTTTGATTCATCTCGACTTAATGTTTCGTGCAAACCAGGGAAGTCGAATAAATCATCACCGCTTGAAACGAGACGTAAGGCTTCTTGATTATAGTATTCCGGGTATTCTTGAAAAATTTTTGAAGCTTTAATCGCCATTGGACTATCCAAAAAAATCTCAACACTTGGTATGAGGCGGTTCTCAACCAGGTGATTTAATTCATACAATAAAAATTGTGTTCTTTCGATTGCAAAAGCCGGGATAAGGAGTACGCCACCACGTTTGACCGTTTGAATGATGACATTTCGTAACTCACTTCCTTTTGAATCTATCTGTTCGTGGATGCGATTACCGTAGGTTGATTCCATGATAACCACATCTTGTTCAGCCAGTTGAGCTGTTGGTTTAAGAATAGGGTCATTGGTATTCCCAAGGTCACCGCTAAATGCGACACGACCTCCACCGGTTTGTTCGATTTCAATAAATGAACTTCCTAAAATATGACCGGCATCACGAAAACGAACTGAGAGATCACCAATCGTCGTTTTTTTATTGTATTTGACAGATGTAAACACTCGGATTGCATTCGTTACATCATTTTCATCGTATAAACGCGGACGTAATTGTCGACGTTCGTCTTCTTTCATGATTTGTTCGGCATCCTCAATGACGAGTTTTGCCAATTTGGCGGTTGGAGGTGTGAGATAGACTTTCCCACGAAATCCTTGTTTTACCAGTTTGGGTAAGCGACCGACGTGATCTAAATGTGCATGCGTCACAAATACGGCATCAATGGTTTTTGCGTCAAATGCGAAGTCTTTAAAATTTTTTGCATCCGCAAAGGCGCTTCCTTGGAACATACCGCAGTCAACCAAGATGCGTGCTTGATTGGTTTCGATGAGATAACATGAACCCGTTACTTCTCGAGTCGCACCAAGAAAGGTAATTCGCATAACAAAGCGAAGTATACCACGGTACAGCGTGTTATACTCGTTTGTATCGTTTATGAAACATGTCCTTATTATCGGTGCTGGTTTTGCTGGATATTTAACTGCAAAACAACTTGCTCACAAATCTTATGGAACCGTTCAAATTACTTTAATAGATCCAAAAGATCATTTTTTATTTGCACCTCTTTTGATCGATGTTCTCCAAGGAGATAAATCCCCTGAATCTATCACGATTCCTTTAGTTAGCGCTTCTAAAAAACACGGATTTACTTTTATTCAAGGTCTTGCCACAAACATTAATCGTTCTGAACGAGAAGTACTTATAGAAACATCCGATGGCGAACAAACATTGGCATATGATATTTTAGTTTTTACTACGGGTGCTGGTACAAATTATTATGGAAATCAGACGGCAGAAAGATTTGCTTATCCTCTAAAATCTTTAAAAGATGCTGCGCGAATTAAAAGTCGTATCGAATGGGCAGTTAAACAAGCGATGATTACGGACGATGCAGTTAAGCGTTCCGCTCTCTTATCTTTTTGCGTAGTTGGTGCCGGAGCTACAGGAATTGAAGCTTTATGTTCAATTCAGGATATTGCCTTCGAAGTCTGTAAAGAACGTGTGTCGTTGCGCTCAGAAATGCAATTCCATCTTTTTCAAGCTACGACGCAAATTTTACCAGGTTTTCCGATGCGTATGGTGTGTTTTGCATTAGCAGAATGTGAACGTCGTGGTTTTGTGATCCATTGTGGTGTTCCGGTTACACAAGTTACTGAGGATTCCATTGTTTGCGCTGATGGTTCTCGTTTTGAAGCTGCTTGTGTGTTATGGGCTGCAGGTTTATCACCAAATTCTATTCGCGCTGATGTGCCTTTCCCACTAACTGGAGCCTGGTTACATGTTGATTCATTTTTGCGTTTGGCGGATGATGTTTTTGCCGCAGGTGATGTTGTTGCGGCTAGTTATCAAAAAATATTGGTACCAAAAAATGGACAAACTGCAGGAATGATGGCGAAAGTCTTAACAGAAAATATATGGCGTACTTTACATAACCGTTTTGATTTGAAAGAATTTCGGTATCTTTCCAGAGGAACTCTGCTCGTCATGGGTAATAATGCTTATATTGATTTTCGCTTTTTCGGTTTTTCAGGTGCTTGGATTGGAAAGTTGCGTTCGGTCTATTATCGGGTTCTGTTATGGCATTTTTTAAGATAAGTGCTAAGATAAATAGGTTATTACAATTAATTCATTATTTATTTTTTTATGTCCGAAGCTGTTTGTAAGAATGAAGCTTGTAAGATGCATCGTTGTCATGTTTCAAAAAAACATCTCGCCTTGCTTTTATTACGCTTGGGTTTAGGAGCTGTATTTATAGTTCATGGTTACGGTAAGCTCTTTGGTATGAATCCTGGAATGGAAATGTTTACAGGTATGGTTGCAAAACTTGGTTTTCCAATGCCGGTTGTTTTTGCTTATGCCGCCGCTTTAACTGAGTTTTTAGGAGGTATTGCCATGGTTTTAGGTCTTTACACTCATATCGTTGGTTGGTTTATCGCTTTTGTGATGCTTGTTGCATTTTCTATGGTTAAGAAATTTGGAATTCCTGCGGGAGATGCAGATTTATCATTGCTTATTATGGCTGTTTCTGTTGCTTTGATGGGTCCAGGTAAATACTCATTGATGTCTAAAATGGGACTCGGAGGTGGATGTAGTTGTGGAGATACGAAAAATAACGCTTCATAAAAAACGAAAACATAAAACAAAAAACCCCTTATGGGGTTTTTTGTTTATTTTGGTCTTGCATTTACTACGACGGTACCTTTTGCTTGATTTGTTCCATCGCTATAGGTGTATGTTCCGGTGGCTGGAAAGACATGACTATATTTTCCACCAGCCGGAATATTTCCAGAATCCCAGAGCAAGGCATTATCCGATCTGATTGCGTGATTTGTTTGATCTTTATTAATCCAAGTTACCCCATCTCCTTCGAAAACGGCAATAATTTTTGGTGACATTCCTGTGGCATAGATATTTACAATTTGATATGCAGGTGTCGGTTTGGTATTTATTACCGGTTTTTGGACAGGCTTGGGGATTAATTTTGTCGCTGGTTTCAATGTAGGAGCGGCCGTTTCGGTTGGTGTGGTTGCACTCGTGTTTGTATTTGGTATTTCGGTTGTTTTTTCGACTTGAGGAATGGGAGCTTGAACTTGCGGCGCTACTATTTCTGATTTTTTTGCGCAACCACCTCCGATAGTCGCGCATAAAAGCAGTCCACTGATGATTACCTTGTTTTTCATATTTTTAAAATATTAATTTTTTGTTGGTTTACCGATTGTCGCCGTTGCCATGTAATGTTCCTTCTTGTTTTCGTTTTTGTAGTTTTTCAATATTACCTTGCGCAATTTCGCTTAATGATAAATTAAATTCCGTAGCAAGCTGTGAGAGATACCACAAAACATCGCCAAGCTCTTTTGCAATTTCTTGACGTTTCTCATCAGTTACCTCCATGTTGCTATCACGAATGATTTTCTTAATTTTTTCTGCTACTTCGCCACTTTCTCCACATAAACCCAGAGCCGGATAAATGAAATTTTTTCCAATTCCAGGGTAAATAGCCGTTGTACGTGATTGCTCTTGATATTCACTAAACTTCATATATGAATAGCATATCACTTATTTTTTAGATTTTTAATTTTTAAGACTTCGTTTCGTTTGAATTTGCATCCAAATAAACAGTATTAGCGAAATGCTTACTATCGCTATGCATGACGTTAGTGGTGAAACATCAGCGTAGCCAGTAATACCATAACGAAAAAGATTCACATTATGATGAAGCGGATTTAATAAGCCCAGCGTGCTCCAAATACCAGGTAATGTGCTAATTGGAAAAAACACGCCGGCTAAAAATATCATTGGTTGCATGATGAAGGTAGTGATGAAGGTTAGGGCTTCAAAATTTTTAGCCCACATGCCGAAAATGACACCCAGTAAACCAAATTCTAATCCGGTTAAGATTGCAGCAAGGATGGCAACCGTTATGTGATGTACTGAGTCAAGAGGGATAAACCAAATCGTCAGGAGTACCGTGAATACTAGAGTTGCAATTGCACGAGTCAAAGCAGCTGCGGCATATGCTACACCAATACCCCATGGTGGAATTGGCACAACTTGTAAATCAGCAATTGTGCCAACATTTTTTGAAATGATTAAGGCGAATGATGGATTTGCAAAGCTTGAGTTCACCATGAGCATGCAGAGTAAACCCGTGTAGATAAAACTTAAGAAGTTTATATCCCCTATCGTACGTGTTCCGACAACGATTCCAAACACAGCCAAATAGAGAATAATTGAAATAATAGGCGAAAAGACTGTGTCTAACCACAGTTTACGGAAGCGCATGACTTCTCGACTGTATAATGAGAAAACGTGCAAGGCGACGCTCATAGGTTTATTTTGAGGTTAAGTTAAGAAATATTTCTTCGAGCGAAGCAGCTTCACTTCGAATAGATTTAAGATTATCTTTATAAAAGGCTGCAATGCGATCCAAATCGTCTCGTAAATTTTTTATCGGGTAATTGTACGCCATGCCTACTTGCTGTACTTCTTCCAAGTGCGTTGTATTGCGATCAAATAGTTCAAATCTGATAAGATTTTTTGAAAATTCTTGTTGTATGTCTTTTAAATCTCCATTCTTTACAATTTTTCCATGATTTAAAACGGTGATACGTTCACATAATTGCTCTGCTTCTTCGAGGTAATGTGTCGTAAACAATACCGTTGTTCCCTGCTTGTTTAACTCTCGAACTAATTCCCAAATTCTTTGACGTAAAGTTACATCAACTCCAGCGGTCGGTTCGTCCAGAATGAGTAGCTTTGGTTTGTGAATAATGGCTTTTGCTATCATCAAGCGACGTTTCATGCCGCCGGATAAGCCACGTGCACGTTCGTGAGCTTTTTCAGATAAGTCTAAGACTTCGAGAATTTTTGGTATTCGTTTATTGCGCTCTGCGTATGAAATCCCATACATTCCTGAAAAATAGTACAAAACTTCATACACCGTGAATGCCATTTCTATAACAATTTCTTGAGGAACAATGCCGATGACTTGTTTTGACTGAATTGTTTTGTCCGTAACATTGTTATCGAAAACAACTATTTCTCCTGAACTTGGCATACATGATCCTGTAATCATGTTGATTAATGTTGATTTTCCTGCGCCATTTGGTCCGAGTAGTCCGTGTATTTTTCCTTCTTCAATAGACATGGTGACATTGTTTACAGCGATAAATGGTTCACCATTTTTTTGAATAAACTGTTTACTGAGTTGATGAGTACGAAGTGCGTCCATATGATGTAACATTGTTATTCTTCCATTAATTTAGATGGTTTGATTATCCGTGTTAGTCATTTATCACTATTTTAGTGAGAACGAATAAAATGATCACAGGTGTATGTTTTAACATGAACCTTGACTGATGCCAAAACATAGATGAAATGAATATCTCTGATTTGGATGATTGTGTATGGTCTGCTATAACGTGAAATATGCGTATTGCGATAGTTGGTGGTGGAGCTGCGGGACTTATGTGCGCCGCTACTTTGGCTGAATCAGGTGTTGCAAATGATGTTGTTTTACTTGAAAAAAATGCTGAACTTGGAAAAAAAGTTTTAATTTCCGGAGGCGGTCGCTGTAACGTGACAACGGGTTTATCGGACGTGCGCCAATTGCTTCTGCGATATCCACGTGGACAAAAGTTTTTACAGAAAGCCATGTATCATTTTCCACCTTTGGCGGTACGTGATTGGTTTGAGAGTCACGGTGTTCCTCTAAAAGTTGAAAAAGATTTACGAGTATTCCCAGTTAGCGATAATGGTTCAGATATTGTTGGTGTTTTTAAACGTTTATTTGATCAGGCTAATGTTCAGATCTTATACGGTCACCAAGTCATATCAATTTCAGAGAGTCAACATGTTTTTACATTGCACCTTAAACAGACAATTTCATTAGAAGTTGACGCGGTAGTACTTACTACCGGTGGCCAAGCATATCGTCACACAGGTTCAACTGGTGATGGATATACTTTTGCTGAAAAACTTGGACATACAATTACTCCCCTTGCGCCTAGTTTGAGTGCTTTTATCGTTGAGGAACATTGGCCTAAAACATTAGCCGGTGTTTCCGTGAAAAATGCCACAATTACATGTGGCAATAAACGATTTACTGGTCCATTTTTGTTTACTCATAAAGGTATTACGGGTCCAGCTGTTTTTGCATTATCAGCTCTGATTGCTTTTGAAACTTGTACTCCGCAAAAAAAATTACATATGGAAATTAACCTATTTCCAGATCGTCAAGCGGATGTTTTTGTAAAAGAGCTTCATGAATTAGCTCAATCACACGGGAAAAAAAATCTATTAAATATTATTTCAACCATTATTCCGTATTCAATCGCTGAAATTTGTTTAGGTGAAAATTATATCAATGCGAATCAACACGGGGCTTCTCTTTCAAAAGAACAGGCACAAAATGTGGTACATTGGCTACAACATATTCCTATAACTGTTATTTCACGAGTTGCCGGAGATGAATTTGTAACGGCAGGTGGCGTAAATACAAAGGATGTTGATCCAAAAACTATGGAATCTTTATTGGTCCCCGGTTTGTATTTTGCCGGTGAGATATTGGATATTGATGGCTTTACAGGAGGTTTTAATCTTCAGGCCAGCTGGGCTACGGGAAGATTAGCCGGTGAAGCCATTATTTCAACCTCGAATCACATTTTGCATAATACATGATATTGTTCTGGAGCTAGAATCGCTTATCAATCGGTTTCCGTTTTTATACATTGCGATATAGGAGTAGCATTATTTTGAGAATATCCGTTTAGCGATATTCAGTGCCATAATTTTTTGATCCACGTGAGATTGATCGCTACTAATGATAAACCAGCCATTTTTATTACGAACATTAAGTTGATTTAATTTTCCGCCAGACCAATACGCTTCATCGCCAATGTCGTTAATGGACTCTACTTCGATACCCGCTAATTTATTTGATTGATCTTTAGCATCTCGAAAAACACGTTCAGACTCTTCGATATTTTTAACATAATAAATAAGTAAAGTCATTTTTACATTTTTTTTCGAAGTAATTACAGAAGTATTGTATTCGCAACTTGATATCGTTGAACCGAATTTGTCACTGTGAATCGTTTTTGAAACTGTCGGTACAATGTTTTCACCAAGTAATTCTTTTGCCATATTCGGTGTAAAAACGTTACAGGCTTCAATATGTGGTGCTTGTGTCATCACAGAAGTAGCTTTTGAGTTTTTCACATCAATTTTTCCGCAACCCGTTAAAAAAAAGCTCATGGCAAGAATGTCATGTGAAAAAATACGTATTACACATCGTTTCATCGTATTGAATGCAGTATAGCATCGTGGTATAGAGTAGTTTATCTATGCAAGTACCGAAACGTCGTGCGCAATTACTTAAAATTCATGAACCTGAAGCCGTAACGTATTTGACACAGGATGGGATACGTCGTTTGCAGGATACTATTGAAGATTTAGAAAAAAGACAAAAACCTTTGATAATTGAAGATTTATCAGCAGCCTTAGCAAAAGGTGACTTATCCGAGAATGCGGAATATTCAGATGCCAAGGCACGCCTTGGTCGAATTGAAGGTCGCATCTTTTCATTAAAGCAACGGTTAAAGAATGTCGTAGAAATTCAACACGGTGCTTCTCATGATGGTCGTGTTCAGATCGGTTCTTTGGTGACAGTTTTAGTAAACGGTAAAGAACGCAAATACACCATTGTGGGAACGCAAGAAACACAACCAGCCGCAGGACGTATTTCACATCAATCACCTTTAGGGCGTGCCTTATTGGACACGAAAATAGGTGACAAGGTGTCTGTTGAAGCACCTGAACAAACAATCGAGTACATCATTTTAGGCGTAGATTAATCAAAATAATAAAAATCCCCAAATGGGGATTTTTATTATTCGAGGATTGTATCCAGCTCGTCCGGTGGATTTTGTTTATTTGCCAATTTCATCAGAGTGTCCAGTTTGAGATTGATTGCTTTTAATTGGTCCATGATCCGCATATCGTTCCCAATATTCTCTCTCACCTTAATTTGACGCTTTGGTGAATCTTCATTGTTGTTATTCCCATCAAAACAGTCACGACAAAAGACGAGCTTTTTTCCGTTTGGTTTGAATGGGACTGTCGTACGAACACCGCAGTCATCGCAGTCAACTTCAAAACCTGCTCTTTCATCATTAAATCTGCGTTTATTTTGATATTTACCACGGTCAGTATCTCCGAATTGTGTGCGATCTACGTTTTTATCGCCCATTTTTGAAAAACCGGAATCGTCTTTTTTAAAGCAATCACTGCAGAGAACCGGTTTTTTTTCATTTGGTTTGAAAGGCACTTCACAACGCGAACCGCAGTTGCTGCAAACAGCCTTAAACATCGGTCGATCTTTATTTCGATCAAAACCACCTTTATTATATGAATTTGATCCACTGAAGCGAGAAGGTTTTTTCCAGCTATTAGAGCGTTCGGATCGTGGTGGGTAGTTCATAGAGAATCTATCCAAAATAGCCTAATTTTCATTCATTGTCAAGTGTGAAACATTAGGAATCTTTTTTTGTCAGTTCTATGGCTTTTTTTCCAACCATCATCGCTAATCCTCCACCCGGTACAAAATTGGCTACCTCTTTTCCAAATTCAAAAATTTCATCATTGGAAAAAGATTTACGTAAACGTTCCGTGATTTTATTTGCTTGAGGTCGAAGTTCTCCTGTTGTCCCATCATATGAAATTGTTATGCGTTTATCTTTCGTTTTCCAGTGGAATTCAAATGTGTAAATTGGGATAAAATAGAGAGCTAGTTCTGAAATTCCTATTTGTTCATCAAGAATTTGGTCAGCTTGAAACGGTTTAATGAGAGAATTTACAACTTTGCGTACCAAAAATGCCGGCTTCGCTTCAAGGGCGACAATCGGGGTTCCGTCTTGTGTAATTTCCTCAGTCGTTGAAACTTGATGGCTTGGACGAGAAAGATATCTAGCAAAATCGCCATTCTCCCCTGTTTGCGCATTTACTATAAGTTCTTCACGATATTGCTCCTGACAATGCTCAATTCCTTCGAGTTCAAAGCTTGCACTTGAACCTGCGCTAAAATTTGTTTGAAGAATTTCAATGTTTTTTACCATGCTTTCAACCGGCACACGGTATGTTTTACGACGTTTATATTCAAAAGATGAATTGCCAAGGACTCGCCAAAAAGCGTCATAACGCTTTTCTTCGTAGACGATGTCGATATCCTCCGGTTTAGGGCGACTTAATAATCCGGCAAGCAAACCAAATGCTTTTACTTTGTATTCATTCGCAAGTGACTTAGCCTTTTCTATTCCTAAAACATCTTCTAGAACAAGCAGTTTTTCTCCGTCGATATGAATATTACTGAGACCTTCGCCTGGCATATATTTGCTGAAAGCTTACTTGGAAATATCTAAAATGACAAACAGTATTGACACTGCAATTTTTTAAGCGAACAAACAGAACGTTAAAAATGTGTTACGACTTTCATTACAGCATGCCTTACTTGAATTGTGTATACTTGTAATCTATTACGTTATGCCTTATCCATTTCCCAGACCTCCTATTCATGAGCTTCGCGTTGGTCGTAGTGCAACAGGTTTTGGAATTTTTGCTATTCACCCTATCCCCGCTCGATCTTTCATTATCGAATATTGGGGTAAAGTGGTTTCAGATGAAAACGCTAGCATGGTTGGTGGACGATATTTATTTGAATTGGGAAACGGGAAAACGATTTTGGGTAGTACACGCAAGAATACCGCAAGATATGTTAACCATGCTTGTAAACCAAATTCTGAAGTGCGTATTTCTAAAGATCGTATTTATATTTATTCGCTAAAAAGAATTAAGGCTGGCGAAGAGATCACTTATGATTATGGAAAGGAATATTTTGATGCATTTATCAAGCCTTATGGATGTGCATGTATAAAATGTATTAAAAAGAAAAAATATTAATCTTAATTTTAAAAATATATTTCCTTTTTTATCGTCTTGGTTTTTACCACGCAATATCTATAAAAAACAAGCTAGACGGTTGCCCTAATAATTGAATATCGAACTTTAAGCTGGGTTCAACTTTACTGCTGGCATTGTGTATCCTGAAAGATATAGCCCAACCATTATCCATTGTTAGATGTACCGTTGCTTTTGAATTATCCTTGAAGGCTAATTCTATAATCCTCGTAGGCAGGGTTATGGTCGGAATTAAAGTATCTGGTGCTTTAGTGTCGCTCGCTTGATTAAGTAAGCCGTAGATATTGTAAGGAATTACTTTAGCGGTGTGATTGTTGTGGTGTATTACCTTGTAATAATCATACCCATTACTGCCAAGCAAATATTTAATCAAGCCAGTAGTAACATTATCATTATGATTAGTGTAAGCACGCTGTAATTCGCCCATAAAGGCATTTAGAACTGGGATATATACACTTTGTTCTTTGTTGGGTACATCACGCCATTTAACACCTTGTGTTTTTAGGTTTTGAAGTTTCGTAAATAGTAACGAAATCTCATCAAAATACTGCTTTGTCACTGGTATTCCATACCATGCATTACCAAAATCTATCTTTTTACTTAAGCGAGAATGTTTCAATGCTTCGTGATTGTGCTTTACGGATATTCCAATTTCCCACTTGATATCATGACGAATAATGAGAACATCTCTGATATCTCCAGACCCAGCGACACTATCAGGTTGAATAGACACTGTTATGGGGTTGGTACCGTCCTCAATAATTTTAGGTTCCATTTTAATAATGGCGTTTACACCAGCTTTTGCAGAGGCGAGCATATCTCCGCGCTCTGTATCTGTAATACCATTGAGGTACCTATTGCGAGCTATATCAAGACTTGAGTTTTCTATAATTTCAATGGGTCTGATTGATTGAACGATTTCTACGAGAGCGATAATGCTGGCGTATTCGTAAGCTTTGCCTCTGATAGTTGAGTTGATTGTACTTCTGCTATTGACCATACGTCTTTCAATTCCTCTTTTATTTGTTCAGCGATCGCTTGTGCTAGTTTGATGGGTACGGCATTGCCAATCATTTTGTAGCCATTTGCAACATCTTTGTATAAAAACTTGTATGTGTCTGGAAAAGTTTGAATCCTAGCACATTCACGAACGCTCAATCTTCTATACAGATGTTCTTTACCTTCTACAAAAATTTGTTTGTTCTTTTCTACTTTAACCATCTTTGGGGCTTTAGGGTGTAGCGGTGCTTGACGACCACCAGCCTGAATAGTAAATGACGGCTCGTCCCAAGCACGCACACGATTACGAGACATGAATATGGACGAAAAACCACCAATCATATATTCGTGATTATCAATGTCTAGCTTGCCATTCGTTTTATTTTTTTCTAAGGCTGGCATCGCCTCCGGCAAATCACTAATCGCATCTTGAAGTGTTGGCCTTTTTTTCTTAATCTTTGGAAAAGAAAAGGTTTTGTTAAAGTCTTTTCTATAACCAACGATAATTACACGTAATCTATCTTCCGGAACTCCATAATCGTTTGCGTTTACAAGTTTCCAGCTAATATTGTAGCCAGCACTTTCAAAATCTTTAAGAAAGCCATTAAAACTATCGGCATGTTTTGGTGCTAATATGCCAGATACATTTTCCACTAAAAAGAACTTAGGCTGTTTAACTTTAAGAATGCGAATATAATCGTTAAACAATTGTCCACGATTATCGGCTATACCACGACCAGCCCCAGCCTCGCTCCAACTCTGACAAGGCGGACCCCCGACTATACCGTCAGCTTCCGGTATTTCATCGGCACTAACATCTGTTATGCTACGTTTGTCTAATTTTGTATGTTGAAAGTTGAGCTGAAAGGTTTCCCAAATAGTCTTGTCATACTCGTTTGCCCAAATTGTGGTAAAACCAGCATTTTCAAAACCAAGGTCCAAGCCTCCAGCCCCTGTAAATAGAGAAACTATTTTTAGGGTCATTGCTTTTATCCTTAGTTAATTACAAATACAATCTGATTGTACCATTTTTTAGTATTTTATCTTACTTTGTCAATAATTTCTTTTATAAATTATCCTATAGGATTCACCTTAGAGAATCAACGTAACTTTATAAAATACTAGCATTTTTGTTGAGGTTTTTATAATTTCAGAGGCGATGATCGTGGTGAATATTCTGGTTATAGCTTTCTTTCAGAAGGACATTTTATTACTAATTGTTAGTTGTTGAGTGCATTACTATTCATTGCGAATACCGAAGTTCCCTTATTCTTGTTTAGCAACTCTCCGACACCCTAATTAGATGTAGAGGATAAAAGAGATGCTGGCAGTCAGGTTGCCAGTTTGAGGTTGATGAAGTTGCACCTGACACAACTATTAGAGTGAACGAATGAGTTTCTGGGCCCGCTCTTCTGCGGTTCTAAGATACTCTTCGACATCATCCAATTCTCTCAGCTCCCGATGATTTAGAAGAAGAATTCGGTCAAAACCGATTCGTTCAAGAAAGTATCGGTCATGAGAAACTAGTATGATCGTGCCCTCGAAGTTTGCGAGAACCTCTTCCAAAGCCTCACTCGCTTCGAGATCGAGATGATTCGTCGGTTCATCGAGAACTAGAACGTTTTTTTTCTGTTCAGCAAACAAGCCAATCAGAAGTCTAGCCCTGGCTCCGGGACTCAAGTTTTTTATTGGTTCCCGAGCGCGATCTTTAGGAAGGATGGAGAAGTGGTTTAGCAGCTGGAAGGCGTTTACTTCTTCGATTTTGCATCGTTCCATCAAAAAATCGATAGCCGAAGCATTTCGAGGAAGAGATTCATGTTCCTGCAGCATGTTCCCCATCAATACACCCGGTCCGGGTTTAACTTCCCCAGTCAGAGGTTTCAGGATTCCGCACATGGTTTTGAGGAGAGTTGATTTTCCTGCACCATTTGTACCAAGAATATTGACACGTTCGCCAAAGGGAATGTTCAATGAGATAGGTGCCGTGGTGTATCCGTTCGGATAACCAGCTACAACATTATCGAGATTTATGTCAGCGCTCCCATGAAGCACTTCTAGGTCAACCTCAATATGTAGCCGATCACGAAATGTCGGACGTTCGATGCGTTTAATCTGCTCGATTCGTTTTTCCATCGCAGCCGCACGACGCCCTGAGCCTGCCGCCCGGTCACGTTTGAACCCACGAAGAAACTTGTCGTTATCAGTCCCTCTCCAGCTAGAACCACGTAGGGCTTTAACTCGAAGAGTTTCCACACGACGTTCAAGACCAGCGATTTCTTTCTGCTGTCTGTCGTGAGCTGCAGCTTGATTCTCCATTATTCTTTCTCGTTGTTCGAGATAGGAAGAGTAGTTCCCGTTGGTAACGCTTGTCGTGCGCTTAATCCAATCAAGAACGACGATTTTTGTCGCGATTTGATCGATGAACCGTCTGTCATGCGAAACGAAAAGGATGGTTCGAGAAGATTTTTTGAGATACTGCTCGAGCCAGATGATTGCCGGGAGATCCAAGTTGTTTGTCGGCTCATCCAGGAGCAGGATGTCGTCGTCACGCAAAAGGATGGCGACAAGTCCTACTTTGTGTTTTTGTCCACTACTCAGGTTTGACATGGGATGGAGCATTGAATCGCGCCCAATTCCAAGTCCTTCGAGCATTGTTTCAGCACGATGCACGAAGTTGTACCCACCGCATCTTTCGAAGCGATCTTGGAGATCCCCGTAATGCATGAGCTGTTCCTGATGAGACAGATCTTTCGAAAGTTCTTCCAGTTTTTGCTCAATTGCACTGATCCCTGTTTCGCCACGAAGATACTCCATGACAGTTACATTAATGTGCTGACTTGTGTCTTGTAGGAGATAACCAATGGTTTGGCTCACTCCGAGCGATATTGTTCCGGAGTCTGGTTTTTCGACACCTGCAAGCATTTTCAGAATAGTTGACTTACCGGTTCCGTTATAGCCAACGAGGGCAGCATGTTGACCATCACCAAGATTAAACGTTGCATCTTGAACGACAACGTTCCCTTGATATGACTTCATTAGCTTTTCTACGTTTAGCATATAATTTGTTGTCACTTTGGTTGTAGTATTCTCTGATGCGGCTAGCTGCACAGCCACAGGTAAGTTTACCTGCTCCTGTGACCATGTTTTGAAGTGCTTTAATCGTCTTCTCTGTGTTCTTATGAAACACTTTTAGTACCTTCGAAAGATCGGACGGATCCATGCTCATCGTCTGTTCGGTGCCCACATCGTAATCGGTGACTGAAGCGAATGCTGCATAGCATACACCTAGTTCCCGAGCGAAGAGGCATTCAGGGTATTGTGTCATGTTGACTACATCCCATTTTTGTCTCATGAAGAAACGACTTTCCGCTTTTGTCGAAAAGCGTGGACCTTGGATGACAACGACGGTTCCCTTTCTTTGAACTCGTCGGTTCGTTTCTTTCAACCCTTGGATGACCAAATCGCGTGTAACGGCGCAATATGGTTCGCCCATGGGTAGATGAAGAAATGAGCCATCTTTCTCAATGCACTCGTGATCTCGTCCATGCGTCAGGTTGACGAACTGGTCTAGTACAACGAATGAACCGGGCTCGATTTTCTTTTTGAGACTGCCTACGATGCAAGTCCCAATGATGAATTGAACTCCTAGCGACCTTAGAGCCCAGATATTTGCTTTATATGGGATCTTGCTGGGCGCAAGTTGGTGCTTGGTTCCATGCCGAGGCAAAAAGGCGGCTTTGATGCCACCAATCTTTCCGGTAAGAACAACATCTGAAGGGTTCCCGTAGGGTGTCTCGATTCGATGCGTTTTTGTGTTGCTATGGAAGATCTCCTTGTCCTCCATGCCGGATCCGCCGATTATGCCAATGAACGGTGGTCTCATGTGTTCTTCTCCTCGTTCGGTGCTTCAAGCCACAGAGCGATTTCAAACATGGTCAATGAGAACTGTTTTGCAGCCTCATCTGTATGCCACGGGTTACCATACGCATCGATACTGCTCCATGCGCATCCGTTACCTGCAAGAGCCTTTCCGTCTTCGTCTTTAAAACTAGGGTCTTCGAGGGGTGACCGTTTTCGCCACTCCTCAACGACTTTCGTTTGAGAAATTCGGAAGCTCTCTGGCAAGAGTGCTACATGACCCAGCTTCGCATCGTAGAAGGGGCAGTTGCTTACTCCGCCATCAGCTCGAATGACGAGTTGATTGCCATAGCATGTGCAATCTATTGGGAAAAATGCCCTTTCTTTGAATGCCCTGATCTTTTTTTCGACCTGGTATTCGTAGGAGGCGTCCCCCGTTGAACGGTATCGGTTGATAATTTCCTCAACAGAAGCGTTAACGAAGCTCATACGGTTCTCTTCCGAGACCATATCGATAAGTCCCTTCCCTTTCAGGAAGTTGATTCCGTACTTCGTTACTCCGACTTCTTGCAAGAGCTTATCCAGTTCTTGGAGGCTCCCTAGGACGTGGGGCGTGAGACTAGTTGAAACAGCTGTCCGCACTCCATGCACCTGAAGCATTTTTAGCTTCGCAAGAATGTCATCATAAGTGCCGTTGCCGTTCGTTGCGTAGACACGCAATTTGTCGTTGCGTGACTTAGGTCCGTCAACTCCCAGCGCTACCAACACGTCGTGCGTTCTACACAACGACATGAGATTCTCGTCGAGAAGCGTGCCATTTGTCGCCAGCATCATAGCCGTGCCTACGGGTAGGCTTCCGTTTGATTTTCGACGAGCGATTTCTTCTAGACAGAAGCAGAAGGTCTCTTTGTTTAGAAGAGGTTCGCCCCCGTAGAAGATGATGTAGTTCTCATCTGCGTTACTCTCTTTGACGTGTTTTTCCCAAAGATCTAGACCGGCACACGCATCCTCTTTAGACAGGCACTTGGAGCGTTCTGCCTCCGAAAGACGCGGGATCGGGCAATAACCGCAGGAGAAGTTGCAGCCTTGCGCAAGAATCAGGTAGAGGATGCGCGGCACGGAAAGTGATTCCTGTGCCATCTTTTTTGCATCCACATACGCTTGATCATCAACAAGATCGGTTTCTATTAGAAGACCCTCTTTCATGAGGTCATCTATCCAATCGAAATAACGCGTCATGTCGCCTTGGAACTCATCCCAATCTGACTTTTTGATGTAAATTGGGACCGGATGGAGTTCATGGAACAGAACTACGGTGGGGCCACGTTCTCTAAGACACAAATACCTTGATGTTTTCATGTGAAGATTCTCCTTTTAGTAAAAAGGGTTGTTTCCTGCATGAGAGGATTCAACCCTTTTAAAAATAGTGGCTGGTCGCGTAACTGCGATCAGTCTTTGGCGAGCTCATCCTTGAGCTGCACCCTTTGTTGCGCATTCAAACGGACCTTTTGTCCGTCATCGCCCACGATCTCAATATCGCCCCCTTCGAGGCGATTGAGCGTGGGGCAACAGCCCTGAACGCCGCAGTTGAGAACCACAGAATTGACCACCGTGGAGGATTCTTTTTCATGATTGGACATGGTTCGGTACTCCTACTCAGTTATGTAAAATTTACACAGCTAAGCACTTTTAGGTTAGCAGAAATCTTTAAAACTTCAAAATCGACACTTTAACCAACCAATCCAATCAAAATATGAGCACTTTTTTATAAAATAAACGGCTCTTTGAATGTTTGGAACGAAGTAAATGAAACATTTCAACATTTATGTTTTTTATCTTTTGTCACAAATATTTTTTTTAAAGTACCTTTGAAATGGATTTGAGGACCACCGTTATTTTTAAAAATTTCATCAAAAAACCACCACGTGTGTGATGGCTTTTTGAGCAACAGTGTCCGGATCGATGGACACTGTCTCACATGGCTCCGAGGGTGGGGCTCGAACCCACGACCAATTGATTAACAGTCAACTGCTCTACCACTGAGCTACCTCGGAATATTTTCATTGAATCAATTCTTCAATGTGGGGGTAGTCTACCCAGTCATATACTATGCGTCAAGATGATGAATTTTACTTTATACCCGTATATCAAAAAACCTCCCAGAGGGAGATTTTTTGATATTAATAATCAACTAATTTTTTAATGAGATGATGCTGCTGGATCTTTTCAATCGCCTTTGCTTCAATCTGACGAATACGTTCTCGAGTGACATCAAATTCCTTCCCCACTTCTTCGAGCGTATGGCTTACGCCATCCACCAAGCCAAAGCGCATTTCAAGAATTTTTTGCTCACGTGGGCTTAAATCTTTGATAATGTTTGAAACATTATCGTGCAAGATTTGAAGTGCTGCGGAACGATCAGGGGTTACATTTTTTACATCTTCGATAAAGTCTTCGAGGGTTGAGTCTTCATCGTCATCGCCGACGGAAGTTTCAAGTGAAACTGTGTCTTGTGAGATTTTTATAATATGACGAACTTTGTCGAGTTCTTCCCCCATTTCAGCCGCAATTTCTTCTGGCAAAGGTTCGCGACCAAGGTCTTGAATGAGCTGACGTTCGATCTGTTGGAATTTATTAATAGTTTCAACCATGTGAACAGGAATACGAATTGTGCGGCTTTGATCCGCCAGTGCGCGTGTAATTGCTTGGCGTATCCACCATGTCGCATAGGTGGAGAATTTAAAACCCTTGCGGTATTCAAATTTTTTGACGGCTCTGAACAAGCCGATATTTCCTTCTTGAATTAAATCAAGAAGCGACAATGATTTACCGGTGAATTTTTTTGCGATAGATACCACCAAGCGAAGATTCGCTTCTATCAAACGTTTTTCAGCTTCTTTTTCGCCACGTTCCTTCCGTTTTGCAAGTGCAATTTCTTCTTCCGCGGTTAATAAAGGAATTTTGCCGATTTCACGCAAATACATTTGAATTGATTCAACGGTTAAGTCGAATGGATCCATTTTTGGACGACGCTCATCCGTGCTGTGAAGACCTTGAAGAATTTGAGTTCTTTCCTGAGAGCGACCAAGAATTCCATCCTTGGCATCGACTATAAGTAACCCCGCTGAATCAAGACGATCGATAAAAGCTTCAAAAGTTGAAATATAGTCTTCTACTTCTGGAAAAACGAATAATACTTCCTGCTCAGTAAGGAAACTTCGAGTACGAGCTTTATCAAATAATTTATCAAGCGCTTCGGTTGATGGTGGTTCAGACTTTATATATGGTGCTGGTTTTACAGTCTTTACCTGTTCTTTCTTTTTTGCAATTGGATTTGGTTTTTTAATGGTCTTAACCTGTTTTTTCGGAAGAACTTTGACTGGTTTTTTTTTCATGGCTGTACGAGGGGCAATCTTTTTTTTGGATATGGCCATAGGCCTGGGAGTCTATCCCTAATCGACAGGAGTTCTTCATCAAGGAAGAGCCATCGGAATGGGACAGATAAAATAAAAAATTTAGTTCAAGTTGTTAAACTGCGTGAGGAGTTCGCGTATACGATTTTCATCGCCCGCTATTTCAGCGTCACGCATCTGTACTTCCAATTCCATACGGTGTTTATTTACGCGTAGTTTGCGTAATGCGTCACTCGTGAGGTCAAACTCTCGTCGGAGAATTGTGACTGACTGGTCTTGGAACTCACGGTCTGCAAAGGCCGCAAGATAATTTAAACGATCATGATCCGACGAACGTGGTGCATCATACGCTCCTAAAACATTCTCGGCAAGTGTTTGAAAACTCGGTTGAAGATAGATCAATGCATCAAGCTGATCGGTGAGTTCATCTTCACGAGTTCGAACTTTAGCAACGGTCGTCGTTGTTACAGTTTCTCTTGTATCTATTTTATTATTTTTCTCGATATTTGTTTTAAAATTGTTGTTTTTTTGCGTTACTGTTTGAATCCTCAATGCTTCTCGAATTGATTCTTCTGAAATTTCTAAATCGTTTGTTACACGTTTGATCCACGCATCTCGTTCAACCGGATTTGGAATACGCAGTAATTCAGGAGCAAGTTCGGTGACAATTTGTTTTTTATTTTCCGGTCTAGTCGTATCCTTGTCACGAAAAATATGTCGATAAACCCAATCCATTATGGGAATTGCTTTTGCGATAGCATCGGTCCACAATTTCGGATCTTTGCGAACGAGATCATCAGCATCTTTTCCCTGTTCAGACGGAATAGTAATGATACGAACATCGAACTCTTGTTGTCGTGCCAAATCCAAACCTCGTAATGTTGCGGCGCTCCCAGCATTATCGGCATCAAATGCGATATAGAGGTTTTTGGTAAAACGCTTTAAAAGCTGCAACTGTTCGGCAGTCAGTGCCGTACCCGATGCCGCAACAACAAGATTTATGTTACTCCGATGTGAAGACAACACGTCCATATTCCCTTCAACGATAACTGCTTTATTCTGTTTTTTAATTTCTCCTTTTGCTTTATCTAAACCGTAAAGTACGTGGCTTTTTTTGTATACGAGCGTTTCAGGTGTATTTACGTATTTTGGTTGTTCTTTTGTTTCGGTAAGTATTCGCCCAGTAAAACCGATTATGTTCCCGTGGACATCACGAATGGTAAACATGAGACGACCACGAAATCGGTCATATATGCCATTTCCTTTTTCTCTTTTTTGGCATAGTCCCGCTTGAATAAGTTCATTTTCAGTAATATCTTTTTGTTTCAGTGCTGTTCCAAGTGCATCCCAGGACTCAGGCGCATATCCAATTCCCCATAAATCTCCGGTTAGATCATCAATATTGCGTTTGGTGGCATAGGCTCGAGCAATTTCAGCTTCCGGAGATTGCAATAAATACGAACGATAAAATTTAGACGCAAGTTCATTGATGTCATACATGCGTTTTTTATCGCTTGATAGCTGTGGGTCAAATTGAGGTAATTCAATACCTGCTTTTTGTGCCAGGATTGCGAGAGTTTCGGGAAAATCTAATCCTTCAATTTTTTGAACAAACGCAATGAGATCTCCTCCAAGATCACAACCAAAACAATGCCATGATTGACGCGGACGGTTTACATAAAAACTGGGTGTTTTTTCTTGATGAAACGGACAATTCGTCTTAAAACTGCCAGAACCTGCCGGTTTTAAAACGGCATATTCACTCACGATATCTACGACATCAAGACGTGATTTGATATCTGTTACGGCGTCCATATTCAAATCTTGCCATGACTCATGTTTCGCGGCAAATTACGTTCTTTAACGAGTTCTTCCGTGTCGTGTTCCACGTGGTTTTTTTGGCGAACTTTCTGATTTCTTTATTTCTTTATCTCGGTTTTTTAATTCTTTATTTAAAATACCGATTTCATCACGTAAAATAGCGGCTAACTCAAATTGTAAATCTTGAGCCGCTTGTTTCATTTCAGTTGTCTTTTGTTTAACGACTTGCTTTAAATCATGAGTTTCAGCTGTTAATTCCAGTTTCAAAATTTCTTTGATATTTTTTTCATCGCTCGAGCCTCCTTCTAAACCAAGTTCTTTTCTTATGTCTTTTACTTCTTTAATGATGGTTTTTGGAGTAATGCCATGTTCCTTATTGTATGCTATTTGCTTTGTCCGACGACGTTCAGTTTCAGCAATGGCTTTACGCATCGATTCAGTCATATTGTCGGCATACAATACGACTTGACCTCTTACATTACGTGCCGCACGACCGATTGTTTGGATTAAAGATGTTTCTGAACGAAGAAAACCTTCTTTGTCGGCATCTAAAATACAAACAAGGGCAACTTCTGGTAAATCAAGTCCTTCACGAAGTAAGTTCACACCAACAACCACATCATAATTTCCGCGACGGAAATCCGATAAAATTTCAAGTCGTTCAATGGTATCTATATCAGAATGCAGGTAGCGTGACTTCATTCCTTTTTCTTTCAAAAAATTTGATAAATCTTCTGCCATCTTTTTTGTCAAAGTAGTCACAAGGACTCGATCTCCCCGCTTTGTTACTTCTTCAATGCGTAAAATTGCATCATCAACTTGAGATAAGCCAAGATCGGTGATACGGTCGTGTTCATTTTTTCTCACACACTTCGTTGGTATAGTTGGTGTAATCGGACGAATGATCACCTCAGGATCAATTAAACCCGTCGGACGAATGATTTGCTCAACAATTTTTTGCGAATGACTCATTTCGTACTGGGACGGCGTTGCTGATACCATGATAAGTTGTTTGAATTTTTCTTCAAGCTCTGAAAACTTCATTGGGCGATTATCTGCTGCCGAAGGTAAGCGAAATCCGTGGTCAATCAAATTTTGTTTGCGTGATCTGTCGCCCTCATACATACCACCGAGCTGCGGAATGGTGACATGAGATTCATCAACTACAAGAAGAAAGTCTTCCGGAAAATACGAAAATAATGAATCCGGCGCTTCACCGGCGTGACGACCGGACATATGACGTGAGTAATTTTCGATGCCATTACAATACCCAAGATTTTCCATCATTTCTAAATCGTATTTCGTTCTACGATCAAGACGATCCGCCTCAAGCAATTTACCTTGTTTTTCAAAAAAAGATACACGATCTTTTAATTCTTCACGAATCGCTTTTAATGCACGCTCTCGATTCTCTGCATCCGTAATAAAATGCTTTGCCGGAAATAACCACATGTCTTTTTGCTCACGAATTATGCGTTTGGTAACAGGATCCATCACTAAAATTGCGTCTACAAATCCACGAGGGGCTTCAATGCGATAGATTTTTTCTTCATTCGCCGGCATAACTTCGAGTACAGCGCCGGTCGTTCGAAATGAACCACGTACTAAATCCGTATTTGTAAGACGGGTAAATTGCATCTCAACTAATCGTGATAAAACATCTGAACGCTTCATATCATCGCCTATGGCAATTTGTAATGCACTTTTGAGATACTCAACAGGAGCACCCAAACCATAAATACACGAAACCGAGGCGCAGATGATCACATCACGGCGTGTGAGTAAGGCTTGTGTCGCATTGTGACGCAAACGATCAATTTCTTGATTAATCATCGCTTCTTTTTCAATATACGTATCGCTTTTAGCGATATATGCTTCCGGTTGATAATAATCATAGTAGGAAACAAAATATTCTACCGCGTTATCCGGAAAAAAATCACGAAATTCATTACACAATTGTGCTGCCAAGGTTTTGTTATGCGCAATGACGAGAGTTGGTTTCTGTACTTGTTGGATCACATTTGCAATCGTAAAGGTTTTTCCTGTACCCGTTGCTCCCAGCAGTGTTTGATAACGTAATTTTTTGCTAATACCATCAACTAGGCTCTCTATAGCCTGTGGTTGATCTCCTGATGGTCGGTAGTCCGATTTAAGTTCAAATTCACCTTGCAACATATGATTGGTTGCCTTATTCTGCCACGACCTCCCCGTTATGGCTATGGTCTGCTATTCTATATTTATATGACCAATGAATTGCTTCCCTTTGTTAAAGAAGCGCTTAATAAAGGACTTTCGCGTAAAGAGATAACCGATGCCTTATTAAAAGCGAGTTGGAAAGACGACGAAATACATCAGGCATTGAACAGTTTTGTGGATATTGACTTTCCTATCCCTGTACCGAAGCGTCGTCCTTATACATCAGCGCGAGAAGCTTTTTTGTATCTTTTGTTATTTCTTACCCTATATATCAGCGCTTGGAGCTTTGGTGTCATTGTCTTTCAGTTTATTAATCGTTGGCTGCCAGATGTTATGCAATTGGATTATGTCTACGATTCAACTGCGAGTGCATTACGTATGGGAACTGCATCGCTTATTGTGGCTTTTCCTTTATATCTTTGGATTTCATCAATTCTTGCAAAATCAAATAAACGAGACTCCGATAAACGTAATTCTAAAGTTCGTAAATGGTTAACCTATATTACTTTGTTTGCTGCGGCCGGCGTCATTATTGGTGACACGATATCTATCGTTTTTGCCTTTTTACAGGGTGACTTGACCTTACGTTTTGTCATGAAGGTATTTACGATTGCCGGTATCTCTGGGAGTATTTTTGGTTGGTATCTCCTTGATTTACGAAGTTCTGAAGATGAAGAAAAAAAATAATACTATGAACATTTCCGGTAGAAAAATTTTTGTGACGTGGGTTGTCACAATGGTAAGCGTTACTGCCATTGGCGGAATGATTATTTCTGGAGCTCCATCAAAAGAACGTGCGCGACGGATCGACCAGCAACGTATTTCTGATTTGCAATCAATTTCTTCGGCTATTGATCAGATATATACCAATCAAAAAGACACTAAAAAGCTCCCAAATACATTAGATGAACTTCGCCAGCGCAGCGATGTTTTTGTTAGTTCTATAATTGATCCTGAAACAAATACACCATATACATACCGTATTACTGGAGCTAATTCTTACCAATTATGTGCGACATTCAAAACAGATGGAGTTGATCAAGCAGAATTATCAAAATCTGAAGGAATGTATCCGAAAAATGGTACTGATTTTTGGAATCATTCGGTAGGCGAGAAATGTTATTCGTTCACCATTAGTAAATAGAGTTATTACTTTTCGTATGCCACATATAGTTGTTTTACTTGGCTCAACGCGTCATGGAAGAGCTTCAGAAGGCGTTGCGAGATACATCACCGCACAACTGCAAATACTAGGAGCCTCAGTCACATTAGTCGATGCTCTAGAGATCTTAAAAAACCATCCGTTAACCGAAACGGATATCCCAGCCTGGATGGAAATCGCTTCAAGAGCAGATGGTTTTGTTGTTGTCTCGCCTGAGTATAATCATGGTTATCCCGGCGCTGTTAAAATGGTTTTAGATGGAGCTTACGATGAATACGAAAAAAAACCTGTCGGCTTTGTTGGAGTTTCTTCAGGTCCATTCGGTGGGATTAGAGCTATTGAACAATTAAGACAAGTTTGTGTTGAACTAGGTCTTGTTGCTGTTCACGAACAAATGCTGTTTGGATTTGCAAAAAAAGCAGTTGCGCCTGATGGGACCTTACTTGAATTGACACATCAACCCCGTATGGAGATCTTTGGAAAAGCCTTATTGAATTGGGTTGAACGCTTAACCAACTATAAAATAAATTAAAAAATATAGCTTGTACTCTCGACAAGGCTATTTTTTTTTGGTATTGTCGCCGCCATGATACATTGGGATTCATTTCCTAAACCAGTGGTCGCTTTGGCTCCAATGGCCGATATGAGCGACTTACCTTTTTGTTTAATTTCTAAAGAATTAGGCGCATCTCTATTATTTCGTGAAATGGTTTCGGCTGAGGCTGTCGTTCGATTAAACCCGAAGACTCTTGAAATGGCTCGATTTGATGAAAAAGAAAGACCACTGGTACAACAAATATTTGGTGCAAATCCGGAAGTGATGGCCGAAGCCGCAAGGATCATTGAAGAACGTTATCAACCCGACGGAATTGATATCAATATGGGTTGTCCAGTTTATAATATCGTTTCAAATTTTAATGGTGCATCTTTAATACGAGATCCTGAACGAGCTTCGCGCATCATAAAACAAATGCGAGCGGCGGTACGTGTTCCGATTAGTGTCAAGACTCGCTTAGGTTGGGAAAAAGACACGGATTGTTTAGAATTTGTCAAAGTTCTTGAAGATGCAGGAGCGAGTTTGATTTCAATTCATGGTCGTACAAAAGCACAAGGATACAGCGGTAAAGCCAATTGGGACCGTGTTGGCGAAGCTCGAAAAAATACAACTCTTCCCTTGTTTGTTAATGGAGATATCACAACAACTGACTTAGCTAAAGAGGCTTTAATTCGCTCAGGTGCAGACGGTATACTGATCGGTCGTGGAGCTTTAGGAAATCCGTGGATCTTTACCCATATTGAACAGGGTCTTGTGGGAAATTTGATTGAACCTCCAAGTATGGCTGAACGGTTACGAGTTGTGAGAAAACATGTCAGTATGCATTTAGCTCGTTATGGAGAAAGGGGTATGCCACTATTTCGTAAGCATCTCGCCTATTATTTTAAGAAGGAATTGAAATCTGAGAATCCTCATGTGGACTGGACAGAAATTCGTTCGGCTTTAGTTCGAGTAAACTCATTGCAAGAACTTGAAGAAATTTTTAAAAGAATTGAAGGAGTGAATTAAACGCTTACCATCACTCTACATCCGGCAAATAGTTTTCCGGATTTACTGGAATGCCATTTTTTCGAACTTCAAAATGTAAATGCGGACCCGTTGAGAGACCGGCGCCAGGATCACCCGGACGACCGCCTGAAAGACCTATTTCGTCTCCACGTTCTACGTAGGTGTCCGGTTTAGCTGTGAATTTTGATAAATGTGCATATACCGTTGCCATATTTCCCGGATGGACAACCATGGTGTAATTGCCGTACATACGACCCTTTTTGTTCCATGCGACATATCCACCAGCAGCCGATTTAACGGAAGTTCCCACAGATGCACGCACATCGGTTCCCGGATGTTCAAATAAATGACGGAATGGATAGGTCGGGTCGTGAAAGGTTGCTGTAATTCCTTTAGACGGATCTACTGGCCAATTTAATAATACGTCACCACGAGCAAGTGCTTCATCAATGGAATCTAGTTTATCTTTTAGTTTGCTTTCAAGTTTTGAAATATCGTCCGCAGTTCCTTGTTGCTGTTGCTGAAGTTCATACAAAACACGTTCAAACTCGCTTTGTTTATTTTTTGTTTCACTTGCGAGAGATGATTTGAAATTACGTTCAGCCTCTAAGGCTAGCTCTTCTTTACGCAACCGTTTTTTCTGATCTTCTAAAGCTATTCGTTTTTTATCTCTTTGAGATTTACTATTTTCAAGATCTTGGCGTATTGATTTCACTCTCTGCAATGCTTCCATTAAGTCAGTCTGTAAACGACGATTTTCTTCTAAACGATCAAAAAATGCGGACAAAGAAGGTTCGATGAGTAAAATTTCATGCATGGGGACGCGCTCCGCACGATCAATGCGTCTTACAAGTTCGCTTGAAAGCGATTTTTGACGAATCATGCGATCATTTTGTGCTGCAATGTTTGTTTCTAAAGACAAAATTTCTAAGTGTAAAGCCTCTAATTCCTCCTTCGCTTGTTGAATAGCGAGTTGTTTCGTTGTGATCCGTGTATCTAAAATCAAAACTTCGTTTTCAAGCGTTGATTGCTGTTTTTCTTGTTCATCAATACGTCCCTGATATTTATCAATCAGACTCCCAAGCTCGTTCACGCGACTTCGTTTGTCTTTAATTTGCTTATCAAGCTGATCAACATCACCTTTCATCCCCGTTGAATCTTGTGCGAAAACTGCTTTACTTTGCCATGATGCCTGCCCAAGCAAACATACTATAATTAACGCAAAAAAAATTTGGCGTTTCTGCATGATAAAAGTATACCATTATAAACTGCCAATGGCAGCATCGAGTCGTTTTAGACTCATCTCTTTCCCGTAAGTTTCAAGTAATTCAAACGGACTTGGTGATTTTTCTTGTCCCGATAAAGCCACACGAACAGGCCATAAAACCTCTCCGTTTTGCCATTTTTTTTCCGCGATCCAGGTTTTTATGGTTTGTTCTATCGCCGTACGATTTCCCCATTCCCAAAATGATTTGGATTGTGCGTGTAGAAAATTGCGTACTTCATTTAAGATTTCCTTTGCGGTTTCTGGCGATTGAGCTTTCCAAGTTAAATTAATCTCATTGTAATTCGGTTCTTGAAAAAGCGGTGAAATACATTCATGTACTTGATTTAAGCGATGTAATCGTTCACGTATTAACAATAAGGCGCGATCAAGAATTGCTGGATCTTCCACTGAAATTTTTGCCAATGGACGAACAAGTTCTAAATACGCATTCTCTGAGAGCGCCCGTAGATATTGTTCATTTATCCAATCAAGTTTTTCAAGATTCAAAATAGCACCAGATTTGTTTACGTTTTCAAGAGCGAATAATGAACGCAATTCATCATGCGCATAAATTTCGCGATCTCCGGTTGGGTTCCAACCAAGCATGGCGACAAAATTTATAAGCGCTTCCGGCAAGTATCCTTTTTCTAGGAAATCTTCAACGGCAACATCGCCCTGACGTTTGGACAGTTTTGAGCGATCCGGATTCAGTAGAAGCGGTAAATGAGCAAAGCGAGGCGGTTCCCATCCAAAACTAGAAAAAATGAATAGATGTTTTGGGGTCGATGAAAGCCATTCTTCGCCACGAATGACGTGTGAGATTTGCATGTCGTGATCATCACACATGGACGCCAAATGATAGGTTGGAAACCCATCAGATTTGATAATTACTTGGTCATCAATCAGTTTCCAGTCAAAAGTTACTTGACCTCGAATCACATCATCAATTGTCACGTTTCCTTCTTTTGGTAATTTTAACCGAATGACATATGTTTCACCCGCCATAATTCGGCGTTGCGTTTCATCAGATGCTACATTTCGACAGTGACCGTCATACATCGTTGGCTGCTTCATCAATTGCTGTTCTTCACGCAGCTTGTCCAGACGTTCAGACGTGCAAAAACAAGGGTATGCTTTTCCCATTGTGACTAATTGTTCGGCGTAGGCCTTATGTTTTTCTTTTCTTTTTGATTGAGTGTATGGACCGTATTCTCCGCGTTCAATCAGATTGCCCTGATCATCAATCCATACACCTTCATTTGCTTCAACGCCGCACCGTTTTAGAGAACTGCACAGATTTTCAGTTGCTCCTGGAACAAAACGTGTTTGATCAGTGTCTTCAATGCGTAAAATAAAATCTCCACCGTGTTTGCGGGCTAATAATTCATTGTAGAGCGCGGTTCGAAGTCCTCCGATATGGAGATATCCGGTTGGGCTTGGCGCATAACGCACACGAAGACGAGTTTGAGACATGAGAAAAATCTTAACTGAAACAAAAATTCCGAGCAAGGTTTGAAAAAATGAACTCTTCCATAAAAATAATGTAAGATTTAACGCCAATTTTAAAACTCTTTAATTCCTTTTTGCTCATCAGTAAGAGCAGCCCACGGAAATCGAATAACGGCATTCCATATTCTTCCAAATCGCGATGGTTGCTGCACAAGGCGCCAAAGCCATTCAAGACCTATTTTTTGCAGTATTTTTGGGGCACGTTTTACATCGCCAGCCCAATATTCAAACGTTCCTCCAACACCTATGGCTAATTTTACGCTTGGCATACTTGCTAGGTGTCTAACGATCCATTGTTCTTGTTTTGGATGCCCAAAAGCAATGAGTAGGACATCAGGTGCTTGTTGCGTTAAACGAAAAAGTGCTTCATTTCCTTCCTCATCCATGATGCCTTCCATGGAAACAGATCCGCCTTGTTCAGCGTAAACGGTAAGACTTGGATAGTCTTTTCGAATGTTCCATGCGGCTTTATCTGCATTACCAGGTTTTCCGCCAACGAGACCAATTTTCCACTGATGGACAACGGCTTGTTGTAAGATCGCTTCAGCGAGAGTGACTCCGGTGATTCGTGTGGGACGCGCTCCTTTAAACCAGCCGACAAGTTGAAGACCAAATCCATCAACCAGACGCAAATCGGCTTGTCTTAAGATATTCCAATAGGAGGGTTGTTGTTTTGCCGCAAGTAAAATTTCTGGGTTTGTAGTTACCACCATGCTCGCTTGACCTGTTTCCATTCGTTTCTGAATCGCATCCAGAATTTGAACAAGCGAAAAGCCATGGATGACAAGTCCAAAACAAGTAAATGTTCGCAGTGGTCGTTCCATTGTCGTATCTTACCCTATTTGTGTATTCTACGTCGTTTATTTGCCACGCGATAACGAGCTAATTCACGCTCAAGAGCGGCGGCTGCGGCTGCAAATGCATTATCATCACGACGATCGGTTGCTTTCATAATGTCTTCAGCACGCTTTTTAGCCTGTTCGATGATTTCAATATCTAAATCTTCTCCTCGTTCTGCTGTATCAGCTAAAACTCGGACTACGTCGTCTTTTATCTCGATGAAACCTCCGGAAACAGCAATATCTTCTTCTCCCCCATCTTTTCGTTTGAGATGTGCAACCCCTGAAATGAGCGATGCTACTATAGCCTGATGTCCCGGTAAAACCGTAATTTCTCCCATGGTTGTTGGAAGCGTTACCTGAAGAGCTTCCTCTTTAAAAAGAGTTCGTTCAAGTGTGACTAATTCAAAATGTAATGGCATAAGTGTTCGCCCAAGGGATTTAGCCGGTGACTTCGTCAATCGATCCCTTCATGTAAAAAGACTGTTCTGGTTTATCATCATGTTTCCCAGCTAGAATTTCTTCAAAACCACGAATCGTTTCTTCAATTTTCACATACTTCCCTGGATTACCTGTAAAAATTTCAGCCACATGAAAAGGTTGCGATAAGAATTTTTGAATTTTACGTGCACGCGCAACAACACTCTTATCTTCTTCGGACAATTCTTCCATTCCAAGAATCGCGATAATGTCTTGTAAATCCTTATAACGCTGCAAAACACGTTGTACCCCACGGGCAACGTTGTAATGTCTATCTCCCACAATTTGAGGATCCAAGATCGTTGAACTTGAGTCTAATGGATCAACTGCGGGATAAATTCCTAATTCAGACAATGACCGAGCTAATGAAACTGTGGAATCCAAATGATTAAAGGTTGTAGCAGGGGCAGGATCCGTCATGTCATCAGCAGGTACGTACACTGCTTGAACCGAGGTAATTGAACCCTTGGTCGTAGAAGCAATGCGCTCTTGTAAGCCACCCATTTCTGTTGCCAAGGTCGGTTGATAACCCACGGCAGATGGAATACGTCCAAGCAAGGCCGATACTTCTGAACCTGCTTGAGTGAAACGAAAGATATTATCCACAAATAACAACACGTCTTGATGTTCTTCATCACGGAAATATTCAGCCATGGTTAAGCCGGTCAACGCAACACGGGCACGAGCACCCGGTGGTTCATTCATTTGTCCGAAAACCAAGGTTGTTTTGTCCAATACTTTACTTTCTTCCATTTCAAGATAGAGATCTTTTCCTTCACGTGAACGTTCACCAACACCGGCGAAAACTGAAAATCCTCCGTGTTCACTGGCAATGTTTCGAATCAATTCCATAATGATCACGGTTTTGCCAACACCGGCGCCGCCGAATAAACCAACCTTTCCACCTTTCAAAAATGGACAAATCAAGTCAATTACTTTAATTCCCGTTTCAAGAATTTCTGATTTGGTCGTTTGTTCAATAAAATCCGGCGCAGAACGATGAATCGGTAAGGATTTTTTTGTTTTCACTTCGCCTTTTAAATCAATCGGAGAACCGGTCACATCAAACATGCGACCTAATGTTTCTTTTCCTACAGGAACAGAGATTGGAGCTCCGGTATCGAAAACTTCCAACCCTCTAATTAACCCATCAGTAGAGCTCATGGCAATTGTTCGAACCTCACCTCCTCCAAGGTGTTGATTGACTTCTAAAACTACTATCTTACCTTCATGTTTAATGTTTAAGGCATTGTATATTGCCGGCAATTGTCCCTCGAAAGCGACATCGACGACTGGTCCGATAACTTGTGTGATTTTTCCGTGTTGCATATAGTTGTTTATTCGATAGCGGCTTTACCGGCACTGATTTCTGAAATTTCTCTTGTAATACTCGCCTGACGAGCTTGATTGAAAGAAAAGGTTAATTCTTTCACAATATCTGAGGCATTGTCGGATGCATTACGCATCGCCATCATGCGTGAAGCGTGTTCAGATGCAGATGATTCGAGCAAGGCTTGATACATCTGAACTTCTATCAAGCGCGGTAACATCTCATCAAGTATCGCGCGGGCACTTGGCTCGAAAAGGAAATTGCTATCAATTTCATTTGGTTTCGTTTCTTCCTCTTGAACGCTAGCTTCTCCATTTTGTTTCAGTTCGCCTTCCGGAATAATCGGGAGAATTTGTTTTATGTTTGGAACTTGAGTGAGTGCGCTTTTGAAATCCGTGAATGCCAGAAATACCCGATCAATATTTCCTTTCATGAATTCGTTATACGCCAGCAAGCTGATCGGTCGTGTTTTATCAAAGTGTGGCGCATCGGCCATGGATTCAAAAGCCGCATCAATTGGAAACCCGACGCGTTTCATTGATGCTTCGGTTCGACGACCAACGGTAACAATACGCAGATGAGATTCAGTTCGTGCTCGTATAAATTCAATCGCCTTTTTTAGAACATGCGTATTAAATCCGCCGCATAGACCGCGATTTGAACCTACAACGATCACCATACTGTTTTTTGGCGATACACGTCCTGTTAAAAGCGGATGCGCCATAGTACCAATGTGTAATCGAATATCGCGCACGATTGCTTCGGCGGCACGTGAGTAATCACGTGAATTAGTCGCCATCTGTACGGCTTTACGCATTTTTGCTGCAGCAACCAACTCCATCGCGCGTGTTATTTTGCGCGTGTTACTGATGGAGCGTATGCGCCGCTTGATTAGCCGAGGTGAGATAGCCATAGACTTATCCTGAAAAAGTTTTATTCCAATCAGCAATCGCTTTTTTTATTCCTTCTTCAATTTCAGGTTCAAGCGTTCGTTTATCGGCAATCTCAGTAATTAACGTTTCCGCATGCAAATCAAGATGTGCATGGAATCCAGCTTCCCAATCTTTAACTTTATCTGTTGGAATTGTGTCGAGATACCCTCGAGTTACGGCATATAGAATACAAACTTGGTGAGACATGGACATCGGCTCATATTGACCTTGTTTTAAAACCTCAACCGTACGACGACCTCTTTCGATTTGTTTTTTTGTAGTCTCGTCCAAATCTGTTGCAAATTGAGCAAAAGCTTCGAGCTCACGAAATTGCGCAAGGTCTAAACGCAATTGACCGGCTACTTTTTTGGTTGCTTTCGTTTGGGCTGATCCTCCAACACGTGAAACGGAAAGTCCCACATTAATAGCCGGTCGAATGCCCTTGTAAAATAAATCGCTTTCCAAAAAAATTTGACCATCGGTAATGGAGATTACATTTGTTGGAATATAGGCCGAAATATCTCCACCTTGGGTTTCAATAATTGGTAGAGCCGTAATAGAACCACCGCCATTTTCTTTATTCAAACGACAAGCTCGTTCCAATAAACGAGAATGGAGATAAAAAACATCACCCGGATAGGCTTCACGACCAGGCGGACGACGAAGCAGAAGCGAAACCTCACGATAAGCCCAAGCATGTTTTGATAAATCATCATAAACCACCAGAGCGTCTTTTCCTTTTTCCATAAAGTACTCAGCGATTGCAACACCGGCATACGGCGCAATATATTGAAGTGAAGCTGGATCAGATGCACCTGCGATAACAATGACCGTATGTTCCATGGCGCCTGTTTCTTTCAACTTCTGCATAATTTTAGCTACCTTGGATTCTTTTTGTCCGATAGCAACATACACGCAGATAACTCCCGTATCTTTTTGTTTAATGATCGTATCAATGGCGATTGCCGTTTTACCGGTTTGACGATCACCAATAATCAATTCGCGCTGACCACGACCAATTGGAATCATGGCATCAATCGCTTTAATTCCAGTTGCTAATGGTACATTAACTGGCTCACGAGTCATGACACCCGGAGCCACTCGCTCAATAGGCATGTCTTTTTTTACTTTAAATTGTGGGCGTCCATCAATCACCTCGCCAAGCGGATTTACAACACGACCTATAATTTCATCACCAACCGGGATCGACATTATTTTTCCTGTTGATTGTGCAGCTTGACCGGCTGAAACAAATTTCCAGTCACCTAAAATCATGGCACCAACACGATCATGCTCTAAGTTCAAAACAACACCTTTGGCTCCACTTTCAAAATTTATCAGTTCTAATGATTTTGCATGAGCTAAGCCGGCGATTGATGCAATACCATCACCAACATCTCGCACGATGCCACGTTCAGCAGTTTCGCTGGAAATTTCAAAATTCTTAATTTGTTCACGTAAACGATCAGCGATTTGGGCGGCGGCGGTTACGTTTTTGAGATTTGATTCTGGCATATGATTCATTTAAGTAGTAGTGGTCAAGGTTTTTTGTAATTGTTGGATTTTTCCTTTGAGCGTAGCGTCATGTACCCAGGTTCCGGATTGGAATTGAAGACCTCCCAAAATTGAAGCATCGACTTTTACTTTAAGAGTAACCGTTCCATTCCACATTTTTTCAAGTTTTTTACTTATTATTACTTTTTCATTTTCATCCAATTCGATAGCCGATGTTACCTCAACTTCGTGATGATTCGCTTTTTCTGCCACTAGAGCCCGAACCGTATCACAGAAGAGGCCAAAATCCGTTAGTAGCTGTTTTGACATTAGAATCAAGACTGTATTGAGAACGAAGGTATGAACTTTATTCTCGATGGCTTTTTCCAGAGCATTTTTTCGCAGTTGTAGGGGTACGCTCACTTCTGATAAATCCTGAATGAAAGAAGCAGATTCTAAAAAAAGTTGTTCAATGACTTCGATATCACGGACGATTTGCAATACATTATTTGCCTCGATTGCCGAATCAACGAGAGCAGTTGCGATATCTTGATGATGACGTTTCGACATACTGGCGATTAACTCGTTTTAATCTCATTTATCGCATCTTTAATAAGGTTTTTGTGAGTCTCTGTATTCATTCCTTGTGCGACTTTACCAATAGCCAGCGTCACTAAAGAGCCAATTTCACCTTTCAAAGCAACAAAAGCCGCATCACGTTCTTCTTTAATTTGTTGTTTGGTTTCTAATACTATTTTTTCAATTTCCATTTTTGCCTGAGACATTTTTTCTTGACGCAAAGATTCCGCTTTGTCTTGAGTTTCTTTCAATATCTCTTGAGCTGCTACACGCGCATCTTTTAAGATTCGTTCTTTTTCCGCTTGCGCGTCCGCTAATCGAACCTTCGCATCTTGCGCATGCTTTAAACCGTCTTGAATTTCTTTCGTTCGTTTATCCATTAAGGCTAATAATGGACGATACACGAAACGCCACATGACGAAGAGAACAATACCGAAATTGAAAAGCTGTGCCATGAACAACTTTCCATTTAGACCAAGTGCACCGAGCACGTCTTTAGTTACTGGTTCAATCATATAGTTAGGTGAGTTCTTTGTTTTTCATTCTCCATTAGGTACTTCTTTAAAAGAATGTACCTCGTTTCGAGAACTACTAAGCCGTAGTGGACTCGGATAGAAGTCCATTTTTATTCTAAAATAGACTTCTACACTGGCCATTACAAGGTAAAAACAACAACGAGACCGTAAATTGCAATTGCTTCTGCAAAAGCTGCACCAAGTAACATTGGTACAAACAATTTATCAGCCGCTTCAGGATTGCGACCGATAGCTTCCATGGCTTTACTCACAATTTTTCCAATTGCGAGAGCAGGAAACATACCGCTCAAGGCCATGGTGGTACCTTTCATAACAATGGTTAAGGACTCTGCATCCATAGATTTTGTGTTTTCCGGACGACGATATTTGGGGTTGGGTTTAACGTCGCCTTTGAACAAATTAAGGATAAATCTGGCACGCGACCTCAGAGAGATCGAGTCCCATAACACCCCTAATGTGCGGCTTTAATTTCTACATTGTAATCGCTTACATTTTCATCACGGGTATCGTGATCCTGGGAAGCATGCTTTGTGGTCATTGTTGTTAGATACACCAAGGTTAACATTGAAAAAACCGTTGCTTGAATAACACCAACGATGAGTTCCAAAAACATAAACGGTAGTGGAATAGCCACCGAAATCAATGATGAAATAACGGTCAAGAGTACTTCTCCGGCAAAAATATTTCCGAACAAACGCAAGGAAAGAGAAACAACTTTTGCGGCTTCAGAAAAAAGCTCGATGAAACCTACAACAAACTCAACAAGGGCCACTAAAATCGCTACAGGCTTCATTGATTTAATCGCATTCCAAATAGTTCCAATTTGGATAAATTTATTCCAATGAACAAAGAATCCAAGTGTCATCATCCCGATTACGTGAGAAGTGATCACCGATAATAAAGCCATTGCTACGGTTAAGTTTAAATCGCTCCCCGCCGAACGCAACACAGGAACCAATTCAAGTTTTCCATGTACGAATTGCCAAATTCCAATTGTTCCATTGCCTGGAACTAGACCAAACCAGTTAGAACACAGAATAAAAAGAAACAATGTCCCGACAATGGGCAAAAATTTTTTTGATTTTTCAGTACTACCAGTTACTCGATCAAAGTACGAAAGTAAAAACTCCAAAATAACTTCGAAGCCATTTTGGAGCTTACTTGGAATTTTTTTTAATTGTTTATTTAAAACTAAGGAAAAAATTATGAATAAGACCGTAACAATCGATGAATTTAAATAGGCATTGGTAATAGGAAATGCTCCAATGTGTCCAATGATTTCGGCAGCAACTGGGATATTCATGTTTGTTTAGAGGTCTTACATCGGCGTGAAAAAGCGTGTGTGAGGCGTAATACGATCATTCCGGATAAGCCCAGGGACACAAGGAGTCCTAATGCCGTGAACCAAGGCGTACTCTGAAACTTTGTATCCGCCCATCTTCCGGCCAGCGCGCAGGTTGTTGTCGGTAAGGCAACAGCCACAAGCACTTTCCACACAAAACTAATTGCCTCGAACTTCGAGATTTGTTGTTTTATGTCGCTTTTTTCAGCCATAAAAAGACGCCAAGAGTTTAGCTAACGCAGAAAAGACTGTCAACTGTGAACAAAATTTTTAAATCCGAAAAGCCTGCTTGGTGTTTTTTCGAATATTCTCAATTATTTCTTGTTCTGAAACATTCCGAATTTTTGCGATCTCTTGCACGACATATGTAACGTAAGATGGTTCATTTTTTTGACCTCGATGTGGTACTGGAGCTAAAAATGGCGCATCAGTTTCAACCAGCATACGATCCATTGGCATACGTTCAATCACACGTTGGACGGCAAGCTCCGGATCTTGCGTTTTTTTTAACGGGAACGTGATGATACCTGAAAAACTTAAAAAACAACCAAGGTCTAATAATAGTTTTGCCTGCTCCCAATTTCCAGTAAAACAATGAATAACTGTACGTGTCTCATGTTTTTTTTGTTTTTCTTCCCTTAAGACCCGAACGATATCCAAAAAGGCATCCCGACAATGAATGATCAAGGTTAGATCCAATTCGGATGCGAGTCGCAATTGTTCACGAAACCCTTGTTCTTGTCGTTGTTTTGCTTGATTCACCTGCATTCCTTCATCGATGCGAAAAAAATCCAAGCCAGTTTCACCGATAGCGATCACTTTATTTGATGACTTGGCTAAATTGCGCAAAGAATCGATTGAATATTCTCCCTTATCTTCTTCACCTTTATAGACAAACGAACTCGAAAAATGTTCAGGGTGATACCCAACCGAAGCCCAAACTTGTTCATGATTTTCAGCAAATGTTATCGCCGAATGACTCGTACTCAATGTTGTGCCTGTGACAATTGTCCCAATCCCCTTTTCTTGCATACGAAGTAAGCAGGACTCGCGGTCTTGATCGTAATCCGGAAAATGCAAATGAGAATGAGTGTCAATTACCTTCATAGCAACACAACCATCAAGGTTTCAAATACTGTTTGAATATAAAAAGCGACTTTTGAGCCTGTTATCCATTGAGCAACACTCGGTAAAATTTTAATTACATTAAGGACAAAGAAAATACCACCCATAATCAACACGCCTTCTACCATTCCAAGTATTCCACCAAGTATTTTATCGATAGACTTTAAAAAAGGTAATACTTTAAGAATAGAAATCGCTCCATCGATTAACTTCAATAAAAAGCCAGAAAGTCGCGTAATTAAAATAAAAAGCAGCGCAAAACTACAAAAATTTGCCCAAGCGGTTGGCATGAACAAAGCAAGGAGAACGCCAAACTTTACATAGTATAATTTGGCGACTACAAAACCAATGACGGCACCCACCAGCCGACCAAGCGTATGAACAAAACCATCTTTAGCGCCAGCTCCAATGAATCCGAGTAAGATGAGAAGCAAAATGATATCGACGAGTAACATATTATTTTTTTGGCTTTGGACCAATAATTACAATAAATTCACCTTTCGTACTTGTTTTTTCGATAGATTGTCGTACTTCGGAAATAGTTCCACGATACACTGTTTCATGCATTTTAGTTAATTCACGACCAACATAGATCAATCTATTTGAATCAATAATTTCTTCCAGTTGCTCAAGCGTTTTTAAGATACGGTGAGTTGATTCTAAAAAAATAGATGGCGACTTACGTGCCAGCATCTCTTCAAAAAAACTTTTGCGACCTTTTTTATGCGGTGCAAAACCGTGGTACGTAAATTCATCCATCGGAAATCCGCAACTTGAAATCGCCGCAGTTACTGCAGAAGGACCAGGGATCGGTACAACTGTTACGCCTGAGGCAAAAGCACGTTCGGCTAATTTACCTCCAGGATCATTCATTCCAGGTGTTCCCGCATCACAAATATAGGCATACCGTTTACCGTCTTTTGCTTCACGTACAAGAGCATCCAATTTATCATCTGATGAATGCTCATGCACTGAGATCAGTGGCTTAGAAATTTCAAAAGCTGCAAGCAACTTAGAGCTCACTCGAGTATCTTCACAGAGAATGATATCAGCCTCACGAAGCGTTTCGATTGCGCGAAATGTTATATCCCGCAGATTGCCAATCGGTGTAGCCACGAAGGATATTTTACCGGTCATGTTTTCATTCATGACGACATGGTATCATTCTTTCATATGTTGTCGCGCCTTCCACGTTTTTTTGTCTTTGGTTTGGTTCTTTTGAGCGTTTTCGGTTTTGGTTGTTCTTCAAAAAAACCTGAAGTGAAAACAGCCTCACAACCTAAGCAACCAATCAAAAGTTCGAATAATCCATCGGTTCTTCTTTTTCCAGCTGAAACGAATCCTGATGCTGCCATTACTAAAGAATATCAAGAAATTCTAGCAAATTTTCAAAAGATGAATTCATTCACGACATCATTTGACATGTCGACAAGTCAAGGTCAATCAAAGGGTGTGTTTCAATTTATTCGTCCAAATAGATTAAGCGGGAACATGCAAACAGACGGTGGCACTTTCAATATCATTATTGTTGATAATGCACTCTTCTTGAAGACAGAAAACGGTAAATGGGAAGACTTTTCAAACCAGCCGCAAACCAAAAACCTTATTGACATGTTGCAGAAGGTACTTAGCGGCAATACCGCATTTGATGCTAATAACTTAAATCCTGATGCCTTGGTCTTGAAAAGTCATGACGACCTTCGTTCTTGCGATCTGTATAAAACCACGGTTAAAACACCCCAAGGAAAACTGGCATCAATTGAACTTTGCGCGGAAAATAAGTTACCAAAACATGTTTCAATGGTTACGGATCTTGGACCGGTTCGGATTGATTACTCAGATTACAACAAGTTGTTTTTAATTGAAAAACCACATTAATACAGGATATTTTGACGATTAGCACTCAGTATGTTAGAGTGCTAATCATATGTTGCCCCAAAATTTTACAACAAAATCTCAAGAGGCATTACAACTTGCCCATCAACTTGCATTTTCCAATGGACAACAGGCACTTGAGCCTGTTCATTTGCTTACTGCTCTTTTAGAACAAGACGGTGGAGTTGTTCCATCTCTACTCAAAAAATTACAAACAGATGTCAGTGATTTACGGAGTCAGCTAGATAATGTATTGGTTCATTTGTCAAAAATGCAGACTCGAGGTCAAGTTGGATCAGGTCAAATGTATCTTTCTCAAGATACCAGTCGAGCATTGGTGGCCGCCGAACGCGCTGCGCGGCATTTTAAAGATGAGTATATTTCGACAGAACACCTCCTCCTCGGTTTGTGCGAAGGAAATGATGAGGCGGCGGCAATTTTGAATCGAGCAGGTATAACAACCGATAATATTCTTAAAGCGCTTAAAGATGTTCGAGGCAATGTGAAGGTCGATAGTCAAGATCCAGAAACCAAATATCAAACGTTAGAAAAATATGCCAAAAATCTTACTGATTTGGCAAGACAAGAAAAACTTGATCCGGTTATAGGTAGAGACGAAGAAATTCGTCGTGTTATTCAGGTATTAACTCGACGCAAAAAAAATAATCCGGTTTTGATCGGTGAAGCAGGTACTGGAAAAACCGCTATCGTTGAAGGATTGGCTCAACGTATCATTGCCGGTGATGTTCCTGAGAGTTTAAAAGATCGTGATGTCATTACTCTCGATATAGGATCATTAGTTGCCGGGACAAAATTTCGAGGTGAATTTGAAGAACGTCTGAAGACTATTGTTAAGGAAGTTGAAAAATCAAATGGAAAGATCATCCTTTTTATTGATGAACTTCACACATTAGTCGGCGCTGGTAGTTCCGGTGAAGGTGGGACAATGGATGCTTCGAATTTATTAAAACCAGCTTTAGCACGTGGTGAATTACGAGCAATCGGTGCGACAACCTTAAAAGAATATCAAAAACACATAGAAAAAGACCCTGCTTTAGAACGTCGTTTTCAACCTGTGTATGTTGATGAACCATCGATCGAAGATACCGTTTCTATTTTGCGAGGAATTAAAGATAAATATGAATCTCATTTTGGAATTCGAATTACCGATAATGCCTTAGTTGCTGCTGCTCGTTTATCTTCTCGCTATATTACAGATCGACATTTGCCTGATAAAGCCGTTGACTTGATTGATGAAGCTGCGGCGGCTTTAAAAATGCAGGTTGAATCAATGCCAGATGAATTAGATCGTATTAAACGTGAACAAACTCGCCTGGACATTGAAAAACGTGCGCTCTCAAAAGAAGATGATCCGGAATCAAAAGAACGCTTGAAAGAGATTGAAAAACATTTAGCTGAAGTGCAAGAAAAAGCGCATGATCTGGAACTTGCGTGGCTCGCCGAGAAAGAAGTTTTAACTACAAATGCCGGTCTAAAAAAACAAATTGAAAAACTGAAAAGTGAAGCAGAAATAGCAGAACGTAAGGGTGATTTAGAGAAGGTTTCTGAAATACGTTATGCGCAAATGCCGCAAACCGACAAACTATTACAAGAGGGAGAAAAAAAGTTAAAAAACTTACAAGGGCAACGTGGATTATTAAAAGATGCCGTTACAGAGGAGGACATTGCCGGCGTGGTCGCTCGTTGGACGGGAATCCCCGTTTCTCGCATGTTACAAAGTGAAACCGAAAAACTTGCCAAACTAGAAGAAGAACTCCATAAACGCGTTATCGGTCAAGACGAAGCCGTTAAAGCTGTCTCAAATGCCTTACGGCGTTCTCGAGCCGGTATCAGTGAAGACAAACGTCCAATCGGATCTTTTCTATTCCTTGGACCAACCGGAGTCGGTAAAACAGAATTAGCAAAAGCCCTGGCTCAATCCATGTTTGATGATGAGGATGCTGTTATCCGTCTCGACATGAGTGAATACGGAGAAAGACATACTGTGGCTCGTATGGTTGGCTCTCCTCCAGGATATGTTGGATATGATGAGGGTGGTCAATTGACGGAAAAAATTCGCCGTCGTCCATATGCCGTCGTGCTATTGGATGAAATTGAAAAGGCTCATTCTGATATTTTTAATACCTTATTACAAGTATTGGATGATGGGCGTTTAACCGATGGTAAAGGTCGGACGGTTTCTTTTCAAAATACCATTATCATCATGACTTCGAATATCGGTTCTGAAAAGATTTTGGAATGGGGAACGACCAAACAAGAAATTGGTTTTTCAGACCAAGAAATTACCAATGATAATAAAGATGAACAAATTCGCAAACAAGTAACAGACATGTTGCGTGATCATTTTCGTCCTGAATTCTTAAATCGAATTGACGATGTCATCATCTTTCAATCACTTGCGAAGAAAGAATTGAGTCAAATTATCGAATTACAGCTTGAAACTGTTTCTAAACGCTTAGCCGATAAGCGTATTGCATTGCGCTTTACGTCTAAAGCAAAGACGCTTATTGCAAACAAGGGTTATGATCCACAATACGGTGCACGTCCTCTACGTCGAGCGATTCAGGATTTATTGCTTGATGAACTTGCATTGCAAATCGTCGAAGGTAAGATTAAAGAAGGTGATTCCATATTAGTGGATGCCGCAAAGGATAAGATAAAAATAACAAAAAACTCCCCGACATAAGTCGGGGAGTTTTTTACATATTTTTTAAGTGTTTACTGATTTCAGTCCATTTTTTCATCAGTGTTTTTTTAACCTCTGGAGCTTCTTTTTTAGCAATTTCCTTTGTCTCAACATAATAATCCGTCACTTTATTTACTACATCTTCGTACTTATCTTTCGTTAAATTTTCTACATTTTTAAGCTCTTTCATGAGCTTTGTTTGAAACTTTTGTACTTTTTTGCTCGCATCTTTTATTAAACCTTTCCCCTTTTTACTTTGGAGAAAAAGTCCGGTAGCAACGCCAACGGCTGCTCCGATGACGAGACCGATGCCGACATGTGATTGCGGCTTCTTTTGGTCTGGCATAGTTATTCGTATTACGTATTATTTATGAAGTATAGCATACATTGCTTTTTTCCCCGCTTCTACACCCGGTTGATCATATGGATTTATGTCGAGTAATGATCCTACTATTCCGGTTGCGAATTGAAAAAAGAAAAAAAGAGCCCCCATATTTTTAGCATCTAAGCGCTCAAGCATAATGGTTCCATTTGGTCGTCCAGCTTCGGACAATGCTTGCGACGTCGCTTTACGTTCAGCGTGGATGATTTTTGATACTTGGACACCCGATAAAAATCCTAATGCTGGAAACTCTTTAATGGTTGTCGGAACCTTAAGAGTAGAACTGAAGTTTTTGACTTCGATAAAGGTTATACATTTATCCTGTGGTCCTTCCATGTACAATTGAATTTGAGAATGCTGGTCTGTTGCGCCCAGTGATGCAATTGGCGTTGGACCTATATTGCGTATTGAACCGTTCACGTCATATTTCTTACCCAACGATTCAGCCCACAATTGACGAAACCATCTACTAAATCCCTCTAATTTTGAGTGATACGGCATACACACGTGAATATTCCTTTGTTGCATCACCATTGCCATTGCATGCAATGCGGCAAACCGACCAGCATCTCCTGCTGTTTTCTGTTTCAAGATTTCATTTCTCATGCTTTTTGCGCCGTTTACTACTTGTTCTATTGATATGCCAGCACACGCCAAGGGAAATAAACCGACCGACGTTAAAACAGAAAAACGTCCTCCGATATTTTGTGGAACCGGAAGCATTTCGATGCCTTGCTTCTTTGCGAAATCATGCAAATACCCCTTTGACTGATCAGTCGTTGCAATAATCTGTAAAGCTGCTTTTTTTCCTACTACCTTTTGTAGCCTCTCCCAAACAATAGCGAATGTCACCATTGGTTCTATTGTATTTCCCGATTTTGAAATAATATTTACCAATGTTGTTTTCAAATTCAATCTTGATAAGACTTGTTCGATTTCATCCGGATCAGTATTCGCTCCCAAGAACTCGAGCTTCATTCCTACCGCGTCACACTGTAACGCTTGATATGCTGCACGCGAACCAAGATCCGAACCACCAATGCCAATAACCAAACATGTTTTATATCGTCTATTTTTTTGCGCCAATGCTTTAATCCTGTTATGTATTTGTCTGTCATCTATACATCCAATCCAACCTTGATGACCATTTTTCCAATCATTGATTACTTGTTTTTTTGCGTACTGCAAACGAGGTTGCATTTCTTGAAAAACTCCTGAAGCTAAAGCTCCCGGTGTATATGTTTCAAGCATGCATTCTGCATCGTATGAAATGAGCGATTTTGACATATATTTTGTTTTATTTTTGTTGTGCGAGGGTATAACTGGCGATTATTGCCGCTGTCTCTGAACGAAGTATCAGATTGCCAAGCTGACAAATATGCAAACCTTCTTTTTTTGCCGTTTCGATTTCTGAATCTTCCCAACCTCCTTCAGGACCAATGAAAAAAGAAACCTTGGTCTTTATATCATGAAGTATATTTGATTTACCGGATCCATCAAAAAATATTCCGCTTTCTCCTGAAGCCTTCCATTGCTCTACCGCTTCTTGAAACGTTTGTATTTTGAGTAATGAAGGTAAAAACATACGTCCACTTTGCTCAGAAGCTTCACGAATAATATGTTCGATGCGCTCCGGTTTAATCTGGAGCTTGATCGTTCGTTTGGTTATGATAGGAATGATTGTTTTAACACCACACTCTACGGCTTTTTGAACCGCAAGATCAAAATGCTCACTCTTCAAAATAGCGAGATACATGGTGACATCACGAAAAAGTCCTTCTTCTCCATGATAGGTCTGTTGAATTTCAATTTCAATTTCTTGCTTAGAAACTCCTTGCAAAGGACCAGTCCATGCGGAACCCTTACCATCGCACAAGGTTATTACTTCTCCCAATTGTATTCTTAACACGGTCTTAAGATGATGAGCGACTTCTTCATCCTCAAGACGTGCAATAACGCCATTAATCTCAACCTTGCCGATAAAACGATGGATTTTCTTCATATTTTCTTTGCTTCCAAATATAAAAATATTGGTATTTCACGTCGAGCCATATTTTCAGCAAGCGCACGTGGACCGGAGTCGCTCTGTTTGTGTGAAACCCATTCTTCCAAATTACTCACTACAAAACCGGCACGTACCAAATGTTTTATAAAATATTGCAATGGTCGGTGGTAGGTATATGTCACTACTTCTGGCTGCGAACCGGGATGCATCTGCATTTTTTGTGAAAACTCACTCGAATATCTTTCAATACGTCGATATTGAACCTGTTTTTTATCATCCCACCCCCATTCACTCGATTTTGGTATGCGGAAAGCCGGATGATTTAAGACTAAAACCAATCGACCTCCCGGCATTAGCCGTTCTGAACACGCTTTAAACACCAAATGAGGCTGGCTAATATTTTGTATCGCTAAAACAATCGTAATTAGTTCGAAACGTGCCGATGCTGGCAATACCGATAGGTCTTCGGCAGAACCGACGATATATGGGATGATTTTTGGTGCTTGAGATTCATTTTTTTTTGCGATTTGAATGAGTTCTTCTGAAATATCCATCCCCATAACATGGGCACCATTTTCCGAAAATGCACGTGTAAAAAAACCTTGGCCACATGCAAGATCGAGCAATCGCTGTTCTGGTTTAAGTTCAAGGCACCGCAAAAGATTCGGTAATATAAGATCTTTTTGGTAATTTGAAGATTGACCATCTACCAATTGATCGTACCAATTTGCTACATTTCCCCAAGATGTTTTTTCTGAAGCTGACATATTTCAAGTGTATCATGCGTCGTCTACTTGCAAAATCACATATGTGCGTTAGGATATCCATCACGGAGAACACCATGGGATTTAGTGATTTCTGTCGTTCTTTTATATTCGATGCCAATAAAAGCGGCATGATTGGTATTGAACGCGAATTCTTTATCACAGAAGGGATCAGCAGAAAACCAATTCCTCGATCACCGGAATTTCTGCAACACGTTAAAAACAAACGTTGGACATACGAGCTTTCAGCCTGCCAGGTTGAAGATAGGACAATTCCTTGCGAAGCCTTTTTGGTTCTTGAGGCCGAATTGAGGCGTGGTTCGTCCCTTGGTCGTACTGCTGCACTCACAATGGGTTGTCATCTCGAAGCAATTGAAGTCGCACCTCTCGATATGCCGAAAGACATTTACCCCGACGAACCAAGGTATGAAAAAATTTCAAGTACCTTGGATGCGGCGCGACTATTGTCTGCATTGCGTATAGCAGGAACCCATATTCACTACGGTGTGCGGAACCTGGAAGAGGCTTTGCGTATTTCAAATGTTTTGAATGCTCATATTGAGGAATTGAGTAAACTGGGTGATGGCTCTCGTGGAGAGAGAATCAAGCTTTACCAGCAAGTCGCGCAATATCCATTTGCACCGCAGTATGAAAGTACTGATCATTACTATCATACGGCACGTGAACAGGGTTTTGATGCTAATCCAAAAAATTGTTGGCATCTCATTCGTATCAACCCACAAGGAACCGTTGAAGTACGTGTCTTCGGAACGGCATTCAGCCGATCAAAAAATGATCAAGATATCAATCGCATTGTTGACTGGGCAAAACGCATTTGCGATCTGGTGAACCTTCTATTAAGCCCACCTCCATTCCCACTGTTTTACAGAGGGAATTTTTGTATCAACTTTTTTTTGCGATGCTCGTCACATATTTTTCCAAAACTTCTGCATATAACATCATGCTAGGTATACTTACCCATTCGTTTCGACCATGATGATTTGCTCCATCAGGTTGACAGATAATAACGTTTGAACCTTGTTGTGAAAAAAAACGACCATCTGAAGATCCATGAGCCACACTATATTCTGCCGTTCGTCCGCAAGCTGAAATAAACTCTGCAAATAATGCAACATTCGGATGTGTTGAAGACGTGGTCATTGGTGGAACCGTCATGACGTGTTCTATTTCAATACCTTCGGGCATGATTTTTTGCATGCGTTCAATAATCTTTTCCGGAGTATCCTTTTCTACAAAACGTATATCGCAAACCGCTTTCGCTGATGCGGCCACTTGATTTGCCGCTACGCCACCTTCAATCAATCCAATATTGCACGTAGTGACCCAATGATCTTCAGGATGTTTTTCTAAAGGAGTAAATGCATCTTGAACGAGTGTGATAGCACTTGCTAAAAGTTGAATCGCATTTTTTCCTTTCCACGGCACTGAACCATGCGCCGATTCTCCTTTGGCATGCATAACCAAGCGTAATACTCCTTTTTCTTTTTCGATTATGCGATGCACGGCTGATCCCCCATCTGGAATAATAACGATTTCTCCACCAAAACCTAGTTTTGTAAGATACCCCGTTCCATTAAATCCGCCCACTTCTTCGTCACCAACCATCATTAAGCCAAGATCCCATTTTTTTTCTTTTGCTTGCCGCATTAACATCATCATAATGGCAAGGCCACTTTTCATATCTAAAGCACCACGACCAAATATTTTATCTTCCTCTTGTTTTGGTACAAATTGCTCATCATCTCCCTCAACCACATCAAAATGACCATTCAATAAAACCTTCGGTTTTTTTACTCCAAATTCTGTTACCATGATTGAAGGAATACCATTCTGTTCAAACCGTTGGATTTCAAAACCTGAATCAGCAAAATATGTTTCAAGAAAATCCGCACATGCATGCAATTCTTCAGGGTTATTTTTAGTGGAATGAAACCGTATTAACTTTTCTGTCAAAGCAATAACTTCTACTTTCTCTATCATAGAATATTGAGTATAAATCTATCTTTCATTGTTTTACAAGTCTTGACCATGATCAATTTTGGGTGTAAACTCAGCGCACAAATCTCCTAATCCGAGGTCGTCTAATGGTAGGACTGCAGACTCTGAATCTGCCTATCTTGGTTCGAGCCCAAGCCTCGGAGCCACATAAAAAAATCGTTCAACACGGTTTTTTTTATATGGCTCGACAAATTTTTTTCAAAACAAAAACTTATCGCAAATTACCTTAGACTATCTTCTTTTTTCATCTCTACATGTTGAGAATGTATTTTTTCTTCATGTTGTGTTACCCGTTTTAAAAACCACATAGCGGCAAAACTGACAATTCCGATATCATCAAGCCAGCCTACGATTGGAATAAAATCTGGAACAAAATCAAATGGTAACATGAGGTAGATAACGGAGATCAAAAGCAATACTTTTGGTTTCCAATCAGTTTTTGGATTTCGAATGTACGAAATTATATTGTGCCAGTGTGGAATAAAACGATGTTTTTCCATAGTTTTTTTTCACAATCATGCTGTACCTCCTTCTTCCACCACTTGGCCTCCAAAAGCACGTAATAAGGTATTTACCGTATCTTGTTCACGTATTTGTTTACCTTCTTCATCTTGGATTGCGACTTCGCCATCAACTCGCACATTGGGACAGTCCAAAGCCGAACGTAAACAATCTTCAATCAATTGCTTTGTCTTCAATGTGCCTATTATTTTTTCACGGTGATACGGATATTGAAATTGAATGAATACTGTATTTCCTTCAATACGTAAAGGACGTGAAATTCGTAAAATAAATGTCAATGAAGGACTTTTTTCATCAACTGTTTTTAGAAATGTTTGCCATTTGACTTGGACAAAACCAATAGAAACCGGAGAACTATCGGAAGCGGATGTTATTGGAGTATTTGAATTTAATTCGCTGGGTGCGGAATGGGCTAAGCGGATTGTAGGCGTTTGAACTGGAGAAGTGTGTGGTTGTGTCGGAGGAATATCAGGAATACTTGGCGTGATGGATTTTTGACTTGGCAGTAAACCAAGCACGATGGCACTGGCTGCTAATTCCATGCAAAAACGTTCATCAGCTCCTTGTTTTGCGTCTCGACGGCGTTCCATGAACAACAATGCCATATCTGCCAATTCAGACGCTTCGTATGTTGTGACCATGGAAGCGAGCGACCGATCCGCTTCATCACCATTTGCCAGTTTTTGACGATGACTAACTGAATCTGCCGCCAATAATAACTGACGAATCGCTAGAATGATATCATCAAATAAAGGTACGAGCGGAATCCCCTGTTCTTCGAACTCTGCAATACATTGAAGTGCATTACCAAGTTGACGTGTAGCGCATATTTGTAATAGTTTTGCCGCCATTGGCAAATGGGAAACGGGCAGAATCAAATCCGCTATATCGTCCGTTATTTTTTTTTCACCAAAAACCATCAATTGTCCGAGTAAACTTTCCGCATCACGTACGCAACCGTCGGACTTTGAAACAATGCGTTTAATAACTTGATCGTCTATTTCACAATTTTCTTGCATTGCTAAAAATCGTATTCGTTCAAACAAGAGTTCATCCGGTATGCGTTTAAAATTGAAACGTTGGCAACGACTTTGAATCGTTGCCGGTACTTTATGGATTTCTGTCGTAATCAAAATAAAAACCGCATATTCTGGAGGTTCTTCAAGAGTTTTTAGAAGCGCATTCCAGGCGGCAGTAGTTATCATATGCGCTTCATCCAAAATATACACTTTGCGCTTGGTGCCGCTTGGTGAAAAGCGAACGTGCTCGATAATATTTTCACGAACGGTATCAATGCCATTATTTGATGCGGCATCCATTTCGATGATGCCTAAATTTGAACCAGAATCGGCAGAGACACAAGAAGCGCAAACATTACACGGTTCGCCTTTTTCCGATCGTTCACAATTTAAGGCTTTTGCAAAAATACGTGCCGCTGTTGTTTTTCCAACACCACGAGGACCACCAAATAAATAGGCGTGTCCTATTTTATTTGATTCAACTTCTAAACATAACGTTTGTTTAACGCCTGCTTGATCGGTTATATCAGCAAAGGTTTTTGGCCGATATTTTCGGCTGAGATTTGCCATGTTTACGTCCGTTTAATGATATTTTCAACAGCCGCCCATTTGCTCGGAGCAGCCTTTGGAATAAGTATTACCGCTTCGTCTCCAGTATCACCGCGATGATATGAAACGGCAGCGGTTAGGACATGATATTTTTTATTATTCGCAATGATGCGTAAATCATTGGTCATTTCATCACGAACAATTATGCCCATCACGCGTTGACGTTCGATCGGGCCAATTTGTTTGAATAGAAATGTCCCATTTGGCTGTATGGTTAACTTGAGAATATCACCTTCGACTAATTTTGATTTTGACGCATAATTTGGCGGAACGACATACTGATTCCCATCAGAACCAACCATGTGCTCTCCGTCAAATACGCCTTCGACGATTTTACCCTCATTTGGGCCAAATGTATCTTGATCCGGTCGATGTGAAACTCTGGTTACCAATTCTTCCATTGACCCATCGGTTTCGGAGGCGCTTGAAAGAAGCCGTTCCAAATTAGACAGATCTTCTCGTAAATTACTTATCATCTTGCGAGCGAGAGCAAATTTTGTCTCCATCGCAGTTAATGACACATGGTCATTTTGTAATTCAGGATTATTCATTTTGTTTTCTATTTATCCACAACCATTTTATTTTAGCCTTAAAGCTCAATATCGTCCATTTCGTCATTCACTTTTGAATTACGGCGCTCTGCAATCTCCGCCTCGATCAACTCACGTTTACGTCCATATTTGTAGCGTGATAATTCTTTCACCATATTCGCCAGTTCTTTTTCTTTTTGCGTTGGTCGAGGGGCAAAATTCAATTTCATCAAAAATGGTTTTGAGGCAGTGTTGTCGATCAAAACACGCGTCGCAATGTGCAAACCGGGAACATTCACCAAATCATATTGCGAAAAAATCGGTTCAAATTCTTTCGCTAAGAATTCAGCATCTTCTGTACCGACACGAAACACGCATTTTGTACCGACGTTTCCAAAAATTGCGTCTCTAATTTGCGTATCTTTGCTGGCACCCGTCACTAATTGCCCAATGTATTGATGCGCGATGATCAAGTTCAAGGCGTATTTACGAGCTTCAGATAAAATAGCAGAAATTGAATCGGTCAAGAAATTTTGAAATTCATCAATGTACAAATAAAAATCTTCACGTTTTGACGCTTCCATATCACCACGAGCCAGCGCTGCCATCAAAATTTTGCCGACAACCACCATGCCGATCAAATACGCGTTAATGTCACCGATTTTACCTTTTGATAACTTGAGCAAGACGATTTTTTTCGAATCCATTGCTTCACGCATGTTAAAGGCACTCTTTTGCTGACCGATAATCGGTCGCATGTAATCATTGTAGATAAATGGTGTTAACTTTGACGTGATATACGGAACCATGTTGGCCAAACTTGCTTCACCACCTGCCTTTTGTGCTTCTTTTGTCCAAAAATCATATACATCTTGCGATTTGCATTTTGATAACTTAAATGCACGATAGTCGTCATCAGCCAATAATTTTGGAATTTCCATCAAGGTAGAACCAGATTCACGATGTTCCATCATGAGCAAAATGGCATTACGCATGTACAATTCAAACATTGGTCCACCGGTTGATTTTAGATCGTACAATTTATCGAAAATCTTTAACATTTCGTTGATAACAAAGGTTTTTTGTTCCGGAAATCGTTCATCAAACTCAAGCATGTTTAAGCCAATCGGGCGTGAATAGTCAGCAGGATCAAAGAAAATCACATCATCTGCACGTTCTTTTGGCACAAAGCCTAATGCTTCGTCACACAAGTCACCATGAGGATCAATCACACATACGCCACGTCCGGCGATAATATCTTGGCGGATAAGTGATGCTTGATAGGCGGATTTACCAACACCAGACCCTCCAATAATATACATGTGACGACGACGATCTTCTTGCTTCATGCGAACGGCGTAACTGTGTCCACGATATGATGCATTCCCAAGCAAAATCCCCTCTTTTGGCAGATTAGACGGTGGGAGCGCCGAACGAACCAAGAGCCAATTGATTTTTGGCGTTTCGGTAGTTGGCAATGGAAAGTGATACACGGATGCCAACTCTTCGGCATTCATGATCAATTTAAAATTACGATCAAAGTGACGATAAATAAAATGTCTTACCATTCGACCTTGAAAGGTCGGAGAATTTTTTTGAAATGAATTTCCGTATTCGTAAATATTGTATTGACCGAATGACGCCAAAGCATCATTCAAATAACGTTTTGCTTTTTCTGGATTTGTGGAAGAAGCGATAATTCGAATATTAACATCCAAGCCTGCTTTACTGGCTTTTTCTTCCAAACCCTTGACCATTTCTTCTTCAAGCGGCGACAGGCGATACCCTTCTTCCGGTTTTTTTTCGCCAGGCTTTGCCGTATCTGCCAACCGTGACATTTCTTTAGAAACAGACTTAAACACGCTATTGCTTTGTACATCTTTTAATTTCTTGCCTTGTTGCATTGCTTTGGCAATACGCAAACCTTCGGCGCGCCACGTTTTACGAGCACTCGCGACTACAAACTGAACAGCGGCACCATCATTATCATCAACTTTTGACAAAGCATTTGTTAATGAATTTAATGGGTCTGATTCTAATTTTCGATAGGTTTTAACAGGAAAAGCTGATTGACGTTTGTAGGTTACATAACTTCCGAGAATAATTCCGGTTGGAGTAAAGATATTATAATCGGGTTCTTCGAGAATTTCTGCATGAGGAAATTGTGCGTGAATTTGTTCCTCAATAAAATTACGATACTTTTTTGGCGTGGCAACATAAAAATTTATTTTGCCTTTATGCACGACTATTTCAAATGAATAGGTATCTTTTCGGCCAAATAACCAACGTGCAATTCCCTTTTCAGCCGGGACAGAACCAATGGTCGAAAAAACCGTTTCCATGACGGATATTAATTCTTGAATTTGCTGCGTAGAGCGTGAACCCTCGACATCTTCTTTTTTAACAGCCTTTGGCACTTTGACGCTTAAAACCTGCAAATCAAAAGCAACGGAAGCACGACCACGACGATTATATAAAGCACGAATGACAAATAATGTGATAATAAGAACAAAAACAAAACCCACGAGACTGATGATTAAAATACTTATCGGATCAGAGATTAGCTCTGAAACTGAAAAAGACTGACTACCAATGCTCTCACCAGGCAGAGCTTCAAATTGAAAAAGAAAGGTTGGGATCATGGTCGCTTTAGAATATCCTCTTTACGAGCTTCGATTAAAAGTGCAATTTTGTCGACTTTAATTTTTGCTTCTTGTTCTAGAAAAAATTTATTGACTCTTGGAATGGTCAACAACCAATCTCTAATCAATTGAAGCGCTCGTTTTACATTTAATTGTAAACTGTGAACCATTTTTGAAATTTCAAATGATGCTTGTTCACCCTTTTTTTTGAATAAAGCTTGACCATTTGGAGGTAAAGTAGCGTAAAAATCACCCAATCCTTCTTCGAGAACCTTTTCAACTTCGACGGTTACTTCGTCTTTTTGACTTATGTTATTTGTTGTGGAATTTGCAGCCGATGCAACAGGCACCTTCTCTTGCAATGGCTGCAATTGTTCCACTTGTTCCGTTTCTTCCAGAAAATTTTCTTCTTTTGGCAGATTTTCAAAAGCTCGAGCATCGGCTTGTACCGAGCTTTCTTCTTGAATCGGTGGCGAAGCAGGAATGACTTCGTTTTTTGGTGATTCAAGGTTTGTCTGAATGAAATCTGCCATATGCATATTGTACCATACAAAAAACCGCCTTTGTTAGGCGGTCTTTTGTTAATTATTTTAATTTTTCTTCGAGTTTATTTAAGCGTTGTTCCAAGGTTTCGATTTTTGCTTTCAGTTCGTCGTTTTCGGATTTGAGCTGTTTGATTGAGTTTACAGAAGCCCAAATGATTGGATCATTATTCACAGTTAAATATCCATCTTCACCCATGTGAACAGCCTCGGGTAAAACTTTAAGCAATGTTTGAGCACTTACACCTTGATGAGTGAGGGTTGATTCGATTTTTTGTGGATTATTCTTTTTGTAGTTAAAGATGATCGGATTGATCTGGGTCAAAACTTCAAGCCCCTTGGTATATGAACCATGAATGTCTTTTAAGCGTTCGTCTGAAGTCACATTCCAGCTGGCTGAGTTAGCATAGTTAAACACTTGACCATTGGCTTGATTTGCTTTGATTACATCACCTATCGCATTACTATATAAACGTGCATAAGAGACACCGGAACTGCTTTCAGCATACCAAGTAAAGAACTTTGTTGCAGGCGATGTGCGGTCATGGAAGTAAAAGCCTGGGTAGGCACCACCATTTGTATGCACTTCACCATTATTGTTGATGTAAAACATTTGAGTATTGCCGGTTTTTACCTCAACTGGATAGGAGCTGCTTGAGAGATATACCTTATTAGTGGAACCATTTAAAAACTCACCGGCGGCAAAAGACGTATTTATGGTTGATGAGAGTCCATAACCACCTTTTTTAGCAAGAGTTACTCCATTTTCAGGAGAATGAAACCAACCTGCAAAATTATTTGGACCGCTGGTTCCATCAGTATATGCATTAACGGCTACATCGGTGGAATTTACTGAAACACCTTCGGCATTTACACCAACAACAGAAGCTTTTAATCCAGTACTTGCATTGGTAATATCAATACCTGTTCCTTTGTTTGGCATTTTGATATATACCCCACGCTGAGCGCCGGAACCTGAAGAAACTGTCACATCAACACCTGTTGCAGGACTATTTATTATTGTTCCAATTAATGGTCCTGTAAAATAACCACCTGCGTACCCCGAACTTATACCACTGATGCCGTAAATACTTCCATTAAAATATCCTCCATTATTTGTTCCATTACCTTGGATACCCGTTGTGCCATTTCCATAGACACCGATTCCATTTGAACCTTCACCGTACACACCGTATTTATTGGTCGCATTTACGCCGCTATTAATTTTTCCTTGTACTCCATAGGCTGAGGTTATGGTTCCACCGCCAGCATACACACCGGCACTGACTCCATAAGCATTTGTTACAGTGCCGGCAGTATTTTTTGCAGTAAAATCAGCACCGTTAATATTTGTTACTAAACCACCACTTGAGTTAAACTCAACATTTCCACTCATACCATTTGCGGTCAGTAATCTGGTGTTTGCTTTATTTACAATCGCATTCGCAAGTATTCCTCTCACAGAAGCTGCGGGGCTATTTGTTTGTGGTGAGTAGGTAGTAGTATCAAGCGCTTCAAGGGTTGAAAATGTTGAACCATCTACAGGAGCTAGTAATGACAGTATGTTTTTGTATGAACCAAGAGAACCGGTTGGTTGGGTATCAACCCGTAATTTTCCCGTCATTGTATCTCCAGTTTTTAAGACAAAACCCGAGCCGCCGCCTCCTGCAGATGCCCAGTCCGAAATACAGTCTGAAGGACCTGAACCGGGATTAAAACAAAATTCAGTGGCTTGGATGCGGCCGCGTTCACCCTGTAAACCGCCAAAATCACTAACTTGGATATCACCATTTATGTGGAAAGTGAAAGGTTTTCGAGAACCATTACCACCACCCCAATTGCCCATATAATAAGCGGCATTACCATCTTGGTCAACATGAAATGCTTTATTATTAGTGAGATATAAACCACTTGTTACTGGATCATTTGCTATACCCGGAATATTGAGTGCTGCGTCTGCTTGCAATGTTTTTGGATTATCTTTCATATTCCAAAGCACTCCAGGGGCATTCCCGGAAGGTGGTTGTTGTGCAGGACCTTGGAAGGTTGCTGCCAAAACAAGCTGTGGAGAACCACATAATAAAGTTACAATGGCGATGTTTGTTAAATGTGCACGCATAATCATATTGAGCAGAGTATATCATAAACAAAAAAACCTGCGGATTCAAAGCTCTTTTTAGAGATGAATCCACAGGTTAAACCATAGGTCAATCACAGTTAGCCGCATACAAGCCGGCTTTATCGCCTGCTTGCCCTACTGACCACACCGTATTTGATCCAGGCTGAGCCCAAAATGCAGTTGGATTATATGCAGCGTTGTCGACAGGAACGGTAATTGCGCCATTCATGTCAAATGTGGTGACACGCATTTTTCCAGTACCAGCCGGGGCAAGATAGCCACTGGCGATGAAGGTTCCGGGCTTGAGGCTCAGTATCGGTCCATACAATGAGATATCGTTGGTAATAAAGCTCGTCCAAGTGGTGAGCCCATTCGTCAGATGATAGACAATACCTTGTTTATTATCTACCCCCGAGATGAAGAGGTCATTAATGGATGTACCGCTGATCTGAAAGAGTTCGGTAGCAGTACCTTGTACTGTCATCGATTCCCAATTTGAACCATCGAAATGGAACAAAATACCACCGGACTCACTCGGTTTTGATCCAGTTGCGAAAACATGACCATCAATACCCCAGATTCTATACAAAACCGATCCGAGCTCGAGTGATGGAAGGTTTTGCTGAATCCAAGAGGTGCCGCCATTGCGACGCCAGATGCGATAATTCCAACCACTATCTGCACCAAGCAGCCAAACATCGTCAGCGCTGTTACCCCAGACTTGCTTGAAGGCTTTGGTATTGACGGGCTTGTTCGGATCATCAACCCAAGTGCCACCTGATTTGTGGTATAGGAAGCCCTTGAAGTTACGACCCGCGACCCAAATATCATCGTCGGATGAGCCCCAAATCCCGTTTAGCTCAGGCGGACTGCCAGGCATAACGGTTTTGGTCCAGGTCGTCCCATCCCAGTGAAACACTCCACTGGAGACATTTTGATTGTGGAGGGTCACATAAATGCTATTGGCACCCGTGCCCCAAATACCACCAGACAAAAAAAACTCTTGAACATTTGCAGCATCGAGTGCGGTATTACGCGTCCAGCTCGAACATGTAAAGGTGTTTTGGGGGGCACCAGCTGAACCCGCTGATCCAGCGGTACCTGCCGTACCGGCATTCCCGGTTCCGCCCATTCCGGCGCTACCGGCATCGCTGCCTGCGCTACCCGCGGACGAACCCGATGAACCACCAGCTCCAGCAGAGCCGCCTTCGCCAGCTGCCGCACCTGCGGTACCGGCATCTCCGCCAGCACCGGCATTCCCGGTTCCGCCCATTCCGGCGCTACCAGCATCGCTGCCGGCGCTACCCGCGGACGAACCCGATGAACCACCAGCTCCAGCAGAGCCGCCTTCGCCAGCGGAGCCAGCAAGACCACCCGTTCCTGAGCCGCCTTCGCCAGCTGCCGCACCTGCGGTACCGGCATCACCAGCGGCACCGGCATTCCCGGTTCCGCCCATTCCGGAGGTTCCGGCACAGTTTGTGCCATTGCCTTGGGATGTGCTGCCGTGACCAGCTTCGCCGCAAGGAGAGCTTCCACCGGTGCCACCGTTGTTACCGGTGCCACTAGATCCGCCCACTCCTGCATCGCCGCCTGAGCCACTCACTCCACCGGTACCGGCATTGCTACCAGATCCGCCCATGCCGCTCGTCCCAGAGGACGAGCCGCCCGAGCTTGCATTACCCGATCCTGCGGTGCCGTTTGGCGCCACGGGATCAGACGATCCGCCACCGCAAGCCGTGGTCACAAAGACCAGGGAAGCGATGAACGGTGCCACCAGATGAAACGGGGTCCCACGCGGGGCCCTGCTGCTCTGCATTTTCTTGTTGTTATTGGCCATGGGGAACTCCTGTTCCGTGGTGGATAATGTCAGCACCGGCACCATGCCGTTTCTGCAATTACCAATTAAGATATAAAAGAACGAAGGCACTCTTTTTACCTCTCGTCGTACCTTGTATGCAGTACCTGTATACAAGAATACCCGATTGCGGGTCAACGTATCAAATTTTTTCGTTTTTGTCAATGGTTTTCAGTCTATTTGCATTGTTTTTCTGCATTGTATTTTAGCTATGCTATACTTGGCATATTGTTATATGAATGCACATTCTCCCTCAACAAGCCGCACCATTCTTGCGGTCTTGGCCGTTTGTTTAGCGATCACGGCTTTTATTTTAATTGGTCTGAACGCTTACATGAAACAACCGTCGTCCAATTCTCAGTATGTCGGATCAAATACTGATTCATCTTGCAAAAATAACTCGTATAAAGAAGGGTATGAGGCTGCAAGAAAATCATTCTCGCGTATATTTCCTTCCTTGCAACAAGAAAGTTTATCCGTTTCAGGCGTAATTATTGCTCTGAATCCAAATGGTTTTACCTTTACCCAAGACTCCTTAGCAGTTGATCCGGTGGCTGATGGCGTGAGTGATACACGAACTATTACGGTCAATGAAAAAACCGAGATCAATGCGATCGCTGAAAAAGATCCTGATGTTTTTCGTAAAGAAACACAAGACTTTTTAGAAAAAATAAAAGGTTCTTCAGAACCCGGTAGTCCACCGATTCCACTCGTGAACACAAAAGCCAGTTTGAATGATCTCAAACCTGGCATGCGTGTCAGTATTTATGCAGATACGGATGTTCGGTTTTTAACAACCATCCCGGCAATGAGTATTTCCTTTACTAAAAACGGTCAATAACTATTCATCAGAAATAAAACACTCCGTAACAAACGGAGTGTTTTATTAGGTGAATCTATGGCGTGAGGTGCCGTTCTTGACGTCGTTGTTCAAAAAATTCTTTTCTCTGTTCACGCAAATTCGCTCTCTCCTGCATCAAAAGTTGATGGATTCTTTGTCGTTCTTCTTTTACCGTTGTTTTTTGTTCTGTTTTTTCGATAAGCATTATTTGTTTTTGTTTTAAACGCTGAACTGATTGATCCAGGCTTTGCTTTATCTCCGGGTTAAGCATTCCAATTTTTTGAGAAACTTGTTGTACCCGCTTTGCTAATTTTTCTAGCTTCGCCGCTTGCAGAGGACGATTAAGCGCTTCTAATTTTTGTGCTTCATTGAAACGTCGTTTGAGCAGCTTGAGTTCATTCTGTGCTTTCGCTTGATCTGAAAATGCAAATTTGGTTTCGACATGTTCAATTTGTTCGCGAATGCCATATAAGGGATGTTCAGGTAATACTTCGTCTGACGTATAGGCGTATACACCGGTACCGCTCCCCAAAACCACGGAGACGCACGCGACTGAAGTCGCAACTTTACTCCATTGTATCCACCAGAGACCATGGCTAGTCTCCTGTTTTAAGCGTTTTTCAAGCGACAATACAAAATCACGGCTTGGATTAGCCTTTTTTGAAATTTTTGACAATTTATGTCGTAAAAACCATTCCATATATGCTTTATACCGATTATTACATTTTTTGTTTCAAAAGTTTGGCAAGTGCTTTTAAGGCTCGGTGCGCTTGAATGCGAAGCGAACCTGCGGTTTTTTTTGTTTCTAAAGCTATTTCTTCATAATCCCAACCTTCGAGATATTTCATTCTAATCACCATGGCGTCTTCCGGAGGTAATTTTTGTATAGCTTGAATTAATTGCCTTTCTTCAAATTGCAAGGCTATATTTTCAACCAAGGTTTTTTGATCTCGCAAGGTAGCTTCAATTTCTTCAAGCGGCAGATGTTCTTTTTCTTTTTGGAGCGTATTTATGAGATGATTTCGAGCAATAGCTAAAATCCAGGCATGTTCGCTTTTTTCCGGATCGTAGGTTTCAAATGCATTAAGGGCTTTAAGAAATATATCCTGCGTTAAATCTTCAGCCATGGCACGATTTCCTTTTAACCGAAAAAGCAGGAATTTATACACCTGTTTTACATGATTTTTATAAAAATCGGGGAACTGTTTTTTATTCATCACCACCGCCCCCTTTTGGGGCAAAAGCCATGACCGTAATTGGTAAAATCATCCACGCACTACGACCAATATCACTCATAAAAACCTGGCGAGTAACTTCTGTCAAACCCTGGGTCATGTTCAATGGTAAAAATGACAAGGTGATACTTATTAATAAACCGACTTGTAATAAGCTGTACAAGATAGTCTGCCACCAAGCGCCTGAGCCTCCACCGCCAATGGTACGAAGCAAGGCGCTGCGTGAAAGTAAGAAAAATAAAATAACAAATAAACCGACAAAATATGTTATTTTTAATGCGTAATTATCATTGATTTTAAGTGAAAAATTGATGGTATTTAATATTGGGGTATTTGAAACAACGGCTAAAGCCATATAGATCGAAACCAAGATGACAATAATCCGATCACGACCAAGGGATAATCCATAGAGCAAGGCGCCTATCAAGAAAAATAAATAGATAAACACATCCCAAGAAGGGTTTGCCCAATTAAGGGATTGAAAATATGAAATTATTGCACCCATACGAATGCATTTAGTATAGCACAAAAAAACCTGAGTTCATCAGGTTTTTTTGTTTATTTTTTTAGAGACCGGCTTTTTTTAATTCTTCTAAAGCCGTTCTTTGTTCTTTACTTATCTTCTTTTTTACATCAACTTGTACGGTTACCAGATGGTCACCACGGCTACTGCTACGAATATGCGGAAATCCTTTTCCGCGAATTTGGAATACTGTTCCCGGTTTTGTGCCTTCTGGAATTGCGAGTGTACCGCTACCTTCAACTGTTTCAATCGTGACTTCGCCACCCAAAACGATTGTTGAATATGGAATTTGCACAAATGAAATCACATTAAAACCGTCCCGATCAAATACCGGATGTGATTTAACACGAATGCGAACAAATAAATCACCCGCTCGACCACCAATGCCAGGATGTTCACCTTCACCTTGGATACGCAATGCTTCGCTATCGGCGATGCCCGCTGGTATGTCAACCGGATATTCAACGGTTTTTCGTTCGATACCGGCACCTTTACAGACTTTACACGGTTCAGAAGGACGTGAGCCGCTTCCATGACATTCTGTGCAGGTTACCGCTGTTTGCATGGTTCCAAAAATCGTACGTGTCGCACGTTGCACTTGCCCGCGACCTTGGCAGGTTTTACAGGTTTCCATTTTAGAACCAGGTTCCGCTCCTGATGCCTTACAATGGCTGCACGCAAGATTTTTGTATAGATTAATTGTTCGTTTCGTGCCTTTGACACTTTCAAGAAAATCAATCGTAACTTCGGTTTCGATATCATTGCCACGTTTTGGTCCGCGATTACGCGAACCTCCTCCCATACCAAACATGCCACCGAGAATATCGCCAAGATCACCAAAATCTTCCATGTTGACATTCATTCCTTCAAAACCACCAAAGCCCTGACCACCAGCTCCGCCAAAGCCACTATTCGGATCAAATGCCGCCGAACCATACTGATCGTAGGTTCCGCGCTTGGTTTTATCGCCTATGACTTGATAGGCTTCGTTAATATCTTTGAATTTTTGTTGATCACCGCCTTTATCAGGGTGATGCTCGTGCGCCAAACGACGAAATGCTTTTTTAATTTCGTCTTCTGACGCCGTCTTCGGCACGCCTAGAATGGCGTAATAATCTTTATTAGGCATCCCGATTTATTTTTGACCACCATTTTCATAACGCATTTTTTCCCATTGATCGATGGTGTTTTTTAAGGTTTCAATCAAACTTTTGGCGGAAAAATGATTGAGAAAAATGCGTGAGACGAGTTGGGCTGAATTATTTCCCTTCATGTTCACATGGCTCAAAAAATCAATCACGACATCTCGTTCTTGAGAAGTAACCGAAAATGCATTTGCGTAATGTCCTTTTAAGACCTTCGGATCCGCATTCACCATAATGTTATTTTGATCTTGCGATTGTTGTTCTGCCATATGTTTGTATCAATTTATTTGGTTTAGTTTTGTTTAAAATCTCCTTCTTGCGGTGTGTCGCCATCTTTCTTTTCTTCGGTCTTGGTTGCTTCAGATGCATTCTCCCCTTCTACCGTTTGTGAAGCATTTTGTTGTTTTTTATACATAGCTTCACCGACTTTTTGAGCCGCTTCCGCCAATTCATCACCAGCTTTTTTGATCGCTTCAACATCTTCGGAATCCTTCAGTTGTTTTAAGGCTTCCATTTTTTCGTCAACCGCTTTCTTATCTTCATCGGAAACGTCCTTTGCTTCTTTCATCATTTTTTCAGTGGTGTAGATCATGGTTTCGGCCATGTTTTTTGCTTCGATGAGTTCGCGACGCTTTTTATCGGCATCAGCATTCATTTCGGCGTCCTTCTTCATCTTCTCTACTTCTTCTTTTGAAAGATTGGTGGAAGCGGTGATGGTAATTTTTTGTTCCTTGTTAGTTGCTTTGTCGACGGCCTTTACGGACAAAATACCATTCGCATCAATATCGAAGGTAACTTCAACTTGAGGCACGCCACGCGGAGCCGTTGGAATACCCGACAGGGTAAAACGTCCGAGCGAACGATTATCCGCTGCCATTTCGCGCTCACCTTGTAAGACATGAATTTCTACTGATGTTTGCCCATCGGCTGCGGTTGAGAATATTTGAGATTTAGAGGTAGGAATGGTGGTATTGCGCTCGATAACCTTTGTCATAATGCCGCCCATGGTTTCTAAACCCATGGAAAGTGGAGACACGTCGAGCAAGAGCAATTCGCCCTTGATATCGCCCTGCAAATTTCCAGCTTGAACGGCGGCGCCGATGGCAACCACTTCGTCCGGATTAACGGAAACATTTGGCTTCTTGCCGAAGAATTTTTCAACGGTTGTTTGAACCATTGGCATGCGAGTCATTCCACCGACGAGAATCACTTCGTGAATATCTCCGGTAGACAATTTTGCATCAGCCAATGCTTTGCGACACGGTTCTAACGATTTTTCAATCAAATCACCAACTAATTCTTCTAACTTCGCGCGAGACATTTTGAGCATCAAGTGCTTTGGACCTGTTGCATCGCTCGTAATAAACGGTTGATTGATTTCGGTTTCGATGGCGCTAGAAAGTTCGATTTTAGCCTTTTCAGCCGCTTCTTTGATGCGTTGCAATGCTAAATTATCTTTGGACAAATCAATGCCGTCGCTCTTGCGGAATTCGTCTACAATCCAACCAATAATTTTTTGATCAAAGTCATCACCGCCAAGATGAGTGTCGCCATTGGTCGCTTTTACTTCAACCGTATTTTGTTGTGTGGTTGCATCATAGGCAATTTCCAATACGGAAACGTCGAAGGTGCCACCGCCCAAATCGTAGACCACAATTTTTTCATCTTTTTTGCGATCAAAACCATAAGCCAATGCGGCTGCCGTTGGTTCATTGATAATACGTAAAACTTTAAGTCCGGCAATTTCACCAGCGACTTTAGTCGCTTGACGTTGAGAGTCATCAAAATATGCCGGAACCGTAATGACGGCTTCGGTGATTTTTTCACCCAAGCGAGCTTCTGCATCTGATTTTAATTTTTGCAACACCATGGCGGAGATTTCTTCAGGCGCATATTCTTTATCCCCCATCACGATACGCACAGCATCACCGTGTTGCACGACTTTATAAGGTAACCATTTTAAATCACGTTGTACTTCGACATCGTTCCAACGACGACCAATTAAACGTTTGGCGCTGAAAATTGTATTTACTGGATTGACTACTCCTTGACGTTTCGCAATTTGACCAGCGAGACGCTCTCCCGTTTTAGATACCGCAACCACTGATGGGGTGGTTTTTGCTCCTTCGGCATTATCAATTACTTTTGGCTGACCTCCTTCAACCACAGACACGCAAGAATTTGTCGTACCGAGGTCGATTCCGAGAATTTTAGGCATAGTGATTATTCTTTATTTGATTCAATATCTATCTTGATTGATTTAGCTTGTTTACTATCTGCTTTTGGAAATTCGATGAGTAGAATACCATCTTTAAAACCTGCTTTGGCATGATCTTGTAAGATTCCTTCAGGTAAAGCGACTTGACGCATAAATGACCCTGAACGAATTTCTTTGCGATAATAATCCTTCTCATCAATTTCTGTTTTTCGTTCTGAATCACCTTTAATGATGAGCACGCCGTTTTCTACGGAAAGCTCAACATTTTTTGGATTGACGCCGGGTAAAGCCGTTTCGATCATGACGGCATTATTTTTTTCGTAAATATCAATCGCCGGGACTAAGCCGCTTTGACGACTGGCTGTAGGAACCATTCCTTCGAAAAATTTATCCATTTCGAACGGTTCGAAAAAAGGAGACCATTTGATAAGTGACATATTCTTGTTTTCTTTTTTATTTAGCTACGATGACTTTTGCAGGACGTAACAGTTTTCCATTGAGACGCCAACCTGATTGTGTGGTGCGGACAATATTGCCCGTTGTCGTGTCTGAATGTTCTTCTTCGCCAACGGCTTCGTGTTGATTTGGGTCAAAAGCACCATTTGTCGGGACATGTTCAAGCCCAATGGCTTGAAAACTTCCTTCCCATAAACTGCGAACCGCACGAATGCCGAGTAGCCAATTATCCCATTTCTTTTTTTCTTCAGGCGTTAGGGTTGATGTTTCCGGTATAAAATCCAGAGCGATATCAAATTGATCTATAGCCGGTAAGAGTTCAGACAATAATCGTTCATTGGCGTATTTTATATGCTCCATGCGTTCACGCTCAGATTCTCGCTTGAGATTCGCATAATCCGCTTGAGCACGTCGCCAGCCATTAAGATATTCTTCACATTTTTTCTGAAGATCATCTTTTGGCGTGGCTTCATCGCTTTCAGTAGGCTCTATTTGTTCTTGATCTTGCTGTAATTCATCAGACATAACTTTTTTTATTAAATTGAGGACTTAAGAAGCTCACGACCTGCTTGTAAAAGAGATATACCAAATCGATAATCCATGCGCATCGGACCAAGAATGGCCATCAGACTGCCATTTGGCATGGTCAACAGAATACTGCCGCAAGCTGAGCCAAAAGGGCATTCTTGACCAATCAACACTTGCGGAGCCGGATAGCGCTGCTCACGTATTCCAGCTAATACATCATCGAGACGATCAAGAATTTCTCCCAAATTAACCACACGATTCCAATCTCGAAACTCTGGCTGACTAAATAATTGCGAAAGACCTGTATAGAATGAGTCCGAACGATGCAGACCAAGAATCACGGCATTCCCAATTCGTTCTGAGATTGCTTTTGCGAGTTCCTTGCTGCGTTTATCCGGATCATCAATATTTTCGATCGCTTTTTCTAACATGTGGCGATCATGACGAGAGAGTGGTTTTGATTCCATCAATTCCTCAATATAGGTCCGGTAGCCTTTTTCGGTTGGCATACGCCCGGATGATGTATGAGGTTGAGAAACGAACCCAGCTTCTTCCAATTCGGTAAACCAATTACGGATGGTCGCCGAACTCACCGTAAGCTTGTACGCATCTACGATACGTTGAGACCCAACCGGTTCACCGGTCGTAATCACATCCTCCGTAACAAGATGTAGGAGTTTAGCCAGTCGCTCATCCATAATTAGCAGTCTAACTCTTTGTCTGCTAATGGTCAAGACGCTCTACACTATATACATATATCGCATCTTCGACATGCTTTGGTTCAACTCCAGGAATGCGAAATGCATTTGAAATGATTTTTGTTCCTGGTTTTAGCTCTAGGCAGGCTTTTTTCCAAACTCTGCCCATAAAACGAGGGAGCCCGTAGACAAAAACAATATCTGCCTCCGATGGCCAGACGGTTGTCCAAATATTCGCTCTTTGAAAACTAGCCGTCGTTGCTTTTTTCCACCAGGCAACGCACCGTGACCAAACAACTAAAACGGGATCCGCTTCGTATCCAGTGGCTATTGCCCCTTTTTGAGCTGCGGCTATCGTGATCCTTCCTTTACCTGAACCGAGTTCAATAACCCGCATACCCGGCGTTATCTGAGCAAGTTGAATCATGAGATCAACCCGTTTACGTGTTGTGGGAACAAATGGCGCAAAGCGAAGTCCGCCAAATAAACTCATCACATAATGAATGATCATCGCGATAGAGACACAGACAAAAATTAGTTCTGAAACAAAAAAGAGTATGTACAACATATTATTTATTCATACCGTAATGCTTCGATTGAACTTAAGCTTGCCGCACGATGTGCAGGAAAAAATCCAAAAATAATACCGATTAAAGCAGAAACGCTAAACCCCATCACAACACCATTCCAAGGAATATCAAAAGACCAGCCGGCTTGAAAACGTTGAATAATCAAAATAGCAATGTATGAAACGCTGATACCAACAATGATTCCAATCATGCCCGCAACAATGGTCAAAATGATCGCCTCGGCTAAAAATTGCATCAAAATGTCACGACGTTTTGCGCCAATCGCTTTGCGTAAACCTATTTCTCGTGTGCGTTCAGTAACCGTGACGTACATGATATTCATAATTCCGACTCCGGCCACTATCAATGAAATTGATGCGACCGATCCGAGTAAAATTTGTAAAATAGTTCCAATGACTGCGGCATTTTTTATGGTATCTTCTTGCGTCGCAACACGAAAATCATCTTTTGATAAGACTCCTTCCGGATTATCTAGATTATGAGTTTCACGTAACAGTATGCGGACTAATTCTTTTGCTTCATGCGGAGAAACCGTACCTGTTTTCATGCTGATAAAATTTAATTTATCCCTATTGTACAAATCAAAAAAAGTAGTGAACGGAATATACACCTGATCATCGGCATCTGAAAAAAACCGTGTACCAGCCGGTGCTAAAATTCCAATAATTTTAAAGGGTTGTTTTCCTATTTTTAGGATTCTTCCGAGCGGATCTTCTTGACCAAATAATCTATCAGCAACTTTACTCCCAAGAACCGCCACACGAGTATGACTATTCAAATCTTCATCTGATAATCCACGACCACGAGAAATCTCTTCATTGTATATCATCAGTTCATCCGGTGAACCGCCTGTCACTTGGGTTAATTTTGATAATCCGCCATATTCCACCAAATCACGATTTATTACCGTACCAGCAACCGCCTTTGGCCACGTTTGTTCTTTCAGTTTACGAAAGTCCTTTAAGGTGATGGTTTGTTTGATGTTTCCACTTGGAGGTCCATCGCGAGTTTCATCGCCTTTTCCGTTAGCAATAAATAAGATGTCACTTCCAAAAGAAGAAACCTGGTACAGAAGAAAACGCTGTGCCGCCTGACCCACGGCAAGCATCAAAATTACTGAAGCAATACCAATCACGATGCCGAGCATGGTTAATGCCGTTCGACTTTTGTTTACGATTAGCGCACGCAATGAGAGCGAAAATAAATCTTGTATTCGCATATCATTCAAAACGTAAGGCTTCAATTGGACTCAGACCTGATGCACGACGAGCTGGGAAATATCCAAAAATCACCCCAATTGCTGCAGAAACGATAATTCCCAACCCAATTCCTTGCCATGAAATAGCGAATGTCCAACCGCCTTGAAAGGAATTTATGATCTTGATTCCTACCCAAGAAAAGGTGATGCCAAAAAACGTGCCGATAATGCCTCCGAGTACCGTCAAAAAAATAGATTCGACTAAAAATTGATTTAATATGTCTGAACGTCTTGCGCCTATTGATTTTCGTAATCCAATTTCACGTGTACGCTCGGTCACCGCGACATACATGATATTCATGATGCCAATTCCTCCAACCAACAAAGAAATGGCTGCAATCGACGTTAACAGTATTTGTAAAATATTGGTTATCTGATTTGAACTTTTTATCAAATCTTCTTGTGTTTGCGTATGGAAATCATCCTTCGTGCGATCATCTTCGGCGTTATCAATATTATGACGTTCACGAATTGCAACTCTGATACGTTCTTTCGCATCTTCCAATGTGATATTACTTTTTACCGAAATTTGAGAAATAAATTTTTTATTATACAAATCCAAAGCTGCCGTAACAGGAATATACACTTGCTTATCAATATTCGTGAATCCTTTACTCCCCGCTTTTTCCATCACACCGATTACACGAAATCCTTGACCACCAATTTTTACATTTTTTCCGATCGGATTTTCTGCACCAAAAGCCGCATTTGCAATATCAGAGCCTAAAACAACTTCACGAGCATGCCCGTCAACTGAGGCAGAAGAAATAAAACTCCCCTCTTTTACTCGTATGTCATTTAAGTTCAACTCATCGGACATGGTGCCAACAATACTGGCATTGGTGTCAAAACCATTCGCGCTCACTAAATCGCTTATTTGTACTTTTCCAACAATCGCATCGACCCATGAATAACTTTGCAGTTTTTTTACATCTCTTATCGTCAAACTTTCTTTATTGAAAAGTGACGGTTGATTCGCATCAACTTCTGGACCATTTTGAACAAAAATAATATCGGATCCAAACGCTGAAATTTGACCAAGAATATAACGTTGCGCAGCTTCACCAATCGATAGCACTAAAATCACTGATAAAATACCGATTACAATCCCGATCATGGTTAAAATAGAACGTCCACGTGTTCGATTTAAACTGTCTATCGAGGAATGAATAAGATCAGGTAAGGTCATGGATTATTTTAATAACTCCGACGCATTCGCCATGTGACGATTTTTTACTTTTTCATCACTCACCAAGAGTCCATCTTTAATACGCAAAATCCGTTCTGCATGTTCGGATGTATATGTTTCATGAGTGACCAAGATTACGGTATGACCTTGTTCAAGATTAAATTTTTGTAGAATCTGCATCACTAACATTCCTGACTTTGAATCTAAATTTCCTGTCGGTTCATCCGCAAAAATAACCGGAGGTTTACGAATGAGGGCACGCGCGATAGCCACTCGTTGACGTTCACCACCGGATAATTGATTTGATAAATTTTTTGCACGATGCCCCAAACCAACCGATTCAATTGCTTCCATTGCCATTTTTTCACGTTTTGATGTAGGAACATTTGAATACAATAAAGGCAACATCACATTTTCAAGCACGCTGGTTTTTGGCAATAAATTGAATGCTTGAAAAATAAAGCCAACACTTTCACCTCGCATACGCGCCAACTCATCATCCTCTAATGTAGACACATCTCGACCATTAAACATATATGTACCCGATGTAATTGGGTCGAGAAAACCAAGAATCTGCATCAAGGTTGATTTTCCGGAACCAGAAGGTCCCATGATGGAGACAAATTGTCCTTTCGGAACGGAAAAGGAGACGCCGTGTAATACAGGCGTCTCCACTCCATCATTTACATAGGTTTTTTTTATCTCCTTGACACTGATTACGTCTGACATACTCCTATTTTATAGATTTACCGGATGCTGTTTCGCCAACAATCACCTGTTCTTTTTCATTCAATCCTTTTGTTACTTCGACTCGACCTTCGTCACCACGTAAACCTAGATCGATATTCTTTTCGACCGGCTGATTATTTTCAAGCGTACGTACAGTTTTTTGACCGTTCTCTGATTTTGTCCTTACCGCACGCAAAGGTATTACCAGCGTATTTTTTGATTCACCTGTTTGAATCGTGACATTCGCCGTCATTCCCGGCTTTACTTCTTTATCGCCAGGTTCGATTTGAACACGAATTTTATAATACACTGCATCTTGAATTTTGGTTTCCGCAGGGTCTTTTGCCGAAACAGTTCCTGTGAATTTTATGTCGTCTCCGTAGGCATCAAGTGTTATTGATGCGCTTTGACCTACTTTGATCTTTGATACATCCGCTTCAGGCACTTGCGCTTCAATATCGAACGTAGCCGTACCAATCATTTTGATTGCAATTGATCCCACCGTAGCCTGTTCACCAACATCCGGAATAACTTCAGAAATAATGCCATCAACAGGAGCAATAATTTGAATATCTTTCAAATCCGCTGAGGCTTTATCCGCATTAACCTGCGCTTGCTCAACTGCGGCGATAAGCGGTTCAAGATCAACGGTACGAGGTCCTGATTTTTTTTGATCAAGTTGGGCATTTGCTTGATCCAAGTTTGCTTTTTGAACGGCTATTGCGGTTTCACCAGCGCGGATTTGAACGGCTGCATTCGTCACAGCCGTATCGTTTGCCAGCTGTGCTGATACAAATGCATCTTGCAGTTGTGTACCAGTTTGTTCTCGAACCAAACTCGTGTTCTTGATACCCTGTAATGCCGTTGTCACAGTTGAGTTTTGATTTGAAACGCTTATGCGATCCGCATCAATAGTCGCTCGCTTGGTTGCCAACACCGATTCAGTTAAACTCCCATTCGTTAAACTTGCGGCAAGAACTTTTTGTACATCTGTTGCGTAAGCCTGGACAAGCTCAATGGCTTTTTGTAATTTCGCTGCAGCATTTTGTACATCAGTCTGACTGGAGGCAGTTGTAAGTGTTTTTATCGTTACTTCTGCTTCTTCTTTTGCAACCTTAGCTATAGAGTAAGAATTTTTTGAACGTTCAAGAGAGCCGAAATCCAAAAAACCAAGAAGATTTACATATGCTGAATTTGCAGCAGTGTTGTCAACTCCTGAAATTTGATCGCCATCTGATAATGTCGTATTCAAAGGTCCAACCGCTGTCAATAAACTTGCTCGAGCCGACTCAATGGCATTATTCACATTTTGGGTAATAATGGCTTCTTGATTCGCTAGATTATTCTTTGCCGTATTTAATGCCACTTCTGATGTTCGAATAGCGTCTGCCGTTGTTTTTTGAGTTGATGACAAGTCTGACACCGCTTTATCGTATGAAGCCTGCGCCTGTTCAACTTGAGCTTCAGCAACACGTATTGATTGGGACGTTTCACCCGCCTGGCGCACACGTAAATTTGCACGGGCAACCGATAATGATGCGGCTGCACTTCGTGCTGCAAATAACACATTGTCATTTTCCAGTTCAGCCAAAATTTGACCAGCCTTTACCGCTTCTCCAACCTTCACGCCAATCCCGCGAATGGTTCCGTTATTTTTAAAGCCGAGTTCGATGCGAGCCGCCGGTTTAATTTGTCCCGTAACTTCAACCGTTTGAAGCAGATCTCGTCTTTCGACCATGGTTGTTTCAAACGCAGGAGTTGCATTTGCATTTGATCGATAGCGATAAATCGCAAAACCTCCAATCAATAAAATCGCAATAACGTATGTACGTTTTTTTTTGATGAATGAAGGGAGATTCATAGATTCTTTTTTTCTTTCAATATATCTGTAATGATTTTACGAAATTGTTCTCCGCGATCAAATTCATTTTTAAATTGACCGAAACTTGTTCCACCGGGAGACAAAATAATCGCATCACCTTTTTTTGCCACGTTACTCGCTGAGATAAGAGCCTGTTTGAGATTTGGTACATCTTGAAATGTTATTTTATTGGCGAGAAAAAGTTCTCGCATCTTATCGGATGCGCTTCCTGGCAAAAGGAAGATTTGTATTTTAAACTTTTTTGTTTGTTTTGTCAGTAATTCGTATTCAAGCTCTTTATCGTTTCCACCCATGATAAAAAAAGCGTTTTTATATCTAGGAGCCAAAGCCTGAATTGCAGCGATCACACCATCAGGTGTCGTCGCCGTTGTATCATTAACATAATCGACACCCATGATTTTGGCAATTAATTCTTGTCTATCAGCGATTCCATTAAATTCTTTCAATGCTGTTCGGATCGCCGTAACTGAAGCGCCCGCCGTTTGAGCCGTCAACGCTGCTGCTATGGCATTTAACGCATTATGCTCGCCATACACTTTCAATTCCTTGCGCTTTATTAAAAGCACTTCTTTTTGTTTATCTTTTACCCAAAGAGATTCTTTATCCAACCAGGCAGAACTGGATTTTTTTTTCTTTTTTGTGAAAAATTTTGCATTTCCAGGGACTTGATTCGCCCATTTTTTACAATTTGCATCATCCCCGTTTAGGACAACAGTATCTCCCGGTTGTTGATGACGAAAGATTTGCGCTTTTGCTTCAGCATACGCTTCCATGCCGTCGTATGTATTCAAATGATCGCGCATTAAATTGGTAATACACGCGATTTGCGGTGATAATCCGATGAGACCCGTAGTTTCGAGTTGCCAACTGGATAATTCCAGAACGACAAAGTCGTCTTTTTTCACTTTATCAATAAATGTGAGAGGTGAAACTAAAATATTTCCACCAATCCAAACTTTTCGACCTGTTTTTTTAAGAATATCGTGAACCAATGTTGTTGTCGTGCTTTTTCCTCTGGTTCCGGTAATTCCAATCACTTGAGCAGGGCAACGAGCGAGGAATAATGAAACATCCGATTCAAGACGTTTTCCCAAATTTCTTGCAAAAGACAATTCAGTTGAATTTGCACGAATGGCGGGATTACGAATAACAATATCCGCCCAGGTAATATCTTGTTTACGGTGTTCGCCTAATATAAATTCAACATTTTTATATTTTTTAAGCCGTGTGACATTTTTGATTAAATCTTGTTCGGTTTTAGTATCGGTCACACGAACGTTTGCTCCCATTCGTACGGCATACAATGCTCCAGAAATACCGCTCCCTTGTGGATATTGACCTAGTCCGAGTATTAAAACGTTCTTCCCTTTCCAAGCTTTATTCATACTCGACGTGAAATATCATATCGTATATCTTCCAATCTTCGCAGATGACTTCGTGCCTGATCTCCTTTCGCACGCAAGCTTCCGGTCATATCGAGGCTGGTAATAAACTCAACTAATTCTTCCGCTTGGTCGGCAATTTTATTCACGCGGTCAATATCTCCCGCGGTTGCAGCACGAACTGCAAAACGGACCAACTCACCAATCGCATCAGATAAGCCGCCAAGTAAAATTGTTGGATCATTAAATAATTTCCCAGAAGCTATTTCGTGTTTTGTGATCAATCGAAAAAACAATACGGCTTCGGCAGCTTCTTCCAAGGCCGATCGCCACATCCCATCCCCAGCCAAACGCTGTTCGGTTTGTGAAATCTTTTGCGCCTTTTTTAAAATCAACAACGCTTCTTCCAAGCGTGAATGACCTTCTTTTTCATTATCACGTTGCAATGAAAAAATTGCTTGTTTTGCCAAACGCTGTGCATCGGACGAAAGTTTTTGCAATTCACGACGCAAAACCTCCAAGCGTTCATACCGTTTTTTGACTACTTTTAATTCTGACATCGTGAGCGGCATACCAGTGTTTTCCTATTTAATTAATTTTTGAAATTCATATTCCATCCGAACAATTACAGAATCCCAAGAATACAGACGTTTGATTACTTCACGAGCTCTCTGGGCACGCAATTCGACCATCGCCTTATCCTCGACCACAACTTGAAGCACATCTGCTAATGCATCGGTGTCACCTAACGGATACGCTATTCCTGAGTGATCAATCAATTCACGATTTGCCGGAATATCACTCATGATGACCAATTTAGCATAGGACATTGCCTCAAGAATGGCTAATGACAACCCTTCGGTGCGTGAAGAATGCACCATTGCGTAACTATGCGCAATTAACTGTTGAAGTTCATGCCCGCTTCTTCGTCCGACAAACATGATCCGAAGATCATGTGCTGCAAGTGCGTGTAATTTTTCTTCATACCAATGCATATCAGGCGTTGCGTCGCCGATGATAACCAAGCGCTTGTCAGTTTTTACTTTATGGAAAGCGTGTATAACGTCTTCCAGCGCCTTTAGCGGTAAGAGCCTACTCAACGTAAAAAAATATTCAGAAGGGGTAAGACCGAGATCTTTTAAGACAGTCGTGCCAACACGAAGCTCGGGAACATTCACCGCATTTGGAACATGTTTAATCTCTTTTCCAAACATGTGGCGACAAAACACTTGAATAACATGCGACGGTGTGATGGTTAAATGCGGAAAGGTAACTGCGGTCCATTCACCAAAAGCAAGATAAGCGCGACCAAACCAAGACCATTTTTCATGATACCGATCCCGCGAATGGAAGGTAACGACAACTTTTGCACTTGGTTTAAATAGACGAACGATCCATGAAAAAGTCGATGGACCAACGCCTTGATAGTGCACGATATCCACCGGTTGCCATAAGACATGTAGAGTGGCAAATAATGTCGCAAACCACGTATCTAGGTTTTTACGATTGACGGTTGGTAAAGTTATTAAATCAACGCCACGATAGCGTTTTCTTCCTTCAGGATTGGCATATGGACGACAATAGACAGATACACGATGTCCACGTTCTACAAGTCTTACTGCCAATTCTTCGATATATGATTCCACTCCTCCACCGTGAGCTGTGGAGGCTGGAATACCCTTGGATCCAAGGATTGCAATTCGCATCTTGATTTTCTTTGTTCCTTCGTCTATTATCATAGCGCAAATTTGATTCCTTGGGGAGATCTCAAAAAAGACACAGAAATTTATGACTCGGTAGCTCAGCTGGTAGAGCAGTGGCCTTTTAAGCCAACGGTCGTGGGTTCAAGCCCCACCCGAGTCACCATCACGAAATCGTGTACTCTGAAATTAAATCGTTTCAGACATAAAATCCGACACTTGTTGTCGGATTTTTTCATTTGTTATTTGCTTTTTCAGGGATGAGCGCTATCCACCTTTTTGCCAAAGCAGAACCGTCATCCGTCGGCAAAGCTTCATGGAGTGCAAGCCCAATCAGTAACCTGTCTTGAGGTTTGCTTAGTTTTTTTTGAATGAGAGCAATAAGCTGTTCGCTTGCGTCTTCTGCATTCTGAACAATTGACTCAACAGCATTGCCTAGGAAGGCAACATTTTTTTCTTGATGAGAATTTGGCATTGGTACCAAAATAGTTGCTTTTTTGAGAGCTGCGCATTCGGATATTGTTCCCAGTCCGGCACGAGCTATTACGATATCTGCGGATTGATACGCAAGTAACATTTGATGTTCATTAAAAAACTCGTTGCATGAATAGCCATCAATTTTTTTTTGGTGCTCTGCTCCTTTTCCAATTCCAGTAAGATGCGTTATGTCTGCAATCTTGAGTAATTTTGGGAGTGATTTTGCGATGAGTTCATTCAAACCAATCGCGCCAGTTCCACCACCGAGAACAAATAATCGTAATTTTGCTGACGTTTTTGTTTTATTGATTGTGTTTTTTGAAAAACGACATGGTGTTTGCAATTGCTCTGATTCAACCCCAGGAAAAGCAGGTTGGTCATATGAAAAAGACGTAGTTACACTTTTACACTTTTTTGCCACGAGACGATTGGCTAAACCCGGTTCTGCATCCAATTGATGAATAGCGCATGGAATACCTTGTTTTGACGCTTGTCGAATAAGCGGTACCCCCATGAACCCACCGACAGACACAACTACATCCGGACGTATTTTTTCTAGCAACCTTTTTGCTTGTTGGGTAGCTTTCCAATACGCCAAAGGAAAACGCACTGTATCGAACGAAAAATAACGTGGCAATTTTGCGACATGCATGGAAAAATAAGGTATTCTTTCTCCTTCAACAATGCTGCGTTCTTGACCCTTTTCGGTTCCGACCCAAAATGCTTCGCATTCAGGTTCGAGATGTTTCATTTGACGCCAAATAGCAATCAGCGGCGTGACGGGACCAAGCGTTCCCCCTCCTGTAAACAGAACTTTCATACGGAAACTTTGGAATAGCGAGAAATTGAAGCAAGCAAACCTGCGCCAATACAAAGTGAAACCATGGCAGAACTCCCATAACTTACGAAAGGCAATGTGACACCAGTGATAGGCATTAATGCTGTCATTGATGCGATATTGAAAATCGTCTGAATTGCAAACCAACTAGCAATACCCGTACCTAAAAAACGTCCAAATTCATCAGGAGCCTGTCGTGCAATAGAAAAACAACGGTATACAAACCAAGCAAATAGGCACAAGAAACCGACTGTTAACACAAAACCAAGTTCTTCACCTATCACGGCAAAAACAGAATCACCAGCTACCTCAGGCAAATACAAATACTTTTGACGAGAATGTCCATACCCTAAACCAAAAGGTCCGCCTGATCCTATTGCAAGCAGAGCTTGATTAATTTGATACCCTTGACCCATCGGGTCCAGCTCAGGATGTAAAAAAGTCATAAAACGCGCTGCACGATACGGTGTCAATTTAATCAATAATGCCACCAAACCTACAACTCCGATTCCTAAAAAAGCAAACCACACAATCGGGGCACCAGCGACAAAATACGTCAGAAGAGCAGAACCCACGATCACTGACATTGACCCTGTATTCGGTTGTTTAATTAAAAGAAACATCACAAGACCGAGAGCTGCTAAAAATGGAAACAAACCTTCGTACAGAGTTTTTGCTTTATGTTCGTGCTTTGCGGCAAGCCAAGCCGCAACATAGATCAAAAACGTCACTTTCACAAATTCAGAAGGCTGAAAAGCAATTGGCCCAATTGACACCCAACGTCCCGCACCGCCAAAACGTAAACCAATGCCAGGAACATACACAAGTAGCAGTAAAACAATAGACACGATTAACGCAACCAGAGCAAAAGGCTTCCATTTACGATAATCGATATATGAAAGTATAAAAAAAATGAACGCACCCGGAATAATACCTCGCGTTAATTGGTGCTTGAAGAAAAACCAACTGTCCCCAAATTTTTGAATTCCGAGCGGTCCGCTCGCCGAGAGCAGCATAATCAAACCAAAAAGTATAATCACTCCAAATAGAATGAGAAAGATTCGATCTATCGGTTGGTTTCCTCCACGCATATTTTAATAGAGCTTATCCAACAAAGCGATAATAACACCCGCTGAGCCGCAGAAGAAGGAAATGATCCATGTCCGGAAAACAATTTGCGATTCTTTCCATCCTATCGCTTCAAGATGATGGTGAATCGGTGCAGATAAAAAAACCTTTTTCTTTCGAATTTTTTTTGAGGTTATTTGTATGATGACTGATAAAGACTCGATTACAAACGGTAACCCAATAATGAGAAGTAAAAATGGTTGATTAGTAAAAATAGCTACCACACCCAACACTGTCCCGAGTGACATTGCGCCCGTATCGCCCATAAAGAATGAAGCAGGCGTGACATTGAACCACAAAAAGGCCATCAATGCTCCGACAATAGCGGCACAAAAAACCGCCAAATCAACCCGACCTTGAATGAATGAAATAACCGAGAACGCCGTGAATGCCGTCATGAGCGGTCCACCCGCCAAGCCATCCAATCCATCAGTTTCATTCACTGAGAAAGACGTAGCGACGATGATTAAGGTAAAAGCCGGAATGGCCAAAATCCCAACGGGAAAATTGCCATAAAATGGGATGTGTAAAAAATCCCAACCGAGTTTTGCATAAAACCACCATGCTCCACCCAAAGCAATCAACGTGTACGAAATCAATCTATGGCGCATCCGTAAACCTCCTCCTTTTGGTCCAATGCGACGCACATTTAAATAGTCGTCAACCAAACCGACTAAAGCAGCCGCAATAAGAGCACCAAAAGGTAACAATGTTTGTGCACGAGTCAAAAAATTCCAATCGCAAGAAAGACCTCCAATGAATTGACACTTTGTCCAAAGTGTTACTGAAATAATTATAACAGTTGCCCATATCACGATACCACCCATGGTTGGGGTGCCCGCTTTTGACGCATGCAAAGCAGCAAATACCGGTGCATCTTTCGCATCACGTAACTGTTTACCCAATTTATACTTCCGTAACAAACGTATGATAAGCGGCGCTAAAGCCATTCCCAAAACGAAGGTGATGAAGCTGATAATGAGAATGCGCATCATGGGAAAAAAAACAGTCGCAGTTGTCATACTTATAGATTTACTAGAATAAGAAAAAAAGAGGATATTCCCCATAAAATACCCGTTACTGTTCCAATTGTCACTATTGTGCGAGCAGCGATTGTATCAGAACGGTATATTCCGGCAGCGATGACGAGATCTAAAAGATATAAACCAACGTAGGCAAATGGTGACACAAAAACCCAAGGCCAAGGTCGAACATCGTCGATTCCGAGATAAATATTGTAGTGCATCACTAAAACTCCAGAACGTATTCCTTCTGGAATCAGGCGCCAAGCAAAAAAACTAGTCCAACCCAAAAAAACCAACAACGTACTAATGCCTACAATACGTAAATATCGGTCTTGCCAGGCAAGTTTTGCAGAAAATTTCCAAGCTTCCAGGGTCATGAAGAAGCTATATTACATTGACAACCTCGGTGATTTCAGGAATCAGTTCTCGTAAAGTCTCTTCTATACCAGCCTTTAGAGTTAAGTCCGACATTGGACAACCGACACAAGAACCCGTAAGACGCACGCTCACTTTTCCCGTTTCTTCTTCAATATCAATTAATTCTACGTTTCCGGCATGCATTGCTATACCAACACGAAGCGTATCCAACACCTGTTCAACCTCTTGCATGAGTTCTTGTTTGGTTTTTGCCATATTTTTATAAAATCATTCTACCCATGCTCCATGTCCTTGACAAGGTCAATATTTATGCGTAAGATAGCGGTCATATCCTCATTATTGTCACACTTTTATGGCACATAAAAAAGCAGGTGGTTCTACCGCGTATGGTCGTGATTCACACGGTCAACGTCTTGGTGTAAAATTATACGCTGGTGAAACCGTCAAAATTGGTAATATTATCGTACGCCAACGAGGTACTAAAATTCGTGCCGGCGCTAATGTCCGTATGGGCAAAGACGATACGTTGTTTGCCATTGCTGAAGGCATCGTTAAGTTTACCCAACGTCGGGTACGCCGTTTTACTGGCGCATTCAAAGATGTTCGCTTTGCACACGTCGTTCCAGCGACCGAAGTAAAAAAATAAGCGAATAAACGAAATACCCTCCAGAAATTTATTGGAGGGTATTTTTTATATATTGTAGATTTTTTTGTACTGATTAGATTAGTCTACACTGTTTACAACGTTGAAGAAACATTCTTTCAATTATTCATGAGAGAACCTCGTGAAAAAAAAGAGCGGTTTTTATGTTTAGCGATGTTTTGCGGCTGCTTGCAAAAATCCTAGAAATAACGGATGTGGGCGGAATGGACGTGATAAAAACTCTGGATGAAACTGACAGGCGACGAAAAATGGGTGATCCGGACGCTCAATAATTTCAGCCAAATGACCATCAGGCGAGGTACCAGAAACATACATTCCGGATTTTTCAAATTCTACTTTATATTGTGGATTAGCTTCATACCTATGTCGATGACGTTCCAGAATTTGTTTTACCCGATACAATTTTTGCGCTTGACTCCCTTTTGTTAAGACGCATGGAAATTCACCGAGACGCATACTGCCGCCGTAGCTTTTGTCTTTCATTTTTTCTTCTTGTTCATTCATCAGATGAATGACTGGATGGGTTGTTTTTGCGTCAATCTCTGTCGTATTAGCATCTTTCCAGCCAATCAGATTACGTGCCGTTTCAACCATTGCTAACTGCATTCCATAACAAATTCCAAAATACGGAATCTTCTGTTCACGAACGTATTTTATTGCCATGAGCTTTCCTTCAATGCCGCGAGTGCCAAAACCACCAGGAATGAGAATACCATCGAGATCTTTGGTTATTGTTTTGAGTGTCGCTGGATTGCGCTCGATATCTTCTGAGTTAAGCCACACGAGTTCAGGTTTACGCTTAATATGCCAAGCCGCATGCTTTAGTGCTTCAATCACGGAAAGATAGGCATCAGACAATGTAAAATCACCGGTAGAAAAATATTTACCAACAATTCCAATCCTAACCGGTTTTTCTTGTTTCTGAACTTGTTCAGATAATTTCTTCCACTTTGTTACATCACTTGGATGTACTTTTAATCCTAATTTTTCAATTATCCGTTGTGAAACTTTTTCATTACGAAAACGAACTGGAACTTCATAAATCGTCGGAACATCCGGTGCGGCGATCACATCTTCGGGTTGAACATTGCAGTTAATTGAGAGTTTTTCTTTCCGAATTTGATCAATTGGATGCGTTGCACGACAAATCAATAAATCCGGTTGTAAACCCGTTCCGTTCAAAGTACGAACTGCGTATTGCGTCGGTTTTGATTTCATTTCACCTAAACTACCAGGGACCGGAAGATAGCTCACTAAAACCACTAAAACATCCTTCGGATTTTTTAAACGCATCATTCGGCAGGCTTCAAGATATAAAACATTTTGATATTCACCAACCGTACCTCCAATTTCAACCAGGGTTAGATCTGCATCGGTCAGTTCTGCCGCCTTCTCAATGCGTGAAATTACTTCAAGAGGAATATGAGGAACGGCTTCAACCGTTTTACCGCCATATCCTAAAGTGCGTTCACGATTTATTACGCTGCTATAAACCGCACCCGTGGTCATATAGTTTGATCGAGTTAAATCTTCATCCAAAAAGCGTTCATAATTACCCAGATCTTGATCAGTTTCTAAGCCATCTTTTGTCACAAAAACTTCACCATGTTCTATCGGATTCAAGGTTCCTGAATCAACATTCAAATATGGATCAATTTTTACTGCAGTAACTTTCAAACCACGTGATTTGAGTAATGCACCAATTGATGCCGTTGCAATCCCCTTTCCAACTCCACTCATGACACCGCCTACAACAAAAATATACGTTCGTCGTTTATTACGAATTTCTCCTTTTGGTTTTTGCATACTGAATTCAAGTATAGCACCAAAACCTCACTTCACTTGTGGATATATGCTTACCGATAATGACTCGCAATGAAACGCAGCGCTCGTGCTAATAGACGATCTGAGTTTTTATAACTACTTACTGAAAATACTTGATCTACGGGAACCCAGCGACCTTCAAAAATTGGTTCTTTCCCAATGGGAAGCTCTTCACGAGTTGGAAAATGTTCTCGAGCGTCTGGAGGAGCTTCGAGTAAGAAAAAATGAACTACTTTTTGGATGAGAACTCCTTGACGACGAAATCTAAAAGACGTGCGACCGAGCGGTGCGATACATTTTAAATTCTTCAATCCAGCTTCTTCGCCGCTTTCGCGTATGGCTGCATCCGATAGTTGCTCAGAAGTCTCTGCTTTTCCTTTTGGAAAAGCCCATTTCCCAAAAGGATCTTTAATAAAGAAAACTTCTGCAACACGACCACGACGACGAAAAATGATTCCGCCTGCCGTAGTAACTTGTTGAAAGTCGCCTTGATTATTTCTTTGTTGATTCGCTTGACTTGGCTTTTGATTCATCCTTCGCCGTCGGCGGGGGCGTCGAGGTTTTTTTCCCGGTAATGAGTTCGATGGCCTTGTCGAGCTGTGGATCTCGGTCTGCATGGTAATCTTCAATAGTTCTATCAACGGTGACATCAGGTTCGATGCCCGTTTTATTTATAGACCTGCCTTTTGGCGTTAACCATTCGGCAATGGTAATTTTAACAGCACTTTTATCTGGAAATTCACTATAATCTTGTACGGATCCTTTTCCAAAGGTTTTCATTCCAACCAAACGTGCAACTCCGTAATCTTGAAGCGCACCTGCGACAATCTCAGAAGCTGAAGCTGACCCTTGGTTCACGAGCACAATTGTTGGGATCGTATTCAGACGAGGTTTACGAACTCCTCGGTATTCATCGACAATTTTACCTTGACGACGCTCTGAAACGATGACATTTTCTCCAACCCATTCACTAGCAACAGAGATCGAACGGTCAAGATAACCACCAGGATCATTGCGCAAGTCGAGTATGATACCTTTAATATTTGTCTTTCCTAAAACTTCGTCGACCGCCTTGGTAAAACCAGAATCTGTATCTTGATTGAAGTGCGAAATCTCGATAATTGCAACATCGTCTTTATACGTAACTCTAACGCTCTTAACAACAATCACATCTCGCACAATACTTACTTCAATCGTTTCTGGAACCTGTTTATCCTTACCTGCCTTATCTTTTTCTGTATGAAAACGTCCAAGCGTTAGAACTACTTTTGTTCCTTTATCTCCTCGAATTAAGGAAACCGCTTTTTCGATGCTCATGTTTACAGTTTCGGTTCCATCAATTTTAAGAATTGCGTCGCCTGAACGTATGCCAGCTTTTTCAGCAGGACTCTCAGGTAACGGAGCAATTACTTGAAGTTGTTCTTCCTTTATACCAATTTCTGCACCAATACCTTCAAATTTTCCTTGGAGTGATTGAGAAAATTCTGTCGCAGACTTTGGTTCAAAAAAAGTTGTATACGGATCTTCTAAAGAAGCTACCATGCCCTGCATGGCGCCGTACATCATTTTTTTCTCATCGAGTGGCTGCTTGTAATATCGTTCTTTGACTTGTCTCCAGAGATCCCAGAACTGTTTAAAATCCAATTCTTTGGATACATCAGAAGGAACGGAAGAACCGACGCCGCTAATTGTTGAAGTTGATGTTACTTGATTTACATTAGAGCCAGCTGCTAATGAATCGTTTGGACGACCTATCGCCATGCCGATAACTAAAGAAGCAAGCGAACAGGTACAAAGAGCTAGCATCCAGGCACCCGTATGTGGGGCTCGTGAAGGACGTTGTTCCATATTTGAAAGGATACCAATAAACGTATTGTCCGTCAATTGAGATATTTTGATGTTTTCCGCTATACTTGGATAAAACACTATGCACGCAGTCCCCTTTCATCGGCGGATTTTTCCATGGATTATTGCTATCGCATTTATCGCAATGGCACCAGCTGTTGTCTTTTATACTTCGGGTTATCGTTATGACTCCAAGCGTGGAAAAGTCGAGAGATACGGAACAATTATTATCGATAGCCAACCCTCGGGAGCCAAACTTCGTATTGATGGACGGTCAACGAATAAACTCACCCCGATCACTATACAAGATATGGCTCCAGGGTCCCATTCCATCGAACTCCAATTAGATGGATATTTTGATTGGAAGAAAAAACTTGATATTACTCCAGAACGTGTCACCTTTGTGGATCACGTACAATTATGGTCAAAAAATCAGCCTAATTTTCTTTTTCAAACACCGGATACCGGTTTTTTTTCGTCTCCAAAAGGTTCACGCATTCTTTTGACTAATGCTTCGGGAACAGCTCAAGCACTTCAATTTACCAACATTCCAAGCTTTCGCTTATCATCTACGACGCCACTCTCCGCATCAATACCTTTAGATTCTTTCGTTCATTGGTCCGATGATGATCGATATGCATTAGTTGAGTCTTCTTCAGGAACAACAGATTTAATTGATGCAACTAATGTCACAAAAAGTTTACAGCTTCCAGAAGGAAACTATCGTTGGGACGGAAAAATGGTAGTTGGAACGAATGAAAATTCTTTGGTAAACATTACTCGAAATGGCACACTGTCACGTAATCCTCTTTTACAAAATCAAGTTGATGTTTTGGATGATGTGGTTTTGCAAGAAATTGAAAACCATTCCAGCTTTATTTTAACCGCGCAAGACCAGCCGGGAAAAGGGTATGTATTACCAAAAGGAAATTGGCGTTTTTGGCAAAAACATGGAGATATTCTTATTCTCCGAGATGGATCTCGTTGGCTTTCCTTAAATCGTGTTTCGGGAAGTGAGTCCTACCATTCGAGTGAAGCTACGGGGAAAACACTCCAAATTTTGAATCAGAAAAAAAATGATCTTGCGCTGCTCGTTACAGAAAATGAACTTTGGTTGTGGGACTTTCTAACGCCGCCAGAACTTCTTTATCGACAAAGTAATTCTTTAGTTGATGCATTTTGGCATACCAGTGGAAATTATATCTTCATAGCAACTCACACGACATTATCCGTCATCGAACTAGATCCGCGCGACGGTCGTATATGGACCGATCTTGCAAAATTCGATCAAATCAACGGTATTTCTTACTACAATAATCAAGTTCTGATTTTAGGTGAAAATGAAGGAAAACGTGGATTATGGAATTTAAAAGTTACTTCATCATAATTCAACTGAAGAATTATCACCGACTACAAGACGATGACCGCAACGAGGTAAGGTTAAAGATGCTGCCGAGATACGTGCTTTTTCGCCGATAATCGAATCAACAATCCGACCAGCTTGTTGGATTTCAACCGCATTAAACAAAATCGAATGTTCTATCTCAGCGGAAACGATACGGCTTCCGGTTCCAATTGAGGTGTATGGACCAATGTAACAATTTTCAAGATGACAATTTGACCCAATAACAACCGGACCACGAATTAGCACATCTTGACCAAAAGTGACATCTTTACCAATCGAAACAATTCCTTGAATTGAAATATTTTTTTCTTGTCGAGTCGCTGTTTGTCCGTTTCCTTCATGCATCTGATCAAGCATGAGAGCATTTCCCTCAATTAAATCTTGCGGTAAACCGGTATCTTTCCACCAACCTGTTATTTCTTGATACCCCACCTGTGCTCCATGCTCAATAAGCCAGGTATGTGCATCAGAAATCTCAAACTCACCACGAGCGGAAGGTTGAATATGAGCAACCGCCTCAAGAATTTTTGGACTGTACGCATAAATCCCGGTTACGGCAAAAGGTGACGGCGGTTCTTGAGGTTTTTCAATTACACGGGTAATTACTCCATTGATTATTTCAGGAACACCAAATCGTTGAGGATCCGAAACACGAGATAACGCTAAAAGGCAGTCTAGATTTTTTGTTTTAAATTCTTCTACAAATGGAATAATTGATCCTAGAATGATGTTATCTCCAAGGAAAAATAACAGTGACTCACTTTTGATCCAATCACGGGCATTGTGAATGATATGTGCTAATCCTTTTGGACCGCCCATTTGTTCGATATAGGTCAGTTGAACATTCCAGTTTGAACCATCACCTAGAACCTTAGGTATCTCAGTATCACCTTCGTTTATATTGATGGCAATGTCAGTAATTCCAGTTTCGGCAATCTTGAGAATGGCATTTTCAATCATCGGTCGATTTGCCATTGGTATTAGATGTTTATTGATCGTATGCGTAATCGGACGCATTCGTGTTGCTCTTCCACCTGCTGTAATCAAAGCTTTCATATGTAAACCTTAGCAAAAACAAGACCCCTTCGCCAAGTGGCTCAGGGGTCTGGACGTGAGTTATTCTTCAAGGCAATTCTCCAGAATATTGACGAGACACCGCACATCCTGTTCTGATCCGCCACGCGTGACGATATCAAACAAGTGGTACAAGTGATTCGAACAATACGACCATGCTGCCTTTGCTTGGGATTGGTTAGCACATTTGGGAGCAATTTCTCTCCACCAGACGTGGAAAAAATTGCGCTCTATGATTTTTCCAAACAAATACATGCGACTGAATGGAATTTTACGTTCCGGCAACCGACTCACATCCTCTTCTGTAACGATATGCGGAAAAAAATTACTCCTCTTACCGTCAATGAGCGCTCGCCACTTTTCCATGTTTGCCAAGGCAAATGGTACAAAGTGTTTTGCTGACGACGATGTCGACAAGCGCATGAGACTCTCTTCAAGACGATGTCGTGACTTTTTTTGACGAACTGGAACCATGATGACCTCTTCTCTTTGTGAATCCCAACTTAAGAATACACATAAAATCACTTTTTTGTCATCATGCATTCACTCTTTTATTCATTGATTCACACGTGAATTGTGTTCGGTCGCGGTCGTAATATTGATTTCCGTATTACTTTTTTAGTACATTCTGATTATCCCCGTTTTTAATACGCTTCCACCAATCCTCATGTGTGCGGTACCACTCAATCGTACGACGTAAACCATGTAAAAATGGAGTTTCCGGAGACCAATTTAATTCTTGTTCCGCTTTTGAAAAATCGATCGCATAACGACGATCATGACCCAAGCGATCCGTCACGCATTCAATCGTGTCTTCACTTTTACCAAGTTCAAACAATATTTGTTGCAACACTTCACGATTTGTCCGTTCAGAACGCCCGCCCAGACAATAGGTTTCACCGATTTTTCCACGACGTAAAATGGCATCAATGCCAGCACAATGATCTTCAACAAAAATCCAATCTCGTACATTCATGCCATCGCCATATAGTGGAACTTTTTTTCCTTCCAAGCAGTTCGTAATCGCAAGTGGAATAAACTTCTCCGGGAAACAATACGGACCATAATTATTCGAACAATTTGATATTGTTATTGGTAAGTTATGTGTATGAAAAGCGGCTCGAACCAAATGATCTGATGCTGCTTTTGACGCGCTGTACGGGCTACGTGGATCATACGCCGTGCTTTCACGAAAGGAACCACGGATACCAAGTGATCCAAAAACTTCATCCGTTGAAACATGATGAAAACGAACACTTTTTGCAGTACGACACGCATCCAGCAAGGTTTGTGTGCCAATAATATTCGTCATCAAAAATGTTTGCGCATCGACAATAGAACGATCAACATGGCTTTCGGCAGCAAAATGAACAACCGCATCAACTTTTTGAACTATGGATTGGACGAGATCACGATTACAAATATCACCTTTAACGAATAAAAAACGAGGTTCGGCGCTTAGGCTTTTTAGATTTTCTAGATTACCAGCATACGTCAATTTGTCTAAAACGATCACTTCATCTTGTGGATGCATGCGCAAAAGATGATAGACGAAATTCGTCCCAATAAAGCCAGCACCTCCGGTAACGAGTACTTTCATTCGTTTATCTCAACAAAATTACGTGAGTACGTCAAAAATAATTTTTAATTCTTCCAGCAATTTCTTTAGCCTCACCCTGCGAGTATTCCACATTACCATGCCACTGAAGATGTCCATCGTGCGCAAAACGAGGAATAAGATGAAAATGTAAATGTGGAATTACCTGTCCGGCTTCTATGCCGTTGTTTTGAAAAATATTATATGCCGGTGCCGTTGTCGCATTCATCATTGCTTGTGCAATTTTTTGTATTGCAAGCATTAATTTTGATAAAACTTCCGGATCCGCATCATGACTCCCAAGGCAGTGTTGTTTTGGAACAATCAAAACATGTCCCTTGTTCACCGGATGAATATCCAAAAAACTCATACACGTTTCATCTTCATAGACCATGTCGCAAGGTATTTCATGCGCAATTATTTTACAAAAGAGACAATCATTCATATGACGTATGATTTTTTAATACAAGAAATAAACACAATATCAACGTAAGACTGATCGCAAAAAAACGGATCAAGGCAATCGTGCCGAGCGGGGACATTACCGTCAAGAGATACATTAAAATTGTTATGCTACTTATACAACTCACCATGAGGGAAATCATCTTTTCGAAGCCTGATTTTTTTTTACGATATGCATCGAATGGAATTGACCAAGACAACACGATGACGCTCATTCCTAGTAAGGGAATATTCACAAAAGGCGCCGCGAATCCAGGAAAAATCGTCTCTGTTCCGATACAGAATATAACAAAAATACCAAGTGCATATGCCGCTTGCCTTAACAATAAGAAAGTCAGCGCATGAAAACTCATAATCGTCGCCAAGCTTGAGCTAATTCTTGTCGAAAAATCTTTATCCAAGATTGTTGTACATTTTGATCACGTGAAAAAGTCAATGAAATATTCCGTATATCAACAGCTGCCGCGCGAGCGGTCATGCCAGGTGCAGACAAAACAAAACGTAATTGATCTTGCCCAGGACGTAAGGCAAAGCGCTGATACCCTTGAAACCATCCGTCGCCTAAATCTTTCGGTCTCACGAACGGAGTACGAACAGCAAGAACGTGATCTGTTCTTAAGTCAGTCGCATCCGTCAACCGAAGCGGTCTTGGTTCAAAAAAGGCTTCCTGTGATACTGCAAAAAAACCATCTGCTATCAATCTGATGTCCCCTCGTGGTGCCGAGAGCTCGACAATATTCTGAAGATCAGTATTTCGATCAAGTCTCATTTGTTCATGCGTATGTTGAAGATTCGTTGAGACATCTCCAAAAATTATTTTTTGCAAGCCTTCATTATGAAATGTTTCTGCCACTATGTGACGAGAATTCGTCCACACTCTCACAGAGGCAGTCGTGGTGGTATAACCGACATTATCTCCGGCAACAAAACGTGGTCCAAAAACCCAATGTTGACTCGTAGTCTGGATAGAACGAATAAAAACATCGTCGCTCGCAATCACCTGAATCCGATACACCCCTGGTTTTGCATCCATTTTATTTATTCGATGTACGACTTTATTTCCTAAGCGTGTATCGAGGCTTCCAGAAACACTCACAGCCGCTCGATCAATTTCTTCATCACCGTGAAAGACACGAATAACTACAATATCGTTGCCTTTATTTCTATTTGCGGCCTGGAACTCAATATTCCATTCAATTTTCCCATCACTTGGAATAAGATAAAAATCGTGTGAACCTCTAAGAGAAATTGTATAATTCTGCATCTGGTGTGCCGGATCCGTTAGCTGTTCGGCGGTTGTTGTTGCATGCCAAGTTGCCAAACCTTCTGGCTTTGGATCATCAAGGCGAGAATCCGGCGTACCCAGCCGAACAAATCCCTTTCCGGGTATAGCCCTGAAAGACTCTGACATTAATTCGGAAGAATACAGTGGCTGCATTTCTAACTCTTTTCCATCCGCATCTCGTACCATGCCAATTTCGACCAAACTTTGACGAATCGGACGAAATTCTACATAGAGATCGACCCATTCGTACGGTCCGGGACTGCGTGCCGTAAAATACACCGGGTCGCCTAAAATTCTTTGTCCAATCCACCCATCGGCTTGCTTGCCTGGAGCGGTCGTGCGTTCCGCCGGTAAAAATGGCAGTATCCATGCATTTTTTCCATCGAGAACCGTTTGAGTTTGAAACTTGCCTGACGGAGGAAATCGTTCCATGCAAAGCCAAATAATGCCCAAGAGACAACAAATCCAAGGAATCAGTGTAAGTGTTATGCTAAGTGGACGAGGAATGTTCATTCGTCTTGAGAAAAAATTGATCCCGGATCAAATCTTGAATCAATAGCATCTATAGTGTACATGACTTCATTTCCTGCCACGAAATCTGCTTTCGGCATAATCCCTTCGACGACCCAATCAATCACATCATACTCATCTAATTTTCTTCCAAAATATAAAATCGTAGTATCCGGAAATTCTTTTTTAAAACGTGCGATTTCGGATATTGGTGGAACAGGTGAAACGGGTTTTGTCTGTGGAGTAAAAAATATTTTGTCACTTCTTTCTGAAAAAATAACTGTTGAAGATGTCGTTTGGTTTTTTATGATATCACGGATTGATGCGTAGCCACGAAGAGTAGCAGCCGAGTTTTGCACAGATTCAGCGCCCCACTGATATGCCATAAGTAAACCGAGTACGGCGAGCGTTACGACATATCCTCCGCTGATAAAAATTAGGAGTGGGATACGTTGTTCTTGTATTTTTTTCAGCAAGAGTACGACGGCAAACGGTACAAAGAGACTACAAGGCAAGAGATACCGCAAAAAAGAATTCCCTATCGATACTACATTTAACCCGACATGATCTTGATAAACTCCTTGACCGTACACCAGGATCGTTGTTGATGCAGTCCACAAGAAAACATAAGTCCATGGTGAAGCTTTGATCTTTTTCCATTGAAACACCGTTGTTGCAAGCAAAATCCCAAGCCATGGCCACAACATTCCAAATACATACTCTCTCACATTAAACCAAACATGCATTGGATGAAACCCAAATGGAAACCAATTCTTCACCTGTAGAGTTGGAATGACATTAATCGTGGGCGTTACGGTATCAGTCAATTGAATAACCGGATCGCGAAGAAAATACCCGATCGTGAAAAATGATCCATATGTTTGATATTGAATAGTTGCCATTACAAGAAGAATGACACTGCACGCAATTAACCAAAGATAGATAAAACGATTTTCTTGATGCGATTTTTTTTCTTGTCTGAAGAACCAAGCACATCCCATCCAAGGCAGCATCCAAAAAATGTCTATTGGACGAACGGCGAGCGCGAGCGCGAATGTTATCCCGGATATCATTGAACGACTGTTGGTTCGTTTTTCCCACATCAAGAAACCTGCGATAGCAGTTAGACAAATGACAACTAAGTTTGGAAATAAACCACGATTTGAATATAAAACAACATTTGGTAAAGCAAACCAAGTCAATACAGATAGCAACCGTATCCACATATCTACGGACTTTGTCACTCTCCAAATAAGCATGCCTACGATAAGTACAAGAAGCGGTGTCATTAGATGTGCGAACCACGGCATACCTACCAAAACAAATACACCTACAATGAGAGGCATCCCGATAAAGCCAACAGGAACAGCCGCATCCCCTACGGTTACAAAACTCCGCGCATGCAACCAAGGGAAATGATTCATTCTCACATCTGTTAGCCGCATTGTTCCCGTTTGTGCAAACGTCGTCGCTGATTGATAAATTGCCGTTTCATCAGGAGATAGGAAAAGATCTGTCGGACCGACAAATGCCAAACTTGATAGCCATAAAAAAGCCATGCCGAATAGTGCGATTAGACTGTAGTGTAAACGTTTCATACCTATATGCTACCTGCTCGCCCCAGACATGACGATATGCTACAGTCAAGCTATGAGTCCTTCTTTTCTTCGTATCTCACGATTTGCACTGATTATCGGGCTTTTTTCTTGTTCATTTGCCATACCTGGCATAACCTTGATTCCAGTTCATGCGCAAGCCGTACTTGATCCGGGTTTTGATCCGGATCGGATTTTGGAAGATGAAGATATTTTTGACGTTAATGGCATGAGTTATGATCGTTTGGTTCGTTTTTTGCGTTCTAAAGGCACTTTAGCTGATCACTTGGTACAAGACATCGACGGCGTTCAAAAACCTGCGGTAGATGTTATTTGGCGGGTAGCGACAAGTTATAAAATGAATCCTAAGTATTTGATTGCGGTCTTGCAAAAAGAACAGTCATTGGTTGAAGATGCAAACCCGAATCAAAGACAATTTGATTGGGCGATGGGATATGGCGTCTGTGATTCTTGCAGTAAAGATGATCCTGCTATTCAAGATTATAAAGGATTTGCTTCTCAGTTAGAATGGGCAGCTAAACAACATCGTGAAAAATACCTATTACGAATTCTTGCAACAGGCACTACTCGATCCGGTACAGCTCCGGGTAAATCCATGGTCATCGACGGCGAAGTTGTCACGCCTCAGAACAATGCGACTGCCATGCTTTATGCGTATACTCCACACACACATGGGAATTTAAACTTGTGGCGCATTTGGCGTCGTTGGTTTAGTCTTAACTATCCAGATGGTACGGTGGTTAAAGGTAAGAATAGTAATAAAAATTATTTAATCCGGCTTGGTCAAAAACGAGCTTTTACTTCGCGAGCTGTTCTTGAATCCATGGTTGATCCAGAAAAAATTGTTTTAGTTTCTGATACCGAACTTGCCGCATATCCTGACGGACCAGATATTCGTTTTCCAAAATATGCCTTGTTAAAGGAAGCTACCGGAACAATTTGGCTGTTAGATGATGAAGGTAAGCGTCGTATAGCTGATATGAAAGCGTTTCATAAGTTCGGTTTTAATGAAGATGAAATTATCGAACTAGATCAGGATGAAGATATTTCAGAATACCCAATCGGAGAAACAATCTCGGTTAAAACGGAATTCCCACAAGGAATGCTTTTCACTGAAAAAGAAACAAAAAAATTATGGTATATTGAAGGATCGGTTAAGCGCGAAGTCCCACATGTTGCTTTTTTGAAATTATATTTTTCTGGAATCAAGTCAAAGGTTACTACAACTAAAAAACTTGCGAGCTATACCACGGGTGACCCATATCGTTTTCACGACGGAGAGCTTGTTCGCGGTGTAAAGAATGCTTCTGTCTATGTCGTTGAAAATGGTCTTTTGCGCCCAATCCCATCTGCAGAAATTTTTGAATCAATTGGCTGGAAATGGAAAAATGTGATTACGGTAGCCGATAGCGTCATTAAGAGCTATGATGTGGGTGACTATATAACTCTTGAAAGCGTTAAAACCAGAGCTACGACACAAACTACTCTTGAAAGAGCATCAAATTCTTCATCTTAGTTGCATATGATTATTTTTTCTGCAATTGTTCCACACTCTCCATTACTTGTTCCGTCGATCGGTAAAGATCAGCGAGAGAAATTATCCGGTACCATTGCGGCAATGCAAGAAATTGAGCAGGCCTTATACATCACGAAGCCGGATACGATTTGTATCGTAGCTCCTCACGGTTCACGTTATCCAGACGCTTACTCGATTAACATGTCACCTAAATACGTAGGTGATTTTAAGACATTCGGTGATTTTTCCACTACTATCAGCAATAAAGGGAATTTTTTATTAATTGATCATTTGCAGAGAAAGATGCGGGAGGAAAATGTTCCGTTTACTTTAACTTCAAATGAAAACCTGGATTACGGTTTTAGTGTTCCTATTTTGTTATTAACATCGCATCTTGATCCATGGAAATTAATCCCTATCACACCTTCGATGCTGGATGGTAATTCTCATTATCAATTTGGTGCTCAACTAAAACGAGTACTTCATGCGGAATCTTCACGCGTTGCCATTATTGCGAGCGCAGATTTATCACACAAGCTTTCTAAAGAAGCTCCGGGCGGTTACTCTGCTGAAGGCGAAGCATTTGATAAAGCAATGACAGAAGCAATTTCTAAAAACGATATCCAGGCGTTACTTACAATGGATCCAAATTTAGTAGAGAATGCGAGTCAATGTGGCTATCGACCAATCATGACGATGCTCGGATGTTTAGATGGCATAAAAGTTAAGGCGTCCACACTGTGCTATGAATCTCCATTCGGTGTTGGTTATTTAACTGCACGTTACGATATTGTTTGATTTTTTTTCATCGCTAATGTCGGCACGTTTTGTTCGATTGATTCCAGCTATCCGCACAATTCATGGCGTGGATTTTTTTGATTATTCTCTTCCAGTAAATCATGATTTCAGCATTGGTGACATTGTCCGTTTTTACTTTCGTCGTAGATATATCGTGGGAATGATTTATGAATTTCTTGATGATTCACCATTTAAAAAGAAGATTCAACCCCTCGAAAAACAGATACCTTTACTACGTTTAGGTGAACCGGCAAAAGATTTGCTTCAACAGACCGCTTTGAGAACCTTAACTTCGCAACCCACCGTATTATTGTCCTGGCTTAGAAAAATTCCTAAACGTGCGAAAGGCATTGAAACCTCTTCATCTAAAGAGATGATCAAAAAAACTCAATCGGCTACCTCTACGAACTTTGTACTTGACCGTTGGAAGGGAGAACAAGGTTTACTTGCTCAGTTACCCGCATCATCAGGACCAATTTTAATTTTAACACCGTGGCGTCATCGTACTGAACAAATCGCAGAATTATGTGGTGCACTTGTTTTACATGCCGATATTACGGATACGAAAGCTTGGAACGTCATTCAAGCTTTTTGTGAACATAAAAAAACCATCGTAGTCTCGACACGAATTGGCGCTTGGCTAGGTTGTGTTGCTCAAACAATTCTCATCGATGAACCTGAACACGATGATCACAAACAAGACGATGCGAGTCCACGCTACGATGCTCGATGGATTGCGACCATGGCAAAAACAATCAGACCTGAAGTAACACTTACTGCTTTCAGTACCACTCCACGATTACAGCATGATCCAATTCATTCAGACGTACCAACAATTGAACCCTTGCCAATCCTTGACCCATTGATTCAAGGTCATCGATCCACTCAAGTCCCCGTTTTAACAGAATCGAGTATCTATGAATTAGAACAAGCTATATTAGAACATAAACCGGCGGTTATCGTTCATCCAACAGAAGGTCTGCGCGGACGTATTTCATGTCGTGATTGCGGTTGGGCGGCTCATTGTGATGATTGTGATTTTTTACTCTCGCATACAACTCGTGGCGCCGAATGTCGTCGCTGTGGAAAAACAACATCTATTCCTGATCAATGTCAAAAATGTGGCGGTTTTGATTTGTCCAGAGGTCGCATCGGTAGAGATTTACTTCAAACCATGTGTTCAAAATATTTTGGAGAAAATAAAATAGCCATCGTTTCACCTACAGAGCTTGAATCAACTCCTATTCATGGGGGCTGCGTGGTTGTGACTGATGTGCAAGGATTTAGTGGAGTTGTTGAAGATATACGTCGTAAAGAGCGCCTTGCAATCAATCTTCGACGCTTGGCGGCAAAATGCGCAGTAAATCAAACGAAACTCATTTGGCAAGGTAAGAGCGATGTATTACAGGAATGCTCAGCTTGGTTATCCGCCGCTGGTTTACACGCTTTATGGAATACTGAACGAAAAGAAAGATCGCTTTTTTCATATCCGCCAATGACTAAATTGGTTAAGATTCTCATCGACGGCACAGAAGACGAAATTCTTAAATTTAAGAAAAAATTGAAAGATACCCTTGGTGAAACATGGCATATCAGAGGACCTTTTATTATTTTGTTTCGATCAAAAAAACGTCAACACCGTCAAATCATTCATTTGATCCCGCCGCTTGAATTATCTTCTATGACGATCGTACAAACATTACAACCATTTGCATCTCAAGCTATCTTTGACCTTGACCCAGTCTCATTTTTCTGCTAAAATTCGGTTAAATGTCGAAATCTCTACCACTCGTCAAAATCCCAGCAATGTCATTACGTGAACGTTCTATTGAAGTTGATCAGACTCACATCGGTACGTCTGAATTTCAATCATTTTTGGATGATTTGATTGAAACCATGATTGTTGAAGATGGTATTGGAATTGCCTCACCGCAAGTTGGAAAAAATATTCGGGTCTTTATCGTTAATGAAAAATTTGGTCCAAAAGCGTATATTAATCCAGAAGTGACGCCTATCGGAGAACCAATCATTGAAAGTGAAGAAGGTTGTTTAAGTGTCCCTGGAGTTTGGGGAATAGTGATGCGAACCAAAAAAGCAAAAGTCAAAGCTCTTGACCGCCACGGTCGTCGAGTTGAATTTGAGGTTAAAGGTTTTATGGCTATTGTGTTCCAGCATGAATTTGATCACCTAAACGGAGTGTTGTTTATAGATAAAGCAATTCGAACAGAGCAGGCAAATCAACATACGAAACAACTGGTCTAAACTACGCAACTATGTACCGCATTCTTTTTTTTGGAACATCCGATTTTGCGGTTCCGAGTTTAAAGACACTACTATATGATGATCGTTTTGAAGTCGTCGGAATTGTTACCCAACCTGACAAACCAGTAGGTCGACATGCTGTTTTAACTGCACCACCGGTAAAAAAATTCGTACAAAATGAGAAATTTTTTTTAGAAAAAACTTCTCTCTTTCAATCTGATTCTTCCAAGAAAAAGAATCTATTTCAACCCAATAAACTGTCTGATCCTGATTTTAGATCATGGATTGAAACCATTGGTTTAAACTGCGATGCTTTTGTCGTCATTGCCTACGGTAAAATTATACCGCAATCGATTATCGATTTAACAAACAAAGGTGTCGTGAATGTTCATGGATCTTTATTACCACGCTGGCGTGGAGCTTCTCCGATTCAGGCTGCTATTGCAGCAGGTGATACGCAAAGTGGTGTTACCGTTATGCTCATCGATGACAAGCTTGACCACGGACCAATTCTTGGAGTTGCCGAGACAGCTATTTTTGATACAGACACAGGAGCTACTTTGCATGATAGATTGGCTATACTCGGCTCCCAAATTTTGCCAGATATTCTCGTTAGTTATCTCAATGGAAAGATCCGCCCTCGTGAACAAGACCATGACTTGGCTACCGAATGCAAAACTTTATCGCGCGAAGATGGGAAACTTGATTTTACGAAAACTTCGCAAGAATTAGAACGAATGATTCGAGCTTTTCATCCATGGCCTGGAACCTGGATGATGTACAAGGAAAAACGTCTTAAAATACACGAAGCGAGAGTGGCTCCGAATACAGATCAACAAGCCGGAACTTTGTTTTCAACACCACATGGATTATTTGTCGCTTGCGCACAAGGAACCTGTTTAGAACTTGTATGTATTCAACAGGAAGGAAAAAAGAATATCGAAGGTAAATTATTTTTGTTGTAGTATTTCTTTCATCCTGCTTTTAAGCGTTATATTTCTTTCTTTACTTTCAAATTCTTCTAAAAATGCTTTTACAACTTCAAAATTTTTCTTTTGTTTCATATGCTTTTCAAAAATTGAAATAATATCCTCTCGTATTTTTGTATACTTTAACGAGTCCTGTTCAAGCAATTCCTGATAGGAAGTATATAAACTTCGAATACCTTCTGAACCGATAAAGCCTGTTTGTATATCGATCCCTGGTTTATTTTTTATTGTTGGTCTTGATCTTAAAAGATTTATATATTCACTTAACAAGAAGGTTAATTTTCCGCCACGAGCAATAAATTCATTCACCTTTGTTTCATCAAGATTTTTATACTGATCATAGTTGATACGTAATTCAATTGGTCTCACTACAGATTCCAGTTCCTTGGAAGAGAATGCTGATGTATCACGTATATCAATAATGGTTATGTGCTTTGGAATATGCTTGAATAACTCAGATCCATTTTTAAATGGAGTAATGACCAGTGCTCCATTTACCATCTCTTGTATTCCATTATTAATCTTCAAAACTGTCCCGGTTAACTCATTTCCTTCCCATTTCGGATCGGCGCTTGCTTTTTTCCATGCTTCAATCAAACGTTGATCAAATACACCGTCTTTACTTGGGTTAATATCAAGACTAATATGAACTTGATAACCTAATTCTTGCACCACTTCATTGGACCATTTCTCCGTGTCGCCAACATCAAATCTGAGAAGGCCTTGTGCTATAGCTTTATTCGTTGTTTCTTTCAGTTCCTCCTTCGTATTGAAAGTGATATCCGTTAGATTTACCGAAGCTTCACTAAATACCAAATGAAGGGTTGAAATCATGACTGCTTCGCGTGCATCTTTGAGTGCTTTTTCAACTTTTGTTTGGGTATCGTTTTCTAAAATTTCAACCTGAAAAATATCTTCAGGTTTAGCCGTGTCTTTCCATTTTTTTATCCGTTCTTCCGCTTCTGCGCTTAAATGCACCGGTTGAACCTGCTCTTTTTCTAATTGTCGTTCATTAAACTCTGCATCCGCTAATTCACCCTGGACGATTACGTTACGTTTAAGCGGTTGATCCGTTTTTATATCTATTAACGTATCCAGTGCTTTCGGAGCTGCCGATGTCTGTTTTGATGCACTTACTTCAATTGGTTTGCTTGAAACGAGAGACTTTTTTAACAATTGACTATCGATCGTTGCTGACTTTTCAGGTGTATTCCCTTTTTCTTGAGCGATTGGAATAACACGACCGTCCAATAAAAATGATTTTGAAATTGAGCCAATCGGTATCGTAACAACCGTCCTTACATGCTGTTTTACTTCATTAGAACCAAAAGAATATTTTTTTCTTTCTTGTTCCGGAAGAGCTTCGATCGCCTCTTCGATGATCATTTCTTGAGCGTAATCAACGGAAACGCAATTTCTTTTTTTTGTTATAAAATATTCAGTAACCGATGCTTGTCCCCAATCGTAAACCGTTTCACCTCCATACGTTTCTTGAGTCAATTCTCCTAAAAAAGCTTCATCAATTTTTCCTCGTTCTTTTGCTTTCTCTGCATAGCGTTTTGCCATCGCCTCAGCGATTTTCTTTGCTTGATCAATTTTTTCTGGCGGTGTTCCGGCTAACCGTTCCAATTCAAAAACCATGTCTTTCAGACGTGGCTGTTTTCCTTGTTCCATTTCTCGTTCAACTTTTTTTTGATATGCAACCATGCCAGCAGGATCTTCGCGCTTCTTTCTTTCTTGAACGTTTTTTTCAACTCTTTTTTTATCTGCTTCACTTTGAGGTGAATATACTTTATCGTATTGCATCCAATCCAAATGACCCTCTGAAACATTTTTTATTACTTTTTTTGTGGTTTCTATCCCCGTTTTAAACGGTTCCACGTCTTTCAAAACCGGTGCATGCGCACTTAACGCCGTTGCTAAACCAAGAGCAAACGGTAGACGAGGATATCTTGAGACTACTTTATGAATCCTTTCCATTACCGTTTTTCGCTTCTCCTCAAGTTGTTCACCAACGTGTTCTAGTGCACTCTTTGCAGCTTGATCTATTTCAGTTTTTTCTTCACTAGGAGTCATCTCCTTTATTCGTTGTTCCCATGTCGTTAAAGCATGAGGTACTATTTTTTTTGCTTCATCAAACGTAGCAAGCAATGTTTTTTGCACTTCAATTTCTGGTGAAAATTCGGTCGTCTCATTTAATTTCACCATTTCATGTAATTGTTTTACTTCTTTCATTTTGTTGGATTCATTTTTGAGATACGTTTTTTGATCTTATCTACTTCAAGCGCTTCTATTTTTTTACCAAAATGCTGAATCAAACGACTTGTCTCACGCTTAGCTTGAATAATTGCTTTTTGCAAATCAGTATCAATTTCTTTGATTTGCTCAAGTGCTTCATCTAATTCTTTATCCATTCTTCTATTGTACACCACTTTACCACGTTCAATACATGCTTCAATAAATAAGATTACAGAAATTCCTAAAGGATGATTCAGATACGGAGTAAAAACATGGATTGCAGAAAGCATCACAACGATCGTTATTCCTGAAATTCTGAGCCAGATATCCCATGAAGATCTCCAGACACGCCAAGCAATTGAACTTACTATCCACATCATAAGTGGAATCCCGATTATTCCAAATTTTACCCAATGTTCAAGCCAACCCCATTCGAAAGTACTCGTCGTATAAGTACCACCACTTTGATGAATAATCCTCGGATCCTTGGTTTCGTAGGTAACGGTTGCGCCAAAGCCAGAACCTACTATTGGATGTAAAGCAATTTTTTGTTTTAACGAAGATAATAGGTTCCAACGGCTGATGACCGCAGCTTCTCCCCCATCGGTTCGATTTCCGATGACAGCAGAAAGAGAAGCCATGTCCACCGGTGGTAATGGAAGTATGACACTCCCAATTCCCAAACAAATTCCCAGGATCACCGATAAACTTATCCCACGTGCCGCATATTTCCATTGTTTTTTTGATATCGAACAAAATTTATACGTCAAACCAAATGCACACGCTACACCAACAACTGTTCCAAGCCAGAAACTACGCGAAAGACCCAATATGCCAACGGCAACAGTACCCGCTAATAGCCATGAGATAGAGCGTTTTTCTAAAAAGAGCTGTCTTACACCTAAGACAACAATCGCAAATATGGAATAAATATGTGATTGGAAAAATATTCGAAAAAAATTTCCTGAAATTATTGTAATTTCGCCAACTCCGGTGCGTCTTATCCAAGGATACAAATATCGTGCGATTCTAAATCCGTGAGAAAAAATATACGATATGAGTAAGGTTTTTGCCACGATCCATGAAATCCCTATTTTTAAAACAACGATTACGTGTTTTTGAGCACGTTCTCCGTGTTGAGTTACGATATCCAATATCGGTAAAAGCAAGATCCAAAATCCCCATGCATTCGCATCTTTCCAAACAGTAGCTCCATTTCCTAGCGCAATACCCCGTATGAGGGCAAAACAAATGACCACCAATAGACATACGTATGCCCAACGACCCTGTAAGAAACGTACCCAACTTGCTATTCGTTTCAATGCGTTACCCTCAGCCAGTATATTCAAGCTCCAACCTACTATAAAAGCGACAAATAATAAGATACGAAAAGAAACTGTTTGCGGATGTTGACCAACAAATAAAATCGCACCCTTTGATCCGATCAAAATTTCGAGCAGTAAAGCAGAAATGGCGATCCATGGTCTTTTCCATGCTAAAAATGCCACGAAGCTTGCTGCAATTACCGCCACAAGTGACATGGCGGTCGGATTAAATACACTTATACATGAAATAAATTCGATACTTAGCAATGCTGCCAACCAACGCCCCCAATATTGTCGCATCGCATAAATACTCCAAACTGCACCTTGCCCAATCGGTGCAATCATTCGGATTGTCCAAGCCTGTGGACCCGGATGCCATTTATCAAAATATTTTATGAGACTGGTTGTAAAATATTTTTGTTTACGTGGTTGAAATTCTTGTTCAAAAGATTTACCACGATGATGAATAACGGAAATACTTGGAATATAGCGAACCGTCCAACCTTTCTGTATGGCGACTTTACAAAAATCAACTTCCTCCATCCAAATGAAATAGCGCTCATCAAAACCGAGTTTTTGCGTGATTAATTCACTACGAACTAAAAAACAAGCTCCCATGACTTGATCTACATCCTGTTCCAGATTTTGATCGAGATCTCGTGCGAAATATTTTTGAAAAATTTTTAATTTTGGAAAAAGATGAACCATTTTTAAAACAATCCCCGCTTGATCCAAAAAAGTAGGAAAGCGTCGCACTGATTCTTGAAAAGTTCCGTCAGGATACACCAATTTAGGTCCTAAAATTCCCGCTTCCGGATTTCGATCGGCTGTACGAACTAAATTTGAAAGACTCCGTATCGGACACTCAGTATCCGGATTTAAATACAAAAAATATCGAACATCCGCATCTTTTGATCCGAGATTACAAGCCTTGGCAAAACCAAGATTTTCGCCCGCTTCAAGAACTTGTATTCGATCTTGAGCGATTTCTTTTGAAACAGCTTTGGCGACAGCGACGCTATCATCCTTAGAAGCGTTGTCAACAATAATGCATTCCCAATCTAAGCCTTGGCATGCTTGAGGTATTAATTGTAAGCATTTTCTTAACAACTGAGAAACATTCCATGAAACAATGACGATACGGAGGTCTTTCATAGACTATGTTTTATTCGAATCACTTGTTCAGCGTCGCGATAATTTTTTATTTCTTTCGGTATCCACCCGATAATATGCCAGGGAAGATGATGAAAAAAACTTGGTAACCAGGTACTCATTCCCTTACCTCTTTTACGAGGTTCAATTTTATATAATTCTTTATCAATCCAAACTCCAATTTTGCCTTGTTTTGCCATCGTGAGCCATACATCCCAGTCTTGAAATTTCTTTAAACTTTCGTCAAAGCCGGGAAAAGCTGTGCGCCTTATCAAAGACGAGGTATGAATATAATTCGCTTGTTTTAAAAAATCTGGATCGAAAGTGCGAGACTTAAAAAGACGATTCCCCCAACGAAAATTTGCATACGCATATTCAGCTTCTGGATGATCTTCCAATGCTTGAAGGAAAGTCTCTAGAGCCGATGGCACCAATTCGGCGTCTGCATCCAGAAAAATGATGAAAGATGCACGTGAGATGGCAGCTCCGAGATTTCGCGCAACCGGTGCTCCAGAGTTTTTTTCTAGTCGGATATACACAATGCGTGAAATATCTTGTTTTTTTTCTTCACCTTGAAACAATTTTGGATCGATTTCTGTGACTGATATTCCGTTTGTTCCTGTTTTGTGGAATACAGTTCCTGCATCTATCACTTCAGGAAACGCCTGTTTCACGAGCTCGAAAGGGTGATCATTTGAACCGTCATCAACAACGATCACTTCTTTTACGGGAATGGTTTGTTTTTTAAGCGCTTCAAGCGTGCGTCGTAAAACGTTTGTGTGATTATAGCACGGGATAATAACCGCGATATCCGCCGATTGTTGCATACCTAAATAAGCTTTTGCATTATGATTTGCCACCGACTTTCCCAATCAAATTGCGACAGTACACGCTCGCGTGCATTTTTTCCAATCTTCGCAGCTTGTTCGGTATCAACGAGCAACGTACGAATCGCTTGTGCAACTTCCTCTGCACTCGTTGGATCCACAAGAATTCCGGTTTTGCCATCTATCACCGCTTCCATCGCGCCTCCTGAACATCCGGCAATTGTAGGTTTTCCTGCCATAGCCGCTTCAAGATACACGATACCAAATCCTTCTATATCATCAGCAGTTTCACGTGATGGCATGCAGAAAATGTCGCAAGCAAAAAACCAATCCCATTTTTGTTCATCGTTTGCAGAAACCCACATCACATCGACACCGACAGTTTTTGCCATTTCTTCCAGGCGTCCACGATCGGTTCCGGAACCGATCACGACATATCGAACTGATAACTCCGATTGAATCTTTGCCATTGCTTGAATGGTTACATCGATTCCTTTACGAGGAACAAAACGTGAAACCGTAAGCACGATTTTCATCTCATCGCCGAGACCTAATTTTTTTCGCGCTTGTTTTTGTTCCTTCTTCTCACGCAAACGGATGCCTGGAGTTATTATGATCGATTTGACATTGTCCGGAGCACATCGTTCTTGCAAAAGGTTGGCCGTGGCCTGGCTATTCACGAAAAGCGCACGAGCTCGTTTACAGATCAAGCGTAACAAAAATCGTTTCCAGGTTGATGATGCCAACTTTAAATCCAAACCATGAAACAGAAGACTATACTCTGGACCTCCGAATATCCGTGCAATCCAAGCAGCGAAACCGACTGGAAACACATGACTGATTAAAACCTGCTCATCGGTTGCAATTTTTGTCCGAAATAATCGCACAAGCGGCCACCACACAGGCTTTTGTGTTTGAAACATTGGTAGCGCCATCACATGACCTGGTCCATCCGTTTGATGTTCTTCTGGAACAACAACACGCATTCTACCAGCTGCCTCCTGCACCAATTCAGACACATAGCGCGCAACACCCCCAACTTCTGGCGGATAATCAAGCGTCACAAGAACAAGACGTTTAAGAGGCATGTATTTTTTCAGGAATGCTGGCTCGACGAAAACTAAGAATTCGTCGAATATCAGCAACGGTAATCAGGCGAAAGAGAAAAGCTGCACACACCGCAACCGCGGCTCCAAACAATACCGTTGGTATTATTGGCATGTATTCTCCAACTTCATGCCATGCTATCCAAGATGCAACAGAAGCGAATGTTGTTCGAGTCAAAATAGAGGTATGGATTTTCCATCCACCAGCGTCTCTTGCTGTCAAAACGGCACCAATGAGATACAAACTCCAAAAACTAAAAATCGCTGCCCAAGCAGCACCTATCGGTCCCATACTCGGAACCAATACTGCGTTCAATAAAACATTAATAAACATGGTTGCAACCATGGCTGTGGTTTTCAATCGAGCACGATGTGATGCATTGAGTAGAGAGCCGATTGGAAAATCCAAAAAAATTGGAATTAATACCCATGGCAAAATTTCGAGGACGGGTATGGTTGCCAAATACGTATTACCATACAATATCTTAATCAAAAATCCCGCCAAGCCCGACAATCCTGCTGCTAATGGAAAAGAGACAGCTGCCATAAAACGTAACGATCCAACAAATGTTTCTCGTAATTCTTGATGCGACTGTTTTGCCCAGGCTCGAGACAAGGCCGGATACAATGCCGCTATAAACGTTAGCGGTAAAAACTGTAGGGCATAAGTCAGTTTATAAGCAACGGAATAATATCCAACCGCTTGTTCGCCGTAAAATGCTTGAATCAATAAACTATCAACGTAGGAATACACTTTGACTGCAATACCTGCCACAGCAAAAGGCACAGCTTCATGCATAAGTGCCATAAAATCAGCTTTGATCGGACTCGTCCATGCAAGTTCTAGTTTTTTAAATTGAACCAAAGCCCAAAATACATTCCACAAACTGCCAAGTAACAATGCTGCAACCAAAGCCACCGGACCAAGATCAAAATATGCGACTGAAATTGCAACAATTGTTGTCAGAATTTGTCCGATTAACATGCCTATTGCTTCAGGTTTCAATTTTTCATGCCCTCGCAAAATTCCGTATAATACAAGATGAAAAGTGTCTGCCGTCATGACCAAACAAGCTACGCCAATGGTTGCAAGTGTTAGCGCATCGACTTGCTTGAAATATCCGTAAGACAAAGCACATATAATAGCGATTGGTACCAAAACACATTTAGCCCGAATAGCGGCTGAAAGATAACGTACTGCCTGCTCTCTTTGTCCTGCAATGGCACGAATAACCACTGGCGTCATTCCCAGGTCTGCTAACGTGACAAAAATAGAGGTCACGGACACGCCAAAAAAATAGACACCGGTGACCTGCGGACCACTCCAACGCGCAACCAAGGTGAAGCTGATAAAAGCTAAAACCTTGTTTAAAGTAGTTGCAATCACCAAATAACTCGCATTTTTAGCGATAATTGCGCTTTGAGACATGCCCGTAGTTTAGCGGAAATATTGTATTCTTCCAAATTCTGTCAAAATCTGTAAAGACTATACTTGACAAAAATATATACATATGCTATACAATATTTTCACCTTGTGAAACTGACTTTTTGGCAGATTCTCGAATGTGCCTAATAGTCACCTACGGACGGCTCATAACACCAAACCAACCCCTAACTCCGTAGGTCATGAGGTCAAAATGGTCATCAATTCTCCTTCACAGTTTCTCGCGGCCATGCAGCAGGTCAACCAGGTCGGTATTCCCGAGCTCATCGAAGCCGAAGCTGAGATGAAGTCGGAAGTCGTCGAGACCAAAAAGCCGGCTCTGCCGGTGGACATGCGTCCCGAGTGCAAACTCGTGACCTGCGGAGAGCGGTTCACGCCCCCCGAGGGTTACATCGACGGCTACTGCCGCAAGTGCCATCCCGATGGATGGGCGTTCGCCGAAGATCGCAAGACCAAGGTGCAGGTGCCCTCGGTGAGGATCTGTAGCAGGACGGACTGTCTCAAGGCGTTCATTCCGCCTAAGCAGTACCCCTTCGCCGCCAACTGCCCGACCTGCCACGCCAAGGACGTGGCGGAGCGCAAGGCTCTCTGGGCTAAGCGCACCGAGGAAGACCGGAGGCTTGCCGAGGAGCGCCGTGCAAACGGCGTGATCAAGGCGCGTGACAAGGAGGAAGCGAGGCTCAAGACCGAGGCCGCCAAGCAGGCGCGTCTCCAGGCTGTGGGCTGCCCATCCTGCAAGACCTGCCATCGGTTCTTCGAACCGGTGTACGCAGGTGCGCTGTACTGTCAGCCCTGTGCGCGCGAGTACAAGCGCAAGCAAGTTGAGGACTACGCCAAGGCCCAAGCCGATCAGAAGGCTCGGGCAGACGCAGATAAAGCGCTCGCCGAGCGCGGCATCCTGACGCAGAGCGAGCGCGCGCGCCGCTTCGAGGAGCTGAAGTCGCTCTTCGTCGCTGGGAAGGACATGCCGGAAGGCACGACCCTGACCCGGAACGGGACGCAGCTCGTCTTCGTCCAGCTGACGAAGGATACGCACCCCGATGGCTCGCCTAAAAAACTGAGCCTGTCGGGTCACTGTTCGCTCACCTCGACCGAGTGCGCCGAGGCAGAGGCTCTCAAGGCCAAGGCCGAGGTCGCGAAGCGCAAGCTCGAGACCGAGCGCGCCGAGGCCGAGCGCGCTCGCAAGGTGCTCGAGGCGAAGAAGAAGGAGCTTGGCGAACGGTACCTCGAGGGCACACTGCCCGCAGAGGTGACTGCGCTGGTCATCACCGAGCAGACCGGAAAGAAGGGAGAGACCAAGTCTCTCCTCCGGATCAGCTTTGCGGACGGCAGCCCGTCCATCGACATGCCGGTCCCCGTCAAGGAGACCAAGAAGGCTAAGTCGAAGAAGGACGAGGGCGCCAAGAAGGGTAAGAACAACAAAAAGTAACAAAGGAAAGGAAAACATCATTCTTTAGGGGACAAGCGTCGTGCTTGTCCCCTTTTTCTTTTTTTAATTTCTCCTGTTAGACTAGATTTCTATGTGGACCGTAAGCAATGACATGCTTCTCGACATTAAACCGACACTTTCAGATCAAGAGGCTCTAGACATGGCGACTGCGGTTACAAAAAAAGCAGTTGGTGAAGCTGCTTTGATTGATATTCATCGCATTCGCGCGAATAAAATGCGGGTGATCATCTACGTTCAAAACTGAATACGTTTCTTCATATTCAATAGCTACACATCTTTTTTTCTTGTCCAGAAACAAATACTCGGAAACAACTGTTCTTTTAAGCGAAGATCTGTGACTTTTTTTGAGATTTCCGCTTCAATATGAACAATCTCACGCATCAATTCTTCGTTCATATGACTTTTCACCAAACGCACTAAGTTTGGCATATTATTCCAAGTAACTTCTTCGATATCACATTGTTTTTCTAATAACGATTGAACCCATTCAATTTTGAGATAACGCGCGACTTTATACTCTGGAATAAAACGGATTAATGGCGTACCGCATAGACGCGTTTGAATCCATTCTTTTGTATTTGATGGATACAGCGCGTGTCCTAAATCATACAAGTGAATCACTTCTCCACCCACCCGTGCCATCTTGACAGAAAATTTTAGTAACTATTCTAATTTTTTTACATGCTCAAGAACACTTAAAGAAAAAACAATATCAAATTGTCCTTGCAATGGCTGATCATATCCTAATCCTTGTTGAATACTTGCCTGAGTAAAAGACGATAACCTTGTTTGTGCTTTTCTTGCTGATTGTGGATCTGGTTCAATCCCAATATATTCGATATTTGAAAATTTTTGCAGAAGCTGCTCTGCGATTTCTGATGTACCACAACCAATTTCAAGTATTCGTATTGTCTTTCTATCGTATTTCTGTATTTTTTTGTATTTTCTCTACAAATGTATATTTTGAAGGTTTTGTTGGAAACATATTATTCATTAATACAACTTTCACGAAATCTAGGCTCACTGAAAAATAAGATACCTCAGCATTTTGAATTCTCGCTACTATTTTTTGAGGTATTCTTTGCTAAGACTAAAAAAGACAATCCTAACAAACTCGGAAATATTTTAGATAGTCGACGCATTAGATACCCAAGTACTCTTTTATCCGTCCAAAATGTATTTGTAACTGTTCTATCAATTTGCCAACCTGTTTTTTTTAATAATTCTTTTAAAACTGTATCCGTAAACCAGTACATATGACCTTTCTTAGGATGATTATTTTCTGGTACCCCCCAATAAGGACTTGTAAACGCGCCGGAAGTGAACAAAAATTAGGAACCGAAATAATAATTTGATCAATATTGCGGGACTGAAGAGTAGACAGAATTTTTTCTGGTTCAAGAAGGTGCTCTAACACGTCTAATAAAACCGCTGTCTTTATTTTTTTATCCGGCAATATACCACTCCCAAAATCAAAAAATTCCGCATTCAATTTTTTTTCTCGACAAATATTAACGGAAGAAGCAGAAAAATCTACTCCCCATGAGTCTAATCCTATCTCTTTCAATTTTTGTAATAAAAATCCGTCTCCACACCCAATATCAACAATTGGCTCATTGTTTTTGTTTAACCATGCAAGCGCTTGTCGATGACGGAAAACTTCCAGCTGATGGTGCCGCTCCCAATATTGATCTTGAAATGAAGAAAGCATGCTCATAATATATTTTTAGTATATCCCGTGCGATTTACTCGCGCAATACAAAAAACTCGCATACTGTGAGTTTTTTGTTCAATATTTCGTTTTGAATATTGTGGATCTTGGCGATTAACGCTTTGACCACTAAGGTTCGCGCGGTTCCTCTTTTCTACGGCCGCTTTCTGGCGGCCTCTATGTATGAAAATTACGTCTCAACCTTGACCCAAGCTTAGCTTGTAATACCTACTTGGTCAAGTAATCGGAATAAAAAGGGCTTCTAGGCAAGTTTCGCCAAGGTTTGACCCTGGCGAGCTTTGCGGCGATGGCGTTGGACGATCTTGTGAACCGTTGTCCAATGGAGGTTGAATTCGCCAGCCACCTCCCGAATTGTACTACCCGATAAACATTTTCTCACGATTTGCAGATTCCGCTGCGATTTTTCTGGCCTGGACATAGGATTGCTCTAAGATATTACCTACTGGCTCAGATGCAGACTGTTTTTTATCCACCGATGCATCGAACGATGCCTCAAACACCTTGCGATACTCATGCTCCACATCCGTGTTTTTGTACCCCATATATATGGTGGTCGAACGGATGTTCGCGTGGCCCATCATGACTTGAAGATATCGGAGATTCACGTTTCTTTTGACGCCAAGAGATGCGAATCCATGTCGGCATGAGTGAGGCGTGATCCGCTTCTCGATACCTAGCTTCGCCCTGGCCGCACGGAACGTCTTTTGAACCGCGCTGCGATCCATGCGTTTTGGCTCCGTGGCCGTATTGAAGCTGATGAATAGAGCTTCGGAACCGCTGTCCTTCCGACCAAGGATACGTTCCCTAACTTCGATCCAGCGTGCCAGCAAACGATTCGTTTCATCGTCCCAATACACCTCACGCTTGTGATATTTGCACTTAAAAGTCTTTGCAACTGCTTTTCGCTGGTTCAGATCAATGTCGTCCACGTTCAGATTGAGCATCTCGCCTAAACGCAGACCCGTGTTGTAAAGGAACGCGACGATTGTCTTATCCCGCAATTCCTTGGGATACATTTCATCGTACAGGTTTAAGATCGCTTTATATTCATGAGGCTCAAGAAACGGATGGGACTCCTTTTCGACACCCTGCGGAACCGGAATGAGATCGTCATTGATTTTAACTTTCCCCTGACGATAGAGCCATTTCCACAACGTCCGGAGTGACGTGATGTACAGAGCTCGCGTACCGCCCCTCAGTCCCCGATTCTCCAGCCAGATGTGATACCTGGAGAGATCGTCGATATCACAATCGGTCAGTACCTTCCCGAGTTCGTTCAGGTACTTGGTCAATGAATAAAGCGCGAACTTATAGGACGAGACTGTAGCCGGAGACCGGCTGCCGCCCAGCCAAACGAGGAAACTGTCGATAATCTTATCGTTATCGATCATATAAACCGCCCACCCTACTTCCGCCTCGGATTGCAAGCCTTGGCGGTTTCGGATGGGCGGTATTACTACACTCTCACGATATGCAAGAGTCGGACAACCATATCAAAGTTGCCCGAGAAAGCAATAACCAACCTACCCGCGCCGTTTGCAATGACATCCCATTGGGACGCCGCCCTATTCGGGCACGATGCGGTTAAAGGGTCGGGAATTAAATTAGTAAGCCCCGACAAGCGGTTGTACCGTAGCTTGGCTTGGGAAAGCAAGCAAATCAGAAATAACGCGTTATTTATCAGAAATTAGCCATGCGATGTTTTGAACTTTTTCAGATAGCTTATGAGTGTATCCGTGGCTAAGCAGTCCCACGTAAGATGCGACTGTCTGAGCGTTTGGACTCTGCCTCACTCTTTTCAGGATCCTCGATTTCGTCTTCTGGCGCGGGACGCGATGGTGTGGGAAATGCACCCAGCCGAGAAAATCCACTCCCGAGGCAAGCGTCTTAATGAAGACTTTATTCGGATACAGTTCCAAGTCCAATGGTCCAGCGAGAAATGCGGCGATTTTAGGAAGGCATTCGAGCAACTCCTGTCGGTCGCGTGATAAAAATACAAAATCGTCGGCATAGCGAGCGTAGTATTTCGCCCTCAATTCATGCTTCACATACCGATCAAACTCATTCATGTAAATGTTAGCAAAGATCTGTGAAGTAAGATTGCCAAGCGGTATACCTTTCCCCGGGCGAGTCTGAAAGCTCACGATGACGCGTCGAAGTAAATCTAGAAGCCACCTGTCTGCGATTCTCCGATCCAAAATCTCGAGAAGGATTTGGTGATTGATGCTCGCAAAAAATTTCCGGATGTCGCATTTCAAAACCCAACACGTTTTAGTGCCGTTCTTGCTCGCTTTTCTAGACAGCCTCTCGAAGCGCTCAAGCGCACGATGCAACCCCTTGGTTTTCTGGCATGAAAAAGAATCGAAAATGAACACACTGGCGAAAAATGGATATAGCTTCCGATGAATGGCATGATGCAGCAACCTATCCCGCACGGTCGCTTTGTGGATTTCCCGCGGCTTTGGATCGTTAATGCGGAAATGCGAGTAAGTGCCATGGCAATACGTGCCATTCATCAAATCCAGATGCAAATTCGCGATCTCGTCCCCGAGACGGAGCATGAACTCCTGCACATCTTTCTTCTTTCGTTTCCCTCGGATAAACTCTTGCCAAGCTTCACATAAATTTTCCATCGATACGATTTCATCGAAGGAGATAAATAATAATTTTCTCATAGAGGAGTATGTTACCCCCCCCCCCGCAAAAATCACGTCAAATCTTCCCGTGTTGCAGAAGGTTGTTGATGTATACAAAATCTGGCACGCCCATTATTCAAATTTCCCCCGTCTTTCTAAATTTTCACTCGGCGCAAAAATAGACTCTCTGTTCACCGACCTGATCGAGCTCATCTTTCTTGCCGGTTATGCCGGATCCGATCAAAAATACACGTTCGTAGTACGCGCATCTACAAAACTCGATCTACTTAAATTTTTCATGCAGGCCGCATGGGAAGTAAAGTGCTTGGACCAAAGAAAGTACGCGGCACTCGCTGTACCGCTGAACGAAATCGGAAAAGACATTGGTAGCTGGCAAAAATTCCTACAAACGAAACAGCCCCCATCCAAAGAATGAGGGCGTTCGTTATAAAAACGTGAAGAGATTTGCGGACGAACAGGAACCGGTTGTCGGAGTTCCACTCGTTGTCGAACCAGTTGTTGTCGAGGATGCGCCTGTCGGAGTTGCTGTTCAGCATCGCGACGTTGCGGTTGTCGTCGTACATCGTGGACGAGCCGTCCTGTCCGTGTCGGGAGCCATCCAGATCACCACCGCTTGAATCATCTCGCGGTTGAATTTTATTCGGGGCCGTTAGCCCGCCAGCTCCCAACACCAAGTATCTTCAGTTCATGAACGAGCCGACGCACGCTGCCGACCGGCGTACCGCCCGGCATTCTGGCAAACGAGCTCATTCAGATTTCGACCGCCTGCAACCGTAATCGCAAGCTGTTTCGTCTACTATCCGTGTGTAATTTTATCAAAAAGCAAGCGACCCCGTCCAACGCGCGAATCCAAGTTTCGGATTGCGTGTCGGACGGGGTCTGAGCGCCAAGAGTCCAAGGTCCCAAGAGCCTTTTTAAGGGCCGAGGGACCGAGGGTCCAAGTGCTACTTGCGGACGAACAGGAACCGGAAGCCGGAGCGCCAACCGCGGGCGAACCAGTCGCTGCCGAGGATGCGCCCGTCGGAGACGCTGCACAGCATCGCGACGAAGCGGTCGTCGCCGTCGTACCGCGTGGACGAGCCGAGAGCGACGATCCAGAACTGACGCTGCAGCTCCGGGTTGGCCTTGGCGAACGCGTACGCCTCGAGGTGGGTCGCGGGGCGGTAGCCCAGCTTGTCCATCTCAGCGATGGCGTCCTCGGACTCGATCGCCCGGTTGAAGTGCTTGACGAGCATGATGCGCTCGCCCGGCGTCTGGTCGATCTCGGCGCACGACGAGTGATTCTTCCACTCGTAGTTGCCGTAGAACAGCTCTGACACGCCGTCCTTCGAGAACTCGCTCTCGAGCTTGGCCTTGTCGCGCGGCATCTCGTAGCTGACCGGCACGCGGTACTCGCCATCGACGAGCGGTCGCTCCATCTCCGAACCGGCCGGGACGATGAGATCTGCGATCTGCTTCTGCAGAGCGCTTTCCTTCACCACCCGCCGCAGGTGCTGCATGGTTCCGCCCTTGGCCATGACGGCGTGAGCGATCACCTTGAAGACCTCGAACGCGAAGCCGAGATTGCTGAGTACGTCACCGATCGCCTGATCCTTCTTGTTCTGTCGCATGGTCGTCTCTCCGTTTTTCCGGCTCACCTCTTAATCCCGCACCATGCAGGACCACAAGGCTTGCCTATCCGTGACCGAAGCTAAGTAGACACTTGGAAATGTAAGGTTCAGAACCGTAGTCTGAATAAAACAAGATAGCATAAAACAGGCCTTTTGTCAAGGGATAAACGCCAAAATTTGGCTAAAATATAATATTTCTACGAAAATTTAGCCAATTCTCTGAATTTCTTCAGTTAACACACTGCTAATAGCACGTCTCCACTCAGATGCCTCTTGACTATCACGTAGAATGCAACAGCGATCTAGCAAATCCTTCACGTACTGGACGTTAACTTTGTTGTTAATAAATTGCGCCTCAAAAAATTCCTTAAACTGGATAAGCGTAAAAGGCACGATATTCAATCGAACCCTCTGTTCGTCTTTGTTGAACCACTCACCTCTCCGAAAAGTTTCGAGAGTATTAATGTCTATCTTATTCGCGATGAATAATCCGTAGACCGGTTTGGTTGTCCGTTCTGCAATCACAGACACATGACGGCGTACCGGCTCACCCTCAACCGCCTCCTGTCTTGAACTCTCAGTCAGCGTAACCTCAACCACCAATATAAAATTCTCCAGTTCAAAAATTAAATCCGGTCCGTTGCCTGGAGCTGTACCAATTGGAAGAAAATCTTGATCAATTTTAAATCTTCGCGCTTCGTATGGTTTATTGATCAAACTATACTATTGCCAGAAAAGCTCTCCATAAAACCCATTCAAAATACGCAGCCGCTTCAGCTTTAGGAACCTGAATTTGATTGCCTTCGGAAAGGGTGGCGGAACGGAGTTTCCCTGAGATCAAATCCATGTACGTTGCGATCTCTTTCCATTCAGCTGCTTGGTCAATCGCATATTTCTCTTCATTGGCACGACTGAGTAATTCCTCAGCTTGGAATCTTACTTGTCCGATATCCGCAGGCGTCTTTAGCGATTCCTTTTTGACTTCCAGCTTCAAATTTTTATCTTTCAGGCGTTCGAGTAAGTCGTCGAGTACCACCAAAGCTGAATCCTTATCGTCAGTTGGCAGCGCGGCTCCATTGCAAAGTGCCGTGAAGTAGGCAATTTCAGACTGAGGCATCTGACTTTGCTGAACGAACTTCTCAATAAATAGATGCTTCTCTGGGATGATGGAAATTCCCCTTCCAGCACCCTGAACCAAACCAGTCGCCTTTAAATAACGAATATTTGTGTCCGCGTAATCATTGAACGTCTGCTCTTTATAATCATGCACTACTGAAGCCTTTTCACGTTCAACTCGATCGAATTTACGTTTATTATCACTCGATAATCGACGTGATCGAATATCCAAAACGCGATGAACCACTTCACTGAGATCATCGTCGCTATTTGTCAGCTGTGCTACAACAGCCATTTCGATAAAATTGATTCTGCTATCACCGGTTTCTCTTTCAAGTTCCAACATGATTTTCAAAATATGCTGCAACGGAGAGAATACAGAAAACTCATAGTCATCTTCCAGCACCGATGGTATGACGTAGGCCGCAAGCGATCTTAAAAAACACTCCTGCATTGCAGGAACCGTCTCTGCTTTAATGAGTCTTAAACCGTTCGGTGTGATTCTATCGACTTCACCAATTTGCGCCTGATCAATGCCGAGAGATTTTGGGATCTCTGGATACAAAAAACCGAGCTTGGTTAATGCCGATCGCCACTTCCGTCCGACACTATAGGTTTTATCCTCGCCCAGCTCCACAATGCCATGCTCCCCGAGGAGTTTACGAAATGCAATGTCCTGCTCCTTACCTCGCAAGTTCCCTTGAAGTTCCGATCCATAGAGCGCTACAAGGCCATCGCGCAGGCGAAATGGACTGCGGACGGTTGTGTTTCCCCCGCCATAGGTCGATGACCGAATGATGGAGCGGTACCAAGTCGAACCAATCTTGAACAGGTACACGCGACCTACGGTGAAGATCGTCGTTTGGTCTCCTGCGATCGTGTGTTGGTTTGCTGCAGAGACGGTCGTGACGGTTGATTGCAGAATCATGCCTTGGGTTACCGGTCCGATCTCGATTTGCATGCCGTCAAAATGCGCTTTCGTGAGATGAAGCTCGATGACGGTTCCTGCGGCGTGCGTAGCGGTCGTCGTGCCGTTGTATCCGCGCGTATCGATTGTGCATGTGACCGTCCCGCCTGAAATCGACATAGCCGAAAGCAAGATCTGTTCCTGCTCAATCGTGAGAATCGCCTTGGATCCAGCCGGCATGTTCCACGATTGCGTACCAAGAACGGACGATGAAGATCCTGTGAAATTGCCGGACGTGAGCGAAGAAAGGAGCTGGGCGTCCAGCAGGAAAGAAGCGCGATCGAGAATGTAGATGTTTTGGTATGGCATATCAGAAATAACGTGAATAATGGATTTCAGTCACCGCGATCGAGAAACCCGAGCCGGTGAGCGTGATCTTGAAGATATTGGTACCCGCTACGACTTTCGGAAGGATGCCCGTGTAATCAATGTCGACTCCGTTTTTTGTGACTCGTTTATTCTCTCCGTCAATGATGACCTGATCGCCATTCGTGAAGCTCCCAGCGATGATGAGCTTGTCGCCATTCGTTGTGTTCTCCCGTGTGATTTGCGATACGGTGCCGGCCGTCACGAGGGTCAGGTACGCGAGAGCATCCGCTTGCCGTTGACGGTCGCGATCGCGTCGACCAAGTCCGCGTATCCGTGGACGCGCGAGTAGATGAGCTTTTCGGCGTGTTGGAATCGCACGTCATGTTCGTTGAACCAGCTCAGGAACGCGTTGATGCCGGCACGGACGCGTCCGTCCGAATCGTCCGGAATAGACGGAACGTCCGATCGATGGATGACTGCGAGCGCGAATGCTTCCGCGTACGCGTGCACCATGTCTCCGATGGATGCCGCTTGTTCCTTCTTGATCTGGTGTTGGCGGACGGCTTCCTCGATAACCGGAACGATTTCCTCGACCGTGAACGGTCCGGAATTGGATTCGAGGAATGAACGGAGGTGCTTCTCGGCAAGCCCAACTGCCCATGGGATGAGGAATCGGGACTTGTCGATGATGCCCGTGCAAGCCGTGACCGAAAGCAGGTATTCTTTCGAACCTTCGATCCGGTAACGGTGCGAGTCAGGCAGATGCTCGAGCGTGATTTCTCCGCCGTAGAGCTTCTCGGTGATTTTTTCAGCCATATGGTTAGACGGCTGCCGCGACTTTGGTTCGCGCGGTTTCGAGTGCCTGATTCGGATCGACTTGCGGTTTGGCTGGCGCGGGCGGAGTCACCGGAGCTTCGGTTTTTGGTTCCGCAGCAACAGGTTTCTTTGACCACGCATAGCTTTCCGTGCCATGGACGGCCTTAATGATCTTCGAAAAGTCCGGCTCGATGATTTTCCCGAGCTGGCCAGTCCGATCCTTGGCCGTGAACTTGTCCGATGAAGGATCCACGAATATGACGCGCTTCGATTCGCCGTCGGCGGTTTGAACGACCGTCATGTAGCCGACCACGTCAACCATGTTCACGATGTCCTTCGAGACTTTGGTCGTGATAAGCGGACGCAAAAGAACCCGATCTTCGTCAGGCTTGTCGTCCACGTGGGCGATCAAAAGAACGTGCATGCCGGAGTCCCGGAGCACCTTCACGTAGTCGCGCATGGTTTTACGGAGCCACCCCAAACCAGCTTGGCTGGGAGAGCCATCCTTTTGTACGAGCTTGGAATCGCCGAGAGCCCCCATGTGGCGCATGAGCTTTTCCATGAGTTCACCGATAGGGTCGATGACGGCAGTTTCGTACCCGCTCTTTTTGAGAGCTTCGGTGTACTCTCGCATGTCGGCCCATTTCTCGACGTGAGCCACGTCGAGTTTGATCCCGCGCAATCCGAAATACTTCGAACCGTTCTCGCAGTCCGCCATGAGCGGCTTGGGAGCGGTTGATGCAAACGTTGATTTGCCGACGCCGCCTTCGCCATACACGAGCATGACGAGCGGAGGTTTAACCGACGGATCGCCGGTGTTGATGATTTTGAGCATAGTTTGGTCCTCTTAATGAATGGAATAAGTCCTCTGCCGGATTTACCGCCGGCACGGCCCGACCTTGAGAGGCGATGACGAATTCCATACAAGAGGCGCCAAAAACAAAACTCCCTGGCTGTTCTGCCAGAGAGTTTTTGACCGTAGATTTGGGGTTTCGAGCGACTGTGGAGCGTTGGTACTAACGCTTTGACCACTGAGGAGCACGACGTGCACCCTTGAGACCAAACTTTTTGCGCTCCTTTTTGCGTGGATCACGCATCAAGTAGCCAAGTTTCTTTAAAGACTTACGGAAGGTTGGATTGAGTTCAACTAAGGCGCGAGATACACCGTGTCGAACTGCTTCAGCTTGTCCACGAACACCACCTCCTAATACCTTAGCTGAAATATCAATCGATGTGTCTTGACCTGTTACCTTGAGTGGATTCACGATTTGCTCGCGAAGATCATAGGTAGTGAAATATTCTTCAAATTTCTTTCCATTGATGGTGATATTTCCTTTGCCGTTCTTGATCAAACGAACACGAGCGACAGAGGTTTTGCGACGACCGACGGCTGGAATGAATGAACCGCCTTTGCTAACCTTGGCTGCTTCCATTTCGCTTGCTTCAAGGGATTCAAGAGCAACTTCTGGCTCAACAGACTTGGTAGCTGGAGCTTTTTTTGCAGTAGCTTTTTTTGCTGGTGCTTTCTTCTTTTCTTCCGTCGCTACTGGAGCTTCGGATGTCGTTTTTTTAGTGGTTGCCATATTAGGAAATAATGAGACGCTTCATGCGCTCAGCTTGAGTACGATTCTTTGGCAGCATGTATTTTACAGCATGGCGTAATACTTCTCCCGGACGCTCTTCACGTAACTTTGAAACTGGAATGCGCTTTATACCACTTGGGCGGTTTGAGCTACGAAAGTGAGCTTTTTGCTCCCATTTCTTACCTGTAAATACTACTTTATCAGCGTTAGTAACTTTAACAAAATCTCCTCCATCAATATGTGGGACATGATCCACTTTATGTTTACCCACGAGCAACGTTGCGATTTTAGTCGCTAAACGACCAACTACCATTCCGGTTGCGTCGATCTGATGAGTAGCCCGTTTTACGGTGGGCATTCCGGGTTGTTTTTTCCACGGCATACTTAATCTTTAATCAATTGAAGTTGAGCAATTTCAGCTCCATCTCCTTTACGTTGTCCTAACTTGATAATACGGGTATATCCGCCGTTGCGCTTCGCATAACGAGGACCAAGTTCTTCAAGAACTTTGTTAACCGCTGATTCACTCAAAAGCACTGCGAGTAAACGGCGACGGGAAGTCAAGCTCTTGTCTCGACCAAGCGTAATCAATCGTTCGACGAGTGGTTTGACGGTTTTCGCTTTTGCGAGCGTCGTATTTATATTCTCATACAGAATGGCACTGGTTGCCAATCCACGGAGAAGAGCAATACGTGGTCCGCGCTTGCGACCAAGACTCTTGCGCTTAAAATTATGCTTCATATTCGAGTTCTTTCAATAGATTCAGGTGGTCAAGCAAAATAGCTACCGAATCACGACAAGCATCAAGTGGATCCATCGTGCCGTCAGTTTCAACCGATAAGATAAGCTTGTCATAATCAGTTTTTTCACCCAATCGAGTGGCTTCAACTTTGTATGAGACGTTAATCACCGGGCTGTACAGGGCGTCTATTGCTATTGTTCCGAGTTCTAATTTTTCCTTCAACCGTTCTTCAGTCGTACGAAAACCACGGCCTTGAGCGACGGTAATTTCCATTTCGAAGGAAGAAGATTTATCGGTTAATGTTGCTATAACGAGATCCTTATTAATGATCTCGACATCAGCGTTTTTTTCAAAATCCGCAGCAGTAACGGTTTTTTCTCCTTTTACTGAGAGTGAAATTTTAACCGGCTCAGACGAGTGACACTTGAGGCGTAAGGCTTTCAAGTTAAGGATGATTTCGAGCACATCTTCTTTTGCACCATTAATAGTCGAAAACTCATGGTCGACGCCTTTAATTTTAACGGCAACAACCGCTGCACCCGGTAATGAAGAGAGCAGAACGCGGCGCATGGCGTTTCCAATGGTTGTTCCATATCCTTGCGTACATGGTTCGATGGTAAGAATTCCTTCGTGAGGACGTTCACCTTTCGAAAAACGAATTTTTGATGGGAGGAGGAGTGATTCCATAGTGATGGAATAAAGGTTCGATTAACGCGAGTAAAATTCGACAATGAGTTTTGGGTCGAATGGCTGCTTCAATTCTTCTCCGGATGGTCGACTGACAATTTTAGCTACCATTTCTTTCAAATCGATTGTAATCCATGATGGAGTTTCAATCTGTTTTGTGGATTCTCCAAAATTCTTCCAGAGTTTTTTTTCTGCTTTGGTCTTGCGAATAGTGATTTGTTCACCCGGTTTTACCAAGTATGAAGGGATATTCACTTTTTTTCCATTAACATCTATATGAGCGTGAGAAACAAGTTGGCGAGCTCCAGCGCGTGTTTTTGAGAGGCCGGCTCGAAATACCGCATTATCCAAACGTGATTCGAGCAAGCGTACAAGATTTTCACCCGTATCACCTTTCATACTTGTCGCCTTTTCAAAATAGTTACGAAATTGTTTTTCATTCAAACCAAAAACAAGTTTTGCGCGCTGCTTCTCTCGAAGTTGCTTGCCGTATTCTGTCATTCGACCTTGTCCCTTTGGACCATGGACGCCTGGTGGATACCCACGCTTTTCGAGGATACGAGCCATTTTATCACGACCGTCGAGATTAATTCCCTCGCGGCGGACACGTTTTGCGGTTATTTTCATTCGCATAGAAGTAATTCGCTTAAGAGAGATTAGACACGTCGAGGACGTGGTGGGCGACAGCCATTATGAGGGATTGGTGTGATATCTTTGATCGTAAGGACATTTACCCCATTTGCATTAAAAGCACGAATTGCCCCTTCTCGACCCTGACCAACACCTGAAATATAAACATTTACTTCTTTTAAGCCGATTTCTGCAATCTTATCAAGCACATTCTTTACCACAACGGAAGCAGCATATGGTGTTGCTTTTTTAGGTCCTTTAAAGCCTGATGAGCCAGCGCTGGACCAACCAAGAACATTACCGTTTAAATCGGTCAAAGTAACAATGGTGTTGTTATACGTAGCTTGCACATACGCTTTACCATGTGAAATTGCAGCCTTGGCTTTCGCTTTCTTTTTGGTGTTGCGTTTTGCAGCAACAGAATTGGTTGTTTTCTTTTCAGCCATACGTATTAGGTCTTTTCAAGTTTACGTTTACCAGAACCCATTGTCTTACGGGCATTACCTCGAATAGTGCGATTATTCGTCTTGGTTCGTTGACCTCGAGCGGGCAAGCCCTTGATGTGTCGTGAACCACGAAAAGAGCCGATATCCTTCAATCGTTTGATATTGGACATGACTTCACGTCTAACCTCACCTTCGACTTTAAATTGTTTTTCCACGAGGTCGCGGAGCTTGTTTGTTTGAGCTTCCGTGAGATCTTTCACACGGATTTCTGGAGAGACACCAGATGCTGCGATGATTTTCTTCGCAGTTGTGGTACCAATTCCGTATATGTAGGTCAACCCGATGTCGATGCGTTTTTGTGCAGGGAGGGTGACGCCAGCGATGCGTGCCATAGGTGTTATTTAGGACCGTTCAGCCTGAGTTATTTATGGATGAATTATAATTGATTAGCCTTGACGTTGCTTGTGTTTAGGAGACTTTTTACAAATAACCACAACACGTCCTTTACGGCGGATTACTTGGCAGTCGCGGCACATGGCCTTTACAGATGATCGTACTTTCATAGCACTTCAGAATTTGGGCTGTGGTTACATTAAAGTGGGCTAAAGCCTATAGCTAATGCGACCTTTTGTCAAATCGTACGGACTCACTTCAACTTCGACCTCATCGCCTGGAGTTAAACGAATGCGATTTTTGCGGAGTTTACCTGCTAAATGACACAGTAAAAACTGACCATTATCGAGTTTTACGCGGAATGTCGTCGCTGGCAAGGATTCGGTAATTACGCCTTTCACGACGATAAAATCTTTCGTTCCGCTCATAGGTTGCTCACAACAAATTTCATGGTTAAGTTAAAATTTTGCCTGAGTATAGCATGTACAAGCTAAACGTCAACATAAAAATATGCTTTATCACAAAAGATGACAAAAAAAGTCGCACTTTCTGCGACTTATAGACTTTATATGTTCTACATTTCCCTAATTTTAGAGAGCAAAGGTTCCATTGGTTTGCAAACTATTCGCCAACCGGCATGACCTGCTTTTCCTGGAACAAGGATGCTTCTTTCTTCAAAAGTCTTGCGCAATTTTGGAAGATCTTCGATCACAATAGATAGAGGGTAAAGCTGTGCAGCTTCCCCCTTTTTCTCCAACAAGAATACCTGTCTGGAGTTTCCATGTTGAAGATTCCGGTTCCAAAAAATGCAAACACCTTTTTCAGGCAAATTAGCTGTTTCCAACCCAGTCAATATTTGTTTAATGATTGTTTCGGATTGGAACGGTTCGAAGTAGAGGCTAGGCGTAAAAACCGTTTCTGATTTTCCTTCTGGTTTTGGAAGGGGTGGGAGAGACTTCGTCGCATCGGTGGACGGAATCGCAACTTCGACGTGAGTAGGTGAAGGATTTGGCTTATGAGCAGAGCATCCCCACAAACCAGAACAATACACGCTGATAAACATGAAACAGTGATTGAACTTGGTCATGAGTTTCTCCACCGTAAAAGGACCCTCTATAGGTTTACTCAGAGGATTCATACTGTCAATCTTAACCTTTGATGCCTCAATTATCGACCGCTAACACTTGCTTTAATGCGGCGGATACCTGCACTAACCGCTTCTTCTTTTTGTATTTTAAATTTTCCCAAATCTCCCGTATGAGTTACATGTGGTCCGCCACAAATTTCTTTCGAAAAATCAGTAATTTCATTTCCTATGAAATAGACTTTAACTTTGTCTCCATATTTTTCTTCAAACAAACCAATAGCACCATGCATTTTAGCTTCAGCGACGGTCATTTCTTTGGAATGTACAGGTAGATCTTGGTCAATTACGGCATTCACCATGTCTTCAACACGTTTGATCTGCTCAGGTGTCAACTTTTCCGGATGTGAGAAATCAAAACGTAAACGTTCAGATGTAATATTACTCCCCTTTTGTTCAACATGTTCACCGAGAATATTTTTCAAAGCTCGATGCAATAAATGCGTTGCGGTATGTAAACGAGTGGATTCGATAGAATGATCCGCAAGACCACCTTTGAACATACCGGCAGAAGCCGTACGAGATAATTCCTGATGTTTTTTGAATTCGGCTGCAAAAACCTCACGATCTATACTCGAACCACGTTCACGTAACATTTCTTCAGTTAATTCTATCGGAAAACCATAGGTCGAAAACAACATAAATGCCTGCTCACCCGTTATCGTACCCATGTTAGCCATTTTTTCAAATTCTTTCGTTCCCTTTTCAATGGTTTTTGCAAACTTATCTTCTTCTTTTTGGAGTTCACCTACAATATGCGAACGATTTGTTTCGAGCTCTGTATAATGTGTGCCGTATTGACCAATAATTACCGCAGCAATTTTGGCCAAGAATGGATCAGTCAAACCTAAACGATGTCCTTCACGAATCGCACGACGCAATAAACGACGCACGATATATCCTTGCCCTATGTTTGAGGGCACGACGCCGTGCGGATCACCAATCACAAAGGTTGAGGCGCGAATATGATCGGCAATGATGCGAAATGCGCGTTTTGTATCATGATATTTTTTATGACTTACTTGTTCAATGGCAGAAATAATAACTTCAAATTCTGGCGTTTCGAAAACAGTTTCATTTCCATTCAACATGGCGACCATGCGTTCCAAACCCATGCCAGTGTCAACATTTTTTGATGGGAGCTCTTCAAGTGCACCGCCTTCAGACAAGCGGTTAAACTGCATGAAGACATTATTCCAAATCTCAACAAAGCGTCCGCAGTCACAATTTGGATTACATACTTTATCAAAACCAGGCTGATGTGCTTTTCCAGTATCATAAAAGATTTCGGTATCCGGACCACACAAGCCTTTCATTGTCGCACCTGGCCACCAATTTTTCTTTTTTGGATATGCGTATATACGAGCACCATTTACATCTTGAGTCGGTTCATCCTGATTAACGACACCAATTTCAGCTGCTATGCCTTGAATTTCAAATAAACTTTGCCAAATACCGATTGATTCCTCATCACGAATCGCATCTTCATCACCTTCAAAAACAGTTACATAAATCTTTTTTGGATCTAGACCGAGCCATTTTTTATCAGTCAAAAATTCAAATGCCCAGGTTATCGCTTCTGGTTTAAAATAATCACCAAGCGACCAATTTCCAAGCATTTCAAAAAATGTTAAATGGCGATTGTCACCAACTTCTTCAATATCATCTGTACGAAGACATTTTTGTGCGCTCACCAAACGACTGCCCATTGGATGTGGATTTCCGGACAAAAACGGAATTAGCGGCTGCATTCCTGCCGTTGTAAACAATACCGTTGGATCATTCTGCGGCACAATCGAAGCAGAAGGAATAACGGCATGCCCTTTTTCCTTAAAAAAATCTAGATACTTTTGGCGTAGTTCGGCGGCGGTCATAAAAATAAGCATTCATGCAAACATCAAGCATTTCCCACTGAATTTTTTGAAGTCTGATAATGTCTTCGTTTGTAATTTTTTGAAATCATAGATTTGAATAAGAGGAAAGTCAAAAAAACGTATACTTATTGTACTTCTCCACTTACATTTGAAGTTACTTTTTCAATTGCTTCGAGAGGTTCTTCATTTTCTTGCCCACCTTTACTGATCAAATTATGATAAATCAATTCAGCTTGATTGGCGAAGACTTTTACTAAAGGTACTTCGAGAGTATCGGTGTGATCTTTTGCTAATACCATCAGAAGATAAGCCTTAATTGGACTATCTTGTTTATCGCTAGGAACCACTAAAACGCGGGATCCTTCACTTTGTACTATTTGATGTGAATTTCCTCCTTCATGAAGTTCGCGTAATTCACGATTAGAAATTTTGATTACCTTTTTTCCTTCCAAATGATGATACACTTCACGATCAGTGCGTAATTTTTCAAGTTCAACAAATCGTATCAATACAGACTTCGCATTGGTACAGGCAGCTGCATTTGCCGCTAATGATGCTAAGAGATCCTTCCAATACGCACGCTTTCCTGTAAGTTCCATGCTTGTTTCATTGAAATGCTTTTTTAGCACATCTATTTGGCGATTAACTGAACCGATATACCGATACGACTCAACCAATTCTTTCATCGCGCGTTCAGCACTTTGGATCGCATCATCACGTTCTTGAGTGCGACGCTCCATTAAACGTTCATACAAGGTAAACGTTCCAAGACCACCCAATCCAAACAAAAAGATCAATACTTCTTCAATATGTTGTTGCGGAACCCCGAACATGTCTTCCGGAACGATGGAAGGTGTCATTACGGCTAAGACGAAAAAAATGAGATATATTAAAGAAATCCATTCGATGCGACGATTATGTGGAAGCTGCTTGTCTGGTGCCATATTCAAAGGGTAACAAAGTGACTACAATACGACTAGGCGGAATGTCAAGTTACACAAACACAGAAATTACACCCCCGCCAAGACATTCATTCTCTTGATATAATACTGCGGATTGACCTGGTGCAACTGCTTTTACTGGCTGTGCAAAAATCAATTCGAGTTGTCCATTGGATTTCATTGATGCGTGACAAGAAATTGGATTTTGACGATAACGTACCTGAACTACGCAATCGAAATTTGCGGTCGGAGGTAAACCGCGTGTCCAATGTAAATCGTTCAAGATCGTTGAATTTTGAAAAAGTAATGGATGTTCAGCCCCTTGAACAATCATCAACTGATTGGTTTTCATATCTTTTTTTGCTACATACCATGCTTGTTCACCTTTACTTACATGAATACCGTGGCGTTGACCTATGGTATATCCATCCAAACCGGAATGCTTACCTAATATATTTCTCTTTTCATCAACAATATCACCCGGTTTAGCCGGGATTTTTTTCCGTAAAAATTCTTGCATATCAAGTTTTCCTATAAAGCAAATCCCCTGGCTATCAGGTTTTTCAGCAATCGGTAGACTGAATTCAGTAGCAAGCTTACGAACTTGAGTTTTGTATAGATTTCCAATAGGAAATAACGTTTTCTGGAGAACATTCTGCGGAACGCGATATAAAAAATAACTTTGATCCTTATTCGGATCAATTCCGCGTATCAAATGAACCTCTTCTTTTTTTGGTATTCGATCGATGCATGCGTAATGACCAGTTGCAACGTAGTCCGCACCTAGTTTCATGGCTTCGTCGTAAAATAATCCAAACTTGATCGCTTCATTGCATAACACATCGGGATTTGGCGTTTCGCCGGCCTCATACCCACGAAATATTTCTGCGACAACTTTTTCACGATAATTTTTTTCAAAATCAAATGTTATGAGCGGAATACCGATACGGGCTGCGACACGCATCGCATCACGACGTTCGCTGCGCCAGGCACATTCTCCCGTCCATAATTCTTTAGAATCACTCCAATTTTTAATAAATCCACCAATGACACGATACCCTTCACGAACCAGTAAAGCCGCAGTGACGCTCGAATCAACACCACCCGACATTCCAACAAGAACGGTTTTTTGCATATACTCTTTTCTCTTTTTCTCATTCCCTCAAACAAGGAAACTGGATTTACTAGTAGAAGACATGTCCGTATGAAAATTGAAACTAGTTTCACTTGTAAAATACATTATGTCTTTATTGCGGCTTTTGCTTGCTTTTCTGCACGACTCGCTTTTGCCGCTTGAATGCCTTGTTTTAATTCACCTGAATATTCATTGATTGCCAACTGTCCGCATGCGGCATCAATGTCTTCACCGAAGGTGATGCGATGAGTTACCGAAATACCGGCACGTTGCAATAAATGCATAAAGCGTATACGAGAAGGTGTTGCAGTAGACGTATATGCGTCAGTATCGTGATACTTTATTAAATTTATATGGTATAAACGTCGATCTTTTTCGAGCAATTTAATCAATGCCTCCGCTTCTGCTTCACTATCGTTAATATCTTTTAACATCAAATATTCAAAAAAAACTTTACGATTTGTTTTGCGTGTATATGTCTCAATCGCAGCCATCAGCTTTTCAATAGGAAATGCTTTATTTACTGGCATAATTTTAGAACGAGTTGTATTTACCGCCGAATGTAGCGATATCGCCAGATTTACCTGAATTTGTTCATCAGCTAAACGTAAAATTCCGGGAATGAGACCACATGTAGAAATTGAAATATGACGAGCACCCAAATTTATTCCTTCGTGATCATTTAAGGTACGAACTGATTTCATGACCTCATCGTAATTGTTAAAAGGTTCACCCATGCCCATATACACCACATTTGTTACATGCGCATTACCATTTTCTTTCAACCAACGTCGCATTTGTACAACCTGTTCCGCAATTTCGTCTGATGTTAAATTTCGATTCAAACCCATTGTACCCGTCGCACAAAAACTACAAGCCATTGCGCAACCCACCTGTGAAGAAATACAGACCGTATTTCGACCACCTTCGTGACGCATAATGACAGTTTCAATTTTTTTTCCATCTTTTAATTCAAATAAGGTCTTAACCGTGTCTCCTTTGCTGCTTACTTGCGTTTTAAGAGGTTTCAATTCATCCCATGGTATTTCTCTTGCGGCTGCGTCGCGGAGTGCTTTAGACCAGGTACTTACTCCATCCCAGGAAGTAATCCCTTCAACATAAAAAGCGCGTTTAACTTGAGATAAACGGAAAATTGGTTGTTTTTGCTCCTTTAAGAATTGGGTAACGGCTGCAAGTTTCATTAGTTCCACTTATACGCTCTTAAAGCCCATTTGGCAAGGGATTCGGCTGCTTGAAAAGAACCTTGTTTGGTTGGTGCTCCTAAAACTACGACGTAGAGGTCTTTTCCGGTTTGATTTTCTGGGCGCACTTTCATGACAAAGTTGTACTCTGATTCGTATAAAAATCCAGTCTTTGCACCAAGAATACGCAAATCGGTTTGACCTTTTAACTTATCAGTTGTCAGAATAGTTTTCTGAACCGTTGGATTTTTGGCGGTAAATTTATACGTTCCTGTACTGGCTGCTTTTTGAATCTCGGAGTACGCAAATGATGCCCGCATTAGTTTTACCATGTCCCGAGCAGTTATGATATTAGTAGGTTCCATACCGCTTGGATCAGCGTATGAACTAGAGGTCATCCCAATTGCTTTTGCTTTTTTATTCATCAAATTCAAAAAACCTTTTTTTGAATAGCCCGTTGAACGAGCAAGAGCCATTGTGGCATTGTTCGCGCTACCTACGAGACTTGAATAAAAAGCATCTCGAACCGTAAATCTTGAACCAACCGCCAACCGTAAACGACCTCCCCCGACTTCATCTGCTTTTGATAATTTAACCACGGTATTCCAGCTTGGTCGTTTTTCAACGAACACTAAAGCGGTCATGAGTTTGGTTAAACTTGCTGCAGGCCATTTTTTTGTTGGTTTAAATGCATACAGTTCTTTATTCGTAGCCGCATCGATTACTACCGCCGAAGCAAACATATTTTGCTCTGGGATAAAATCCTCTACATTTGGGTCACGTACCGGCTGCTTGTACGCAATAGGTGTCGTTTTTTTTACTGCAGACTTTATTGTTGTTTTAGCCGCAGCGGTAGCCGAAAAAATTGGAATCAAACTGAAGACTAAACAGCCAAATATCATTTTTTTCCAATAACTTATTTTCATAGACTCTTTTGTATTTTCGCCCATGTGACCAAGATCCGTCAATGTTCAATATGAATGATTGTTCCAACTGGTGCCCATTCATACATTGTTTTTGCCGGACCTATTCCCAAACGTACACAACCATGTGAAACGGGGACGCCAAGATGATTCACTCCTTCTTTTTTTCCTCCCGGCCACTCTGGTAACTCATGAATTCCATGACCACGATCGGTGAACTTCATCCAATATGGCATCCAGAGTTTTGCCGAACGAGACCAGGCACGTGGAATTTTTTCTTTAATCGCAAAATCTCCGGTCGGTGTGGCCATCCCTTTTTTTCCCGTTGAAACACGAAAATTTGCCAAAACAACACCACCTAACTCTTGTTGCATTATTTGTTTAGAAAGATCAATACGTATGCGTTTTTTTAACGGTTTTTTGCTTCCCGAACGTGGATCAAAACCTTTCGTAACCTCGTTTCCATCAGTAAAACCATCACCATCAGTATCGGAATTAAACGGATCTGTCTTGAATAACCATTCTAAACGATCATCCAAACCATCCTTGTCTTGATCTTCAAAATTTTTAGCAATGTTCTTTTTTAATGGATCAAATATATCTTTAATTTCAGTTGAATCAGAAAAACTGTCACCATCTGAATCTTTTTTATTCGGATCAGTTTTAAATACGAATATTTCCCATTGATCAGTCAGTTCGTCGCCATCGGTATCTACGGTTGCCTTGACATCAAATGGAATTGTGGTCGATGCCGCAACCGCATTTGTTGTTGGAATTTGTTCTGCCGCTGAAACCAAGGAAACATTAAAAAAATAAAAAAATAACACCAAAATAAATCCTAAATACCGCATACTAAATACGGTTCAAATGCTGGAACATCCATGTTGAAATTTTATCCGCTAAGCTTGAGTCCGCATTCAAAATAGCTGTTCCATGTCCAGCCACTTTATAAGGCAAAAATATTTTGTCATGAACTGGAGCCATATCGAACAATTCTTTTGTGTCAGCAAATGACTGATTATCATCTTCAGCGGCTATTATTAACAAGGCTTGATCAATGGACAAATTATCCGCATCAGACAATACTTCCATTCCATTGTAATTTTTTCCGGGAGAGAATAATACAGCTCCCGCCATCCTCGGTTCTTCTGCTAAAACCGCAACTGAAACATTTGCACCAATTGAAGCACCGATCAAAAATATTCGATCTAAAGAGATGCCTTTTTGTCTCACCCAATCAAGCGCACCTTGTACATCTAAGCTGTACATTTGATGCTCATCGTCGGTAAACTTTTTATAATCAAGTAAGCCATCAGCATCTTCAATGCTTTCACCATGACCACGCAAATCAATTGCAAGTGAAGCGATATTTTTTCTTGCTAAAGATCGTTGTAAAAAACCCCAAGACTTTCGTGTCTCTGACATCATGTGTACAAGAATAGCAACGCCGTCCAAAGTTGGAACCGGTTGCCAATCTCCTACAATTTTCATCATGTCGCGAGTAACAAAGCTAATACGTTCAGGCATATGTTTAGTCGTCTTTTGTTAATCGTTCTTTATTTTTTTCAATCGGTTTTTGCTTTGATTGCATAAGCTGTCCAAGTAAACCGTTTTCTTCTTCATTTTTTTCATCTTCTTCCTTTGCTGATTTCAAAAATGCCGATAAATCACCCAAAATACGTGGTCGATTCGGTGGTTCGGACTTTGATCTGACGTTATCTCCATCATTACGCTCAAGATTACCTTTTTTGGCTACTTGAGTATGATTAAATTTATTTGAGTTGGTTCTACGCGCCGGCGTATGTATAGCTTCACGTTTTGCTGATTTTATATCAAGTTCTTTTACTTTCTTTTCTTCACGGATAATTGGTAAACATTCATTGCAATAAATTGGACGACTAATGTCTAATTGAATAGGCATTTCCCATACTTTTCCGCAACGGCTACAGGTATGCGCAAACATTGGTTTTTTCTTTTTTGCTTGTTGACCTGATTGTGGTGGTTTTGAAATGGCCGCCAAACGCTCTGCTGATATTTTTAGGTATTCGACCGGCTTTGATTTTTCTTGTACTTCTTTTGTTTCATCCACCATTGCATCCGCTTCTGGTTTTTGCGCTGGTACGTCCTTTAATGCAACCCGTGGGGTCAATGTATGTGATTCAATTTCTTCTTCACTCAAAATTTTTGGGTAGCTCACACCTTCCGGCTCATCTCCACGCACCATACCACTCCAACGCAATACTTTTTCTTCAATATCTGCACGTTTACTTGCGTACCTTTCACGTGATACAGCCACTACTTTTTGCTCAGAGGCTGTTCGTTTTGCAATCGGTGCCATGGTATTTGAAGAAAATGGTTGAGTCGCAACCCCATCAACCATGAGTTTCAAATAGACTTGATATTTTGCCAAGTTTAGCAAATCTTCCGGTGTAAACGTCGGCATGAATTCCTTTTCCATGAAAGCAGCATCTTCGGCACCAACTCGAAACGTTATAATAGTTCCGACGTTTCCGAAAATCGCAGAAGCAACTTTTTCATCCAACTGTTGAATGTATTGATGCGCTACAATCAAATTCAAATGATATTTTCGTGCTTCTGATAAGATTGATGCAAATGATTCATTTGCAAAATTCTGAAATTCATCAACAAATAAATAAAAATCGCGACGATCAACCTCATTTTTTATATCAACACGTTCCATGGCAGCCATAGAAAGCTTGGTAATCAACATGCCACCCAATAGGCGCATATTGTCTTCTCCGATTTTTCCTTTCGACAAATTAACGATCAAAATTTTTCCAGAATCCATGATATCGCGCAAATCAATTGTTGATTTTACCTGAGCGACGATATTTCGAATGATGGAAGCTGATAAAAATTGACCAACCTTATTTTGAACCGGCGCAATGGCTTCGGTTGCGTATTTTTCTGACCATGATGAAAATTCTGCGACCCAAAAGGTTTTTACGACTGGATCTTTAATGGCTGAAATAACGCGCTTGCGATATTCGGCATCGACAAGCAGTCGATTTATCCCAAGCAGAGTCGCACCCGGGTAATCCAATAAAGCGAGTACACAATTTAACAAAATATATTCCATGCGCGGACTCCAAACATCTGGCCATATCTTTTTAAAGACGCCCATTAAACCTGCCGCAACAAGATGCTTTTTATCGTCCTCAACAGTTTCTAAAATATTAAATCCCAACGGATACGAAAAATCCGAAGGATTGAAATACACGACATCATTGATCCGATGCGGCGGAATAAAATCCAACAGTTTTTCTGCTGTGTCACCGTGAGGATCAACATAACAACATCCGTGTCCCGCTAAAATATCCGATAAAACCATGTTTTCAATCAGTGTGGTTTTACCCATGCCAGTCTTACCAATAATGTACATGTGACGACGACGATCATCCGTCTTAATCCCAAACCGTCGCATTTGATTTCGAAAATTTGTTTGCCCAAAAAGGGTAATCTCGTTTTCGTGGTCGTGATTATATTCGAGGGACATAGACAATTAGCCGAATGGAAGATTAATCGGAGGTTCGGTGCGCTTAGCTTCTGTTTTATTAAGTTGCGGCGCTTTGACTTGCAGTGAGTGCGGAAAATGCCATAGCGTAGCGAGTTCTTCCGTGTTCAGGTGAAATGGCGGAGTACCGAAACCAGGACTGCGTTTTTTGAATGCGGAAATGAGCAAGGTTTTTCGACGACTATTACGATGATCTTTGAACCACCACAACGATCCATTAATGCCAACGCGTTTGGTTTCCGGCTTTAAAGACAATAAATTATTCGAATTAATTTGTTTTATAGCGCCCATAAACGGACTAACCGCTTTTGCTTTATTCATTACTTGTTTCTTTGCAATATAGAGAAAACGCAGCTTACACTTATAGACAATTTTTGAACTCTTGTTTTCGATGGCTGTAATAATGTCTTTTTCACCCGCTGTCATTGCTATGATTTTTGGTTGACCCGCTTCTTTCTTTGGAGGAGCTTTTGGAGCTCCTCCGATCCCAGTAAAAGCCTCAACAACATCCATTAAAATGGCGAACGGATATTCTAAAGCATTTTCAATAAAATTCTTCTTAGGAGGCGCTACTTCGCCTTTCATTTTTTTTATGGTTTCCATCGCCTTTTTTGGGAAATCTCCTTGACCTATTGGAACAAGAATAATTTGCCACCAAATTTGTTCACCGGGACCAAGGCGACCCAATGTTTCAAGCATGGCAGCCATCGGATCCTTAAATTCGCCAGAAACCTTATCCTCAAACATCGGGTATGTGCGAAGTGGATATACATCTGACTTTACAGGAATCATTTCAGCTCCCCATGCATCCCATTCTTCATCTGGATAGTCTTTTGGAACCTTGGTTGTGTAGTCTTCTATTTCATTGATTTCCGCATCCGGATATTGTGAATAAACGGCAGCTTCAATAATATCGCGGAATTGTCGGATAGCACGAACAACAAAATCGATACGACCATCTATCGAAACAATTTCAAATGACAGTGTATCTTGTGTGCGCCCATCAATCCATTCTTCACGCCAAGAATTGCCTGAATGCGTACCGGCGATATAGGCGAACATGTTATCTACGGCAAGCGGACCTTGTTCGTGTAAACGTGGAATCCGTATTGATAGAACAATAAATTTTCGTTTATTGTGGTACAGTTCTTGACGCCAATCTTTCCATAAATGGATTGCGGCCCAGCCAAAAAAAATAACAAAAACAATCCAACCGCCATTCACAAAAAAGAACCACATTGCCTCAAATGGGTTGTCACTAAAACTTTTAATCAGTGAGATGTCTAGACCGGAAAAGAGTTCGTCCATGAAAGTATGTTTAAAGTATAACATGAAAAACGCCCCGATTCATCGGAGCGTTTTTTTGGCTTTTTTTCTTATTTTTTATTTCGTTTCGATAAACTATTCCAAGCAACCAGAATCGGTGGGGCGATAAAAATGGAAGAATAGGTTCCGGTTGCGATACCCACGATCAACGCCAAGGAAAAATCACGAACGGATTCGCCGCCAAAAAAATACACCGAGATCAAGGTTAACATGGTTGTCATTGACGTGTTGAATGAACGTAACATCGTTTGATGTAATGATCGTTCGACAATTTCTTCAAATGTTCCTGAGCTTTTTTGAAGATTTTCACGAATACGGTCAAAAATAACAATCGTATCGTTAATTGAGTACCCCATGATGGTCAGAATAGCTGCTATAAAAGGAGTACCAATTTCCACATTATGGAATTTACCTAAAATCGCAAATAAACCAATCGGCACGATTACGTCGTGAAAAGCAGAAAAAATCACAATCAAACCATATTTCCAACTTGCGACAGGTGCAGAAATATTACGAAATGACCAAGCGATAAAACCAAGAATAGCAAGAAATATAATCACCAATGCCGTCACTGATTTTTGGCGCAACTCTTCACCGATAGCTGGACCAATTGCATTATATTCAAGTTCTTGAATATTCCCGTACTTTTCTTTCATTACTTTCGTAATTTCTTGGTGTTCGGCTTCCTCAATATTCTTCAAGCGTAAGTTTATATCTTTTTCTCCAACGGGTTGAATCGTCACACTGCCGAGGTTAAACGGCTTTAGATCTTCTTCGACTTGAATGACGGTTGGACGTTCACCTTCAAAACGCAAAGACATCAAGGTACCGCCTGTAAAATCAATTCCTTGCTTTAAACCAAACATTGCGAGACAAATAATCGAACCGCTGATCAATACAGCCGAGCAGGTAAACCAGAGATTTCGAAGCTTAATGATATTCATACAGAAAAACTTAGGACTGAGACTTTTCTTTTTTCGGTACCAAGAACAGCCATGGTAATTTAGCTGGAATATTCCATCCGGATACGAGGCGCATAAAGGTTCTTGTCACTACAATAGCTGTGAATAAAGACACAAAAATACCGATCGCTAGAGTTAAGGCAAAACCTTTAATGACTGATGAAGAGAACCAGTACAATACCATACACGAGATTAATGTCGTCGCATTTCCATCACGAATTGAAGTCCAAGCACGTTTAAATGCTTCTTCAATGGCTTGGCTGTAACCCTTTCCGGTTCGCAATTCTTCTTTTAGGCGTTCATATACCAGAACATTCGCATCGACCGCGATACCAAGAGACAAAATGAATCCAGCAATTCCGGATAATGTTAGAGTAACAGGCAGGGTCTTGAAAATTGCAAAGGAAATCGCTATGTACATGATGAGTGATAAAATCGAAATCAATCCAGGCAAGCGATACCAGAACAACATGAATATAATAATCATGATAAAACCATACAGACCGGCACGAACAGACTTATCCACAGAGTCTTGCCCAAGAGTTGGTCCAACGGTTTGTTGGGCTATTAATTTAATTGGCACCGGAAGCGCACCCTGCTGCAAGCGCATAGCGTTTGCTTTTGCTTCTTGCACAGAATATTGACCCGTAATTACTGCCTGTCCGTTCAAAATCGCCGTTTGCACTGTTGGAGTGACAATTGGTTTTCCATCAAGAAAAATTGCAACAGGTTTCTGCAAATTACGTTTTGTAATGTCAGCAAATAACTTGGTTCCTTCTTCATCAAATTGTAAGGCAATTTGTGGAGCGCCGGTACGCTGGTCAAAATCAAGAGTTGCACGCTTCAATTGCTTACCGCCCAAACCTGTCAATTTCCATTCATCGATCGGAGGAAGAATATCCGTATTTTGTGTTTTTCTGATAAAAATTGCGCGAACGCGACTATCAATCAACGGACGTTCATCGCTTTTAAAAATCAAATGATATCCGAATTGTGTTTCGGTGACACCGGAAATTTCGCCTTTCTTTAAATTGAAAGCAGATTTTTCAAAATCTTCAACCATGATGCCCTTACCAAACCAACCTAAATCACCGCCAGTTTCCTTAGCTCCCGGTTCTTCTGAATATTTTTTTGCTAATTCAACAAAATTTTGTGGATTAACTTCTTTTGCGATTTTTTCAATTTCAGCTTTTGCCTGTTCTTTTGTTCTTGTTGTGGTTGTCGCTGCACCAGCCGCTCCAGCGTATGTAATTAAAATATGATTTCCTTTTATTTCTTGTCCTGCATCTTTCGTTTCTTCAACCTTCACTACCGCATAATAAGTTTTATCTTCAATCAATTTTGGTAAGACTGATCCAGCAGCAATACCTTTTACCGCATCAGCAATGACAGAATATTGTGGTTTGTCTTTCAAAAAACCTAAATCACCGCCAAGAGCTTTTGATGCGGGGTCATTTGATTTTTCTTTCGCCAATTGTTCCACTTTGGAAGGATCCTTTATGGATTCGGCAAGCAAAGCATCAGCAGACGCTTTTTCTTTGGCATTCGCCTCAGCTAATTTCTTTTTTTCATCAGCCGTCATTTCACGTGGCTTTTCATCATTCCCTTCTTTAAATTCCAAAATAGGAGTTTCGCCGATTGTCTTAATAGCCTGATTGACATCCCGAATACCAGCGAGTTCAACGGAAACGCGATACGCCTCTCCGGCACGTGCAGTTTGCACAAGCGGTTCAGATACACCAAGCGCATTCACTCGACGTTCGATTAGATCGCGAACGCCAGCTAATTGTGAAGCGCGCTCGCTTTCCTCGATCTTGCTCATATCCGCCTCGTACTCAAGACGTGTCCCCCCTTGTAAATCCAAACCAAGAACGAATCCTTTTTCAACGGTTGGAATATGGAAACCAAACACTCCATTTACTTTATTAATCAACCAGTTTGCTGGTGGTGGATATGATAAGCCACCCAAGATGAGCGCAAGTAGAACAAGTAGAGTAGTCCGCCGTTTGACGCTCGAAAACGGTAAAGACTTCGAAACCGGTTTAGACATAGTAGAATGAGGCAAAGTCTAGCGGAAAGTGTCAAAAGAAACAAGAGAAAGCTAAAAATGAGAATTCCAGTGGCTGTAAATTTTTATCTTCTTGCGTATTTTGTGCATGAAGAAATACACAATTTCTTATAAAGAAGGGTAAAATAATCCGTTTTTTTTCCTTTGAAACCTTCGTCATCTCCAAACTATTTTTCCGCTCCGTGACACTTTTTATATTTCTTACCTGAGCCACATGGACAGAGTTCATTTCGACCAACAGCTTTTATCGGTTCATTGGTGGAGTTTGTTACATTTGGTTTTTCGACAATGCCTGCAGTGCTCACAAAATTCGTAGCCGATGCTCCTTTTTCAGGCCCGGATAAAACTACTTGGGCCGGATTTGCTCCTGCTGTTCTTGCCATTTCACTTTGCATTGAATCGATTGCTGTTTGCATTGCGATTTGTAAACGAAACACCGCATGCGCTGACTGTTTATCAATCATTGCCAATAACTCATTGTAAAGACGAAAGGCTTCTTTTTTATATTCAACCAATGGATCACGTTGGCCGTAACTACGCAAACCAATTCCACGACGTAAATGATCAATCGCTTCTAGATGCTCCACCCACAACATATCCGTCGCTTGAACGAGTACATTTTTTTCAATTTCACCCATACGTACACTGTCACCAACGGATTGCTCAATTGCTTGATATTCATCTTTTGCAACTTTCATCATGCCTTCGATTAAAGCCGTACGACGAAGTACGATATCTTGTTGACTGTTTTGTTCGATAAACTCTTTTAAAGCTGTATGAACTTTATCTTTTGATGAAAATAAAGCAACGAAAGCATTTTCCAATTCATCCAAGTTCCAATTTTCAACATTTTCGTCGGCAGTATGAAATAGACTGATTTGTTCTACTTCTCTTTCGATCGCAGTCATCACCATCGCTTTAACCGGACGTTCTCCGTCAATGGTTGGCGTGTGAGCCAATTTCAAAACCTCGCGACGGTGTTTGTAAACAACCATGCGATGCTTGTTTAGAACATCATCGTATTCAAGTAAGTGTTTTCGAATGTCGAAGTGATGACCTTCAACTTTTTTCTGCGCGCCCTCAATGGCTCGTGATAACATCTTACTCTCAATCGCTTCGTCCTCCGGCACGCGAAATAATTCCATATTCCGCTTCATGCGATCGGTACCAAAAATACGCATTAAATCATCTTCCATTGAAACATAAAATTGAGTTTGACCGGGATCGCCTTGGCGACCTGAACGACCACGCAACTGGTTGTCGATACGACGTGATTCGTGACGCTCCGTACCGAGTACAAATAAACCACCGAGAGCACGCACCTCTTCTGCTTCTTTTGGATCAACCGGATTTCCACCTAAAATAATATCAACACCACGACCTGCCATATTTGTCGCAATCGTCACGGCACCTTTACGACCAGCTTGGGCGATAAACTCAGCTTCATGTTCATGATTCTTCGCATTCAATAAATTAAATGGAATACCTTCCATGCGAAGCAATTCTGATAAAATTTCATTTTTTTCTATAGAAGATGTACCAACAAGCACTGGTTGACCTTTTTCATGCAATGTTCGGATTTCACGAATCACAGCTTTAAATTTTCCTAACTCGGTTTTGTATACTCGATCTGGAAGATCTTTACGCTGCGTTTCACGATTTGTCGGAATTTGCAACACCTCAAGTTTATAGATCTTATAGAATTCTTCCGCTTCAGTCATGGCTGTACCTGTCATGCCTGACAGCTTTGAATATAATCGAAATAAATTCTGAAATGTAATTGTTGCCATGGTCACCGACTCGCGCTGGATCGTAACGTGTTCTTTGGCTTCTATCGCTTGGTGCAAACCTTCGGAATATCGACGTCCTTGCATTAAGCGTCCTGTAAACTCATCAACGATGATAACCTCATCGTTCTGTACAACATAATCTTTATCTCTCTTATATAAAACGTTTGCTCGTAATGCCTGCTCAAGGTGATGAACCATCCGCAAACCGCCTTGCACATATAAGTTTTCGACTCCGAGCCACTGTTCTATTTTATTGATACCACTTTCCGTTAACGTTGCCGCCCGTAATTTTTCGTCAATTGTATAATCTGTCGTTATTTCAAGTCGAGAAACGAGTTCCGCAAAACGATAATACATCTCGCCCGGATCTTCGGCTGGTGCACTAATAATGAGAGGTGTGCGAGCTTCGTCGATTAAAATAGAGTCTACTTCGTCGATAACCGCGAAATGCAATTCACGCTGCACCATATCGGTCACCGAACCAACCATATTATCGCGTAAATAATCAAAACCGAATTCATTATTGGTACCGTAGGTAATATCGGCAGTATATGCTTCGTGACGACTAACCGGACGGAGATAGTCCATATCCACACGAAAAGATCCTGTTTGATCACGCTCCTGATCATGTTCAACTTCGTTTTTAAAGCTTGGATCATAACGAAACCCGCCTTCATGTTGAATGCAGCCAATCGTTAGACCTAATAAGTGATACACCTGACCCATCCAAACTGCATCACGGCGTGCAAGATAATCATTCACCGTAATCACATGCACACCTTTGCCGGTTAACGCATTCAAATAAGTCGGAGCCGCTGCGGTCAAGGTTTTACCCTCACCGGTACGCATTTCTGCAATCATTCCCATGTGTAGAGCAATACCTCCGATTAACTGAACGTCGTATTGGCGCTGTTTCAATACACGAAAAGAGGCTTCTCGCACAATCGCAAAAGCTTCAGGCAAAATTGCCTCCATTGTTTCACCTTGGAGAAGGCGTTGTTTGAATTCATCGGTTTTTGAACGTAACCCTTCATCAGACAAGGTTTGGATACTTGTTTCAAGATTATTTACATTGTCTACTATTTTGCGTAATTTTGCGACTTCTTTTGCATTCGGATCACCGAAAATGTTAGACAAAAAACTCATATATTAGCGTATTCTTGCATAACTTAAACAAAAAAGAAAGCCCCCGTATATGGTTAAGCTTTCTTTTTCTGAGAAGTGTATTCTTATTTAATCTCTGAACAAGCTTTGCTAGCAGCCTGGTGGGCGGCGACAATTTCATTGTGAGTCGCTTTCCATGCATCCACACGAGCTTTTCGTGCAGCTACACGAGCGTCATTTGCGGCTTTACGTTCAGCTTTCCAGGTTTCACGAGCTGCTTTGGCAGCAACAGAGTCTTTTGCATCAAGAGCAGCTTTACGTGCGGCTACATATTTATCCCAAGCTGTTTTCACTGATGCTTGGAAAGTGTCTAAATCCGTTTTTGCAGCAGCCACCCGTGTTGACCATGCTGCTGTTGCGGATTCAATTCGTTTTGCTTGTGCCTGCTTACGACATTCGAAACGTTGCGTCATGGCACTTGTTCTCGCTTCCATGCGTGCCTGTACTGTGCTTCCGTCCTCCATCGCAAAGGCAGGTGTAGCAACAAGAGTTAATAAAGTCGAACCAGCGATACAAGCTTGAGTAAGCTTCATATAGATAAGGTTATGTGAATAATTGAACGAGTTTTTGGGGCTCGATATTGTCTTATACCTTCTATTCCATCTTTTGTTACACGTCACTCTCTTCTGATAATTCCGATATTTCTGAATCTCTGTCACTTTTACGGCGTGCATCAAGAACCTTTTCTTTTCGTTGCGACAATGCTTCACGTAAATGATCACGAACTTTGTCGATCGCCTTATATAAATCATCTGCTTCCCGTTCGATCTTCATATCATCACCTGAAAAAAGCACATGAGCCGAACATACATATACATTGCCATTTTGATGATGATGCGAGCTACGACCTACTTCTATATCAATCATTTGAATTTGAGATTCGTATTTGTCTAAACTGGAAAACTTTTCTTCAACATACGCACGAATCGCCTCGGTTAAATCAATCTGAATCCCACGAATATTTATTGTCATATCAGAAATTTCATTAAGGAATTATGGGTACATTAAGCATAAACCCTTCGTTGGATAAATGCCAACATTTTTTAGAATCCCACATATTGAATTTCATCTTCAAGAAGAATGCCATATTCATCACGAATTTTCATCTTAATTAGACTAGATAACTGAATTACATCTTGCGCTTTTGCCTGACCAAGATTGACCAAAAAATTTCCATGAATTGGACTCACTTGTGCCCGACCAATGGTTTTTCCCTTTAAACCAAGTTTATCAATTAACCAGCCGGCAGGAATTCTTTTATTTTGAAGAAAATCTAACGGAATTTCAGCTTCATGTTTTAATTTTTCAAGCTCTTTTTCATCTTGAAATGATGCATTTTTAAAGAGACAACCCGCAGTAAAAGCTCCTTGTGGTTGCGTTTCTTTTCTCTTAGACATTATTTCGGTTATTTTTTCTTTGGCTTTTATTTTGTCTCCCATTTTCAAATTCAGTGTTGTTGACAAAATAATATGTGGTTCGTGCTTAAAATGACTATCACGGTACCCAAACCTACATTCGACATTTGAGTATGTCACAAAAACAGCATCCGCTAAACGCAATGCATCGACAGTTTCGATATGATCTTTTATCTCGCCACCAAAACACCCAGCATTCCCGTATACTGCTCCACCAATTGTTCCCGGAACGCCGACACCCCACTCAAATCCTTCGAGCCCAGCCTCCACGGAAGCACGGGCAATAAGTGCAGTGAACGCACCAGCGGCAATACGCACATGATTTCCTTCTATCTTATATGTAGTGTCCGCAACTTGAATTACCAAACCTTCATATCCTTCATCTGATACAAGTATATTCGAACCGCCTCCAATTACACTAAAAGGAATACCCGCTTCACGAGAAACAGAGACGGCATGTATTACGTCCTCAAGTGTTTTTGCAAGGTAAAAAAAACGTGCTGGTCCACCAATTTTTAAGTACGTATGAAGCGACATGGATTCATCCTGTTTAACCTGAGGCAGTGCTTTCATAACTGCTTCAATTTGTTGGTCGGTGAGCTGGTTCATACAAGTGACTGACGTATCGCTGCATCAATATCCCCTGCACCCATCACGATTAAAATATCGCCAGGTTTTGATAATGTACGAGCGATTTGAACAGCTTGTTTCGGGTTCTCCGCATATTCAACCGTACGACTTTTTCCATGCTCCGCATCACGACGCGCAATAACATCCAAAAAATCTTTCGAAGAAATGTGTTCATCTTCCGCTCCATCACGTCCAGCGACATCGTATATTTCACACAAGACCAGGCTATCGGCTTCATCAAAACTAGACTCGAACTCAAAAAAAAGATGCTTTGTTCGATTTCGATGATGCGGTTGAAAGCATAAAATAATTTTTGAGTCAGGAAATGATTCATGCGCAGCGACTAATGTTTGTGAAACTGCCGTTGGATGGTGACCGTAATCAGTAAAAATATGAACTCCGTCGTGCAATCCCAAAGATTCGAAACGTCTCCAAATGCCGGTAAACGTATCCAGTGACGAAATAGCTTTTGTTATATCAGCCCCCAGCGCTTGCGCCATTACGAGCGCACCCATCGCATTAATCGCATTAAAAAGACCCGGAATTTGCAGATGGATCGGATACGTTTTTTGTAAAGGTGAAAACAGTTGGAACACTTGTACTCCTTGAAAAACTTGAGCTTCATTAAATTTTGCCGAGATGAGATCAGTTGATTGAATCACTTTACGTTGTTCAATACGCCATTGAGACTCAGCGTTAAACGGAATTACCTGTATATTTCGTGCAGCGAGTTTTGTCGACATGTCCATCAAAAGCTGTTTGACGTTTCTATCGGCAATATTCGCAATAATAATACCATCATGTTGCACGTTATTCAGTAAGTCACAAAAAGCTGCAATCATTGATTTAAGATCAGTAAAAATATCTGTGTGATCAAGTTCAATGTTATTGATGAGTACGGCATATGGTCTAAACTCCAAAAAATGTTTGGCGTATTCATCCCCTTCGATAACTACTATATCCGATGAACCACGAAATATGTTTCCTTCTTCAAAATCCGGCACTTTACTTCCCACGATAACCGTCGGATGCATTTCAGCTGCAATCAAAGCACGACCAAGCATAGCTGTCGTTGTGCTTTTGCCGTGAGTTCCAGTTACTAGTACAACTTTTTTAGTTAAAAACCATTGAGCGATAAATTCGAAATTCGTGCGTTCAGGAATTCCTCGTCGTTTTGCTTCACGTCTTTCACGATTTGTTTCCGGTGCGGCAGAAGTATAGATTAAAAGTTCTGCATCAGGAGGAATAAAAGATTCATCTTCTCCAATATGAATTGTCGCGCCTCGATCCGATAATACCTTGGTTTGATCATTTTCTTTTATATCAGAACCTGAAACACGAATGCCAGCCGCCAATAACAGCTTAGCAAGCGCTGACATGTTAATACCACCGATACCGGTTAGGTGGACAGAAGAAAGTTGTCGGATATTCATAAGAATAGGCTACACGGCAAAAACTAAGCAGGCAAACCGATTCATCGTGATGTTCCAGATTGTTGAAAAATTCATATTCAGGTTTGCCTTTCTTCGACGCCCGCATTACGCTTTTCAACATGTCACAACTTTCTCATTCCGATCCTCAGCTAGCTCAATTGCTTGATGCTGAACTCGAACGTCAGCGTCATGGTCTTGAGCTTATTGCAAGTGAAAATTATGTCAGTCCGGCAGTCCTTGAAGCTTTAGGCACTTCGCTGACAAATAAATATTCAGAAGGTTATCCAGGTAAACGATACTATGGAGGCAATCAGATTATTGATCAGATAGAAGAACTCGCAATTCATCGAGCAAGAAAATTATTCGATGCGGAACACGTTAATGTGCAACCACATGCGGGATCACAAGCAAATTTTGCAGTTTACTTGGCTTTGTGTAAACCAGGCGATACGGTTTTGGCGATGGATTTGTCGCATGGCGGACATCTTACGCATGGATCGACGGCAAATTTTTCAGGAAAGTTATTTCGCATAATACCGTATGGCGTAGACAAGAATACGGAATGCATAGACATGAATGCCGTACGACAGCTGGCTCTCAAAGAAAAACCACGCATGATTATCGCAGGTTTTAGCGCCTATCCACGAACGTTAGATTTTACTGCATTCGCTGATATCGCAAAGGAAGTTGGTGCATACCTATTTGTAGATATGGCGCACGTAGCCGGTTTAATTGCCGCGAAACTCTATCCAAATCCAATTCCACATGCAGATGTCGTCACAACTACAACGCATAAAACATTACGTGGACCTCGTGGTGCAATTATTTTATCGCGTGTGCAAGATCGTCTTGATCCAGATGGAAAAAAAACGTTGTCGCAAAAAATTGACAGTGCGGTTTTTCCGGGAACACAAGGGGGTCCATTAGAACATGTAATCGCCGCAAAAGCAGTCTGTTTTGGAGAAGCGTTGCAATCTCATTTTGTGACTTATCAAAAACAAGTTCTGAAAAATGCACAAGCTCTTGCAAAAGTATTACAAGAAGGTGGTGCTCGTTTGGTTTCTGGAGGTACGGATAACCATCTACTCCTTGTGGACTTGTCTCCATTTGGCATTGGAGGAAAATTAGCCGAAGAGGTCTTAGAAATTGCAGGAATCAGCATCAACAAAAATATGGTGCCTTTTGATACACGAAAGCCGACGGATCCTTCAGGTATTCGTTTAGGGACTCCTGCGATAACTACCCGCGGTTTTGATGAAATCGCAACACGTACACTAGGCAATCTCATTTTGACCATTCTGAAAAATCCAACAGAAATTCAAGCGCTTACAGTCCTCAAGGAAGTAAAAGAGTTAGCTCAGGCTTTTCCACTGTATCCTAAAGATCCTATTATTTGATCATTTTTAACGGACAACGTACAGGTAATTGATATCCTATGTATTTTAGATATTTCTTCTAACAATCCATATTAGGATATGTTACACATTGCAAGGTGTAACAACTTGCCGTATCGTGAACTTTATGAAAAGACTTTCGGGGAAAATACTCTCTCAAAAAATCAATGATGAGACAAAAGTCTTGGTACAAAAACTCGCTAAGCCACCTTGTTTAGCCGTCCTTTTGGTTGGGACTGATCCAGCCTCGCATTTGTATGTTTCTTTGAAAGAAAAAATGGCTCATGAATTAGGTATCAAAACAGTTATTCGTCGTGTTCCAGCACAGACGCCAGATACGTTATTACTTGAATTAATTGATGAATGGAATCGGAATTCTGATATTCACGGCATTTTAATTCAGGTTCCCTTGCCACCAGGACATGATACAGATGCGCTCATCCAAGCAATGAGTCCCGAGAAAGATGTTGATACCTTTCATCCAACCAATATCAAGCGCCTACTTGCCGGTGAAGCACAGATACTATCACCAGTACATGAAGGCATTATGCGCTTAATCGCATCAACGGGCATCGCAATTAATCATGCTCGTACTGCTGTAATAATGAATTCTGAGACTTTTGCCAAACCACTTGGATATGTTTTAAGCCGTGCCGGTGCCGTGGTTGAATACATGTCTCCAGATACGTTTGATGCTGAACACTGCAGAACATGCGACATCATCGTGATCGCAGTTGGGCAAAAGAAATTTTTGAAAAAAAATGCCGTTAAAAATGGCGCTGTCATTATCGATGTTGGAACAAATCGTGAAAGTGACGGACGTGTTGTCGGGGATGTTGATTTTCTTGATGTTTCCGAGCTGGATGGTTGGCTCACGCCCGTACCTGGTGGCGTCGGTCCGATGACTATTGCTATTTTATTAAAAAATGTTGTTACTTTGGCTACTCCATCATTCCCTCGCCAAGAACCGCTGCAATCTTCTTTCGGCGGGTAATATACACTGCCGACAAAATTGCAATAACATCAATCACGTACTGTACATGTAAATAATAATCTTGAATCAAAAAATAAACATACCCATATTGCATCATTTCAACAGCAACTTGTAAGGAAAATGTTGTCACGAACCAGATCGTCAAAAACATTACTCCATCACGTTTTCCCGGTAAGCGTTTTTGAAAAGCCCAAGTGGCAAATCCAAAAGACAGTAGAAAATTTATTATCCAAATAGGAAATGCTAGTAATATTCCTCGCAAACCAACAAAAACATATATTGAAAGAAGTGCAAAGACGACATATGAAAATGTCCAATGCAGAACTGAAATACTAAGAAAGCGAAACCACATACTCATGTTAGGTTAAGAATACGTGAAATCAGAATTAAAAGAAAGATACCGCTAATTCCGAGCGGCCAATATATTTTTTTTAATCTAACTACCATCACTGTGGCAAAGATCGCATTCAAAGCATTAAAAAATCCTCCAATAAAACTAACTATCGAAAGAAAATTTCTTTGCGTAATAAATAAAAGGATTAAAGGTGCCGATAGGGCAAGAACTTTCGCAGTGTTTTTATGAAGCTTTGCATCTGCCACCAACATACGTCTCATTCCTTCCATCAAGGTAATAAAAGAAGTTGCCACAGCTAAAAATCCAATTACCGGAATTATGAGACGTGTGCGAGCAGATAAAACAGACGCATACCCAAGCGCTGATGTGTCGTTACTCGGCGCCGCCGCATAAGCCATGACACCGAATAACCACATTAATAAAGCTGCACCAAGCGTTCCAAATGTAATACTTTGATGCACGGGTTCACGTTTACTGCCGGCCAATTCAACAATTTCAGGAATTACCGATAAACCAAATAACGAAAAAACTAAGATACCGATGGGTGACCATGCCCATTCTGCTTGGACTTGAAAAAACAAATTAGGATCGGCAATTTTAGAAAAGAGAACTACTGACATTAATAAAGAAGCGACCAATATCCAGGTAAGCCATGATTCAATTTTTGCAATAAAATTCAAACCAATCAGTACCGTTACTGCGCCTCCCGCCCAAAATACAAACTGCCAAAATAAGACAGATGAAATAATTTTTTCGCCTCCAAGAGCATATAAAAACTCTCCACCCAAAACGATATATGCTAAACAAGCCCCGATGATTTGACTTGGATGTGTCAAGAAAGCGATTTTCCCCCAATTTGGTCCCAAAATAGAAGACACCATTCCAGGCAGCCTCATTCTTCTAAAGATTGTTTTTTGTAAAATGACTTCAGAAAATAACAAATGTGTTACCAGTACCAAGATAGCGATCAACCAATAGATCAAACTTCCCCAACCGATTCCGTACTGTCGGAAGACAGAAGGAATCGCAAACACTCCAGCTCCTATAATGGTTCCTAACATCGCAAGAGCTGCACGCAAACTTTGTTTATTGATTGACATTTATCATATGATAACACTTTTTTTATCGTTTTTGACATTTCTGTTTTTGATGTCTACGGTATAGCCATATGAGCAGTGGTATTGAGCGTATTCCACCCCAAAATTTGGAAGCTGAGCAATCTTTGCTGGGTTCCTTATTGCTCGATAAGGATGCCGTCATCAAAATCGGTGACCAAGTGAATGAAGAAGACTTTTATGCGGATAAGCACCGCTTGATTTTTGAAGCAATGCTCGACTTATTTCGTCGTCATGAACCAATTGATATTTTATCTCTCACGAATCGTCTTCAGGAGAAAGAACAACTCGAACGTATCGGTGGTCGCTCCTACTTGATTCATCTTTCTAATGTTGTTCCTACGGCGAGCAATGTAATCCACTACGCGCATATCGTACAAAAGAAATCGACTTTGCGCCGTCTTTTGTCCGCTGCGGGTGATATTACTGAACTAGGTTTTCAAGAAGCTGAAGATATTCATGAAATATTGGATGAAGCAGAACAGAAGCTATTTAATGTTTCGCAGAAATTCCTAAAAACCTCATTTACTCCAATACAAAATATTTTGGATGGTGCATTTGAACGTATTGATGAACTCCACAAGGAAAAAGGGAAATTACGCGGAACGCCAACAGGATATGTTGATTTAGACCAACTTCTCGGAGGTTTACAAAAATCGGACTTAATCATTCTGGCAGCCCGTCCCGCTTGTGGTAAGACTTCATTTGCTTTGGATATTGCACGCCACGCGGCAGTCAAAAACAAGGTTGGCGTTGGTTTGTTTTCATTAGAAATGAATAAGGAACAATTGGTCGATCGCTTGATTTGTGCAGAGGCGAATGTCAATCTATGGAGTTTACGTACGGGTCATTTATCCGAGTCCGGACCAAATGATGATTTTTCTCGCATTGGTCATGCGCTCGGCGTTTTGAGTGAGGCTCCGATTTATATCGATGATTCTGCAGCGGCAACGATTATGGACGTACGAACAAAAGCACGTCGTCTACAGATGGAAAAAGGTCTTGGCTTGCTTGTCATAGATTATTTACAGCTCATGGAATCAAGTTCAAAAAATTCCGGAGATAATCGTGTACAAGAAATATCCGAAATCACTCGTGGTCTAAAAGCGATTGCTCGTGAACTAAATATCCCAGTTATCGCTTTGTCTCAATTGTCACGTCAGGTTGAAATGCAAAAACCAGCAATTCCACGCTTAGCGCATTTACGTGAATCAGGGTCAATTGAACAGGATGCCGATATTGTTATGTTTATTTACCGCAAAGCCGCGGATCGTAATTATCGTTTGGAAGATTTATCTCCAGAAGAAAAACATTTAGCTGAAATCCATGTCGCTAAACACCGCAATGGTCCCATCGGATTGATTAATCTCTTTTTTGATGACTCACGTGCTTGTTTTCGTAATTTAGCCAAGAAATCACAGAATGCGATTTCGTCTCAACCACTACCCGCAAACACTCAAATACATTCACCTTCTAATTCACAAGCTCCAACATTTGATCCAAATACAGTCATCGTATCTACTCCTCCGCCAAATACCTTCTAAAGAAGACTATTCTTTTCTACGAAATAATTTTTTGTTTTTTTTACTCACCCTCTCCCCAAAATAGAACACTTCGGGTAAGCTGCAAATCATATGTTTAATAAACTCAAACAATTCAAAGACATTCGTGATAAAGCAAAAATTATTCAAGAAGCGTTACAAGGTGAAACCGCTCTCGGATCTGCCGGCTGGGGTGACAAGGTAAAAGTTACAGTGAACGGTCTTCAACAAATTGTCGCTGTTTCGATCGATGCTGATGCAATGAACGATAAAACGAAATTAGAAAACTGGATTAAAGATGCGGCTAATGATGCAATGCAAAAAGTGCAAAAAGTTATGGCGCATAAAATGAAAGATATGGGCGGTATGGATTTAGCCAAAGATTTACAAGGTATGTTAGGAAAAGGAGGAGAAACGTCTGAATAATCATGTCCGCCATCCCAAAACCGATTCATGATGCCGCCGCGGCTTTTGATACCCTTCCAGGGGTTGGGCCACGAGCGGCTTTACGATATGCGTATTGGTTAGCATCGCAACATAAGGACACGATAAAACATTTTGCGCGCTCGATTGAAAGCGTGGCAAATGGGGTCATGCATTGTGAGATTTGCGGATTGTGGAGTAGCACGCAAATCTGTAGTATTTGTTCGGATTCAAAAAGAGATATTGGTGTCATCTGTGTTGTCGGAACCAGCCAAGATGCCCGTGTCATTGAAGAATCAGGTGCTTTTCGAGGTACTTATCATGTTCTCGGCGGACTTCTTGATCCTATTGGCGGTCGCTTACCGGAAAACCTTACTATCTCCAATTTAGTTAAACGCGTATTCAATCCGCAAAAACTTGTGAGAGAAGTTATTCTCGCGGTTGATCCTGATGTGTCAGGAGATATGACAGCGCACTATATCAGTAAACAATTACATGGTAGCTCGGTAACGATTAGCCGTTTGGCTCGAGGCTTACAACATGGCGCTCAAATTGAGTATGCGGATGGTACAACGATTTCTGATGCTTTAGGCAACCGTAGAGATCTTTCGCTTTCTTGACAAGATATAAAAAAATAGCACATGCTTATCCATGGGCTATTTTTTTAGACCAAATGATCTTTTATAGATGAGGTACTGATGCAGAAAGAAGATACCCCTCCTATCAGCACCTTGCCGAACTACTGCCCACGTTGTCGTTCACCACTTCAACTCAATGGTGAATGTGTTTTGCAACGTATGCGTGGCTGTCCAGGGAACAGAAAGGAACACCTTGAATACCGTTCTATTCAAATTCCTTATAGCGTTACGAGGAGAGAAGCTATTCTACGAGGTCAGTCCGAGATTTCAATTCGAGATAATGTTATTGAACCACCTCGAAAAACTGCCGTATTTACACTTGATGACGAACTTACTGATGAGATTGATCAAGCGCTCGGCGTGATTGAAACCTATCAAAAATCAGAAGTTCCAATACATACGATGCATTCGTCTCAACAAACAACGATCATTCGTTCCGCAACTGATCGGATGATGAATGCAACTACTCTAAGGCGTCCAGCTCCTCCAAAAAAGCCAAATTCAGGCTAACAAAACTCCGTCTATGCAGACGGAGTTTTTTCGTTCATGTAAGGCTCGCTAGGCGATCTTGGTGATTTTGATTTTAGTGAAGGCTTGGCGGTGTCCGACTCGACGATGATAGTGAGACTTCGCCTTGTATTTAACAACGGACACTTTTTCGCCTAAACCATGAGAAATAATTTCAACGGAAACATTTTCACCAAGGCTCGGAGTGCCAAGTTTGACGTCTGATCCGTCTTCCTTAGCAATAAGCAAGGTTTCCAAATTACATTTGGTTCCAGCTTCGCCGACCAGCTTTTCGACATTCAAAAGGTCTCCTTCTTGAACGAGATATTGCTTTCCACCTGTCTTAATGACGGCAAACATAGTGTCGGGATACTAACCGATAAAGCCAGATATGTCAAATATATGCATTACTTGTACAGTAAAATCGGTATTTTTGAGCCAATACCTATCCCCTGTTGTTTCGCTAAACCAGCAGAAATCTCTACAACTCGATCGGCAACTACAAGAGGTGAATAACGTGCCGGCTCTTGTCCAATAACTTCGGCTGGTAAGGTCACCATGTCCACGACTTCTCCTTGATTTACCCAAAGAATATCCAAGGGAAAACGAGTTCCCTTCATCCAAAAATCGTAGATGCCGGTCTTAGGAAATATAAAGAGCATACCTTGGTTTTTTTCAAGCTGAGCTCGATTACTCAATCCCCTTTTCCATTGTTCTTCATTTTGAGCAATTTCGAGCTGCACCTCAAGCTTTCCAAGCTGAAGCTTAGCGGCTTTCGCTTCAATTACCGATGTTCGATTTGCCAATGCTTGATAAATTTTTATACTCCCTGCAAAAATACAAAGCAGAAAAAAAAAGCCAATACCAAAATATTTCATATCGACTTTCCACGTTTTTTTGCCAGACTTGATGAAATCCAAGATGCAAATACGGTAAATGCGAAAAGACTACTTATGATGAAAATTTTTCCACGTGTTTGAAAACTTAACGCAAGTATTCCGGCTGTCGCGGATAAACCCCAAAGTAATAGAACAACAAGATGAGGCGATATTCCTGCGGCTAATAAACGAAAATGCAAATGACTTCTATCGCCTTGATGCCAAGGAACTCCCCGACGCATTCTGCTCCCTATTACAATCATTATGTCCGCAATCGGAATCATTAATACACATAAGGCAATTGCTACCTTGGCACTTGAAAGAATTGCTAGTACACCCAACAAAAATCCAGCCATCACGCTCCCTGACTCGCCTAAAAATTGTTTTGATGGTGAAAAATTGCTTGGTAAAAATCCGATAAATGCCCCACCAACAATCGATGAAGTAATAGCTATCGCCGGCTGATAATATGCGATAGATGATGATATTGATGCTACAAGACCTGAACCGATTACAGCGAGTCCGGTTACTAAGCCATCTATACCATCTTGAATCTTGAGTGCATATGTTGCAATCAGTAGCCACACGAAGGTCAAAATATCCGCAGGAAAAGAAATTGCTGACCATTGAAACCATACGACATTCAAGCCGCCCTTTCCAAAAATATTCGTTATTTGAACGAAACCAGTTCCACCGGCAATGACACAAATTGCGGCAAGAGCTGGAAACAGAATCTGAATACGTGCTGGTAATGGACGGACGTCATCAATGATTCCTCCGATACCCAAAATTCCAATGGCACATATAATACTTATAAGCTGTTCAAAACGAATATTTCCTTGCAACCAACCCATGTTCCAGGCGACATACAACAAAAATATGATAACTAATCCGATGCCTACTCCACCAAAGAGCGGCGTCGTTTTTGCATGTTGCTTTCTACCACCTGGAACATCCATTGCTCCAAAGTAACGAGCTAATCGACGAGTCAATGGCGCTAAAATCAATGAAAATATACCCGCTAGCAGAAAAGCGATTAGCATGGTCACAAATGTTATGCTGCGAGACATGGAATATACGGTATCCGTTCTCAGACTAAATGTGAGAGGCTTTTTGAATATCAAGCTGTCCACCTGGTAAAAGCGTCACTTGATCTTTACGGCTAATTTCACCACGCAAGAGTGCGTCTGCCAAGGCATTATCTACCCGTTCTTGAATAACCCGGCGCAAAGGACGAGCGCCGAATAATGGATCGAATCCGTCTTTCGCTAATTCTTCAACCGCATCATCTTCTGCGCGAAAAGTAATACCTTTTTCTTCAAGTCGTTTTGTAATGCTATGCATAAATAACCAAGCAATCTGTGTCACATCGTCTAATGTTAACGGCTTGAAGACAATGACACCATCAAAACGATTTAAAAATTCAGGACGAAAAATTCCTTTTAACTCTTGTTCCAGTAAGCCTGTTTTTATCCTTTCAAGTGATGTTCCAACCGATATTTCATCTTGAATGAATCGTGTACCCGCATTTGACGTTGCGATAATCATCGTATTTGTAAAATCGATGGTGCGACCAATGCCGTCGGTTAATCGTCCATCGTCAAGAACTTGTAAGAATAGAGTCAAAATATCCGGGTGCGCTTTTTCTAATTCATCCAATAAAACGATGGTAAATGGACGTTTTCTTACTGCTTCCGTCAATAATCCTCCTCGCTCATCACCTGGAAAACCTATCATTCTTGGGATACTGTCTTTTGATTGATACTCCGACATATCCAAACGAATCATTGATTCCTCACTTCCAAAATACTCATCCGCTAAAGCCTTTGACAATTCCGTTTTTCCTACACCCGTCGGACCCAAAAAAAGAAAATTCGCAATAGGGCGTTTTCCTTCTCGCATATCGGAACGAGCCCGACGTAAGGCCTGAGAGACGGCTGTTACCGCCGCATCTTGACCAATTACACGGCTATGGAGATGTTTTTCCATGTCAAGCAATTTATCACTTTCTTGTTTGTTAATCGCTTCAACTGGGATTCCAGTTCTTTTCGTAATTACTTTAGCGACATCGTCGGAGGTTACAAAAGTTCGTTCACCGCGAGTTTGTTTTGCAATCACTGCCGCTTCACGAAGCACCTCAAGTGTTTTTTCCGGGGCTGCTTTTTCGTGAATAAACTTTACTGAAAGTGACGCCGCTTTTTCTAGAGAAGAATACGAAAAAAAGACACTTTGCTGGTATTCGATCATTGCGCTACGAGCCATCAGTACTTGCAATGTTGATTCAATATCCGGTTCTGAAATATTTATTCGTAACAATTTTGTTCCTAAACTACGGCGTTCAATATATTTTGTCCACGCATCCGGCGTAGTGGTTACGATGGCACGAAAATATCCTTTGTCGAGCTCGGAAGAAAAAATTTCAGCTAAATCCATCGTACCGCCTGTTCCTGATCCAACTAAGGATTCAATATTCGAGAGTACAAGAACGATATTTCCTGAATTACCTACCTCGTAAAGCATGGCTAAAAGGCGCTCGGCAGCCATGCTTGGATCACCGGAAGAAATTAATTGAGTCACATTAATCGACACAATACGCATGTCGAACAATATTTTTGGCACATCTTCTTCAACCATGCGACGAGCAATTTGTTCTATAAGCGCTGACTTTCCAACACCCGGAGGACCAACTAATGCCACGGAAGACCGACCACTTTCTAAGCCACGTAAAATTTCTTCTATTTCGTCGTTACGACCAATGGTCGGAGGTACGTATCCATTTCGCGCTAGAATGGTTAGATCTTCACTAAATCGATCCAAAAGCGGTGTTTGTCGCGCGGTCATCGCACGATTCATGATTGTGTTTGGTTTCAATGATGCGAGTTGAACAAAACGACTATGCTCTTCACGCATTTTTTCACGCAAACGAATCCACGATGCAACATGAATAACGTGTTTTGGCGGATAATTTAATTGATCCAGCAAGTCTCTTACTTTTTCTGACGCATTAAAAGCTTGGATAAAGATATCATATACTCCAACATGTTTTCGATTTTGTTGTCGTGCATCCAAATAGGCCAATGCAAGGACACGACGCGCATCCAATGACAGTGATATCGGTGGTTTACCAGAACTATCACGATTTAGCAGACGTGCTATCGAGCCTTTGACATCGTCAAAATGCATACCGAGACGTACCATGAAAATATTTCCAGCAGAGCTTGCAAGCGCTGATGCGAATAACGTTACGGGTGTAATTTCTATACGACCTAAACTACTCGCTAATTCATACGCTTGTTCGACCACCGTTCGAGCTTCTTCTGAAAAATAAGGCGCGATATCAAAACGAAATTGATGACGCTTTTGGTCGATATGTTTTTCATCTTCTTTTTGTTGCGCCTTGGTTTTTGCCCAATTTGGTAATGTTTTTACCGAAGAAGTAAATTCTGTAATGCGATATATCGTAAAACATCCAAGAAATATGGCGAACCAAAATAATGTGACGTACCAATGACCGATAGACCAAAATTCCCAACTTTCGAAAATCACGGACGGTTGATCCATTTTTAATACATTCCAAACAAATGTACCCATCACGCCCACAATAATGACTATGAGAGATATGTGTAAAATCGCATTCAAACGAATGCGAAATTTACGAATACTTCCTGCAACATTATCGATAGATTCTGTCCAGACCAAAAATCCGTCTGGCGAAGGGATGCCAATCCCCGCTCCTCCGCAGGCTTTACAATGCGCCGAACGACGAGGATCTCCGCCACAGGTTGCGCAGATCACAGCTTCTGCTTGAATAAACGATTCTTCCATATCAATAAATACCACGAACTTGAACAAAAAAAGCTCCACGAACAAAGCTCAATACAAACATCATTAGAGCCACAATCGGAAAAACAGCCCACAAAATAATGATAATGCCGTAAATTATCGCTTCTAAACATAAGGCTATCGCACGACCAATCATGACGAATACACGCATGAAAAAACTGATGATGCGTCCCGTCCAATCATATTGACCATACATCGGAACAAATAAATTTTTTATCCAGACGGCAAAAGCATAGGCACGAACACGATATTGGAGTTCACGCTTCATCCATGCAATCAAACCAAACAGTCCTCTGGAATACCACCAAATCGGAAACCAGACCACGCTTCCCACGAGATCAACGAGAATAATTTTTGAAAGCAACTTCGCGTACGAGTTCACGCATGAAGTATATCATGTAAAAAATAATCTCTGAACTGATTCAAACTATTCAATATTGTGTAAGTATTAATTAATCTAACAAATAATTCAAAACTCCCCTCAGCACGCACGCGAGGGGAGTTTTTTTATCTGAGCCGAAGAGCTCGTCACAATTCATATCAATGAACTATGAAGAAAACTCCGATCTTGAATTGTTTTATTTATTTGGCAACCGCATATGATTTTGCAGCAGGATTCAGATAGATCACGTTATCAGATTGAATAAAACCAAGAGCACTCGCACGTTCACTTACCGCCTGTAATGTAGTCAATGTAGTCATCTTGTCCTGTAATGCCATTGCTTCGGTTTTCAGTGACTCAACATGATGCTCTATATTGCGTAATTCATATCCTTTTGAAGCAAAAGCGTTTACTTGGAATACATAAAGCGTTGACAAGCACAATGTTGCTACGAGGATCGTCAAATTCCAAGCCCAAATTCCTTGGGGTAAACGGCGGCCCAGTGGCTGTGGAATACCGAGAGTTTCGTGTGGACGCATCATACCGATTGCAAAAGCACGAGTCGACATATTTTTTATTTTTGTTTTTTGATTGTAAAAAAAGAGAACGAACTAAGTTTTTTCAGCAACACGGATCTTGGCGCTTCGTGCACGCGGATTTTTGCGCGCTTCATCTTCACTCACTTCGATCGGTTTTTTGGTGATCTGGGTGAGAGTATTTGACGTTTGAAAGGCTTGTTTAACGATGCGATCTTCCAAAGAATGGAAAGAAATGACGCCGATTCTTCCATGTGGCTTGAGAAGTGTTTCAGCTCCTTTAAGCAAATCTTTCAGAGCATCTAGCTCATCGTTGACAGCAATGCGTAAGGCTTGAAAAGTACGTGTGGCTGGATCTATGCGACCACGCTCATACCCTTTTCCAAGTGCGGTTCGAATAATGCCGGCTAATTCAGTGGTAGTTTCGATACGTGAGCGTCGTCGTGCTTCAATAATAGCGCGAGCGATTTTGCGTGATTGCTTTTCTTCTCCAAAGAGAAAGATCGCATCGGCAATTTCAGACTCTGACCAGTGATTCACGATGTCAGCCGCGGTAAGTCCATCATCATTCGCCTGTGGACCAAAACGCATATCGAGCGGAGCCTCTCGCAAGAAAGACAAACCGATAGCCGGATTTTCTAATTCATCTGACGAATACCCGAGGTCGGCGAGAATACAATCGACTTCACGAATCCCCTGCTGTTCGCATTGAGCTATCAGGTGACGGAAATTCGACTCGATTCCGAGCCAACATTTTTTATATGAAACAAATCGTTTAGCAGCTCGAGCAAGCGCTTCACGATCTACATCAAAGGAGACGACAAGACCTTTTGGGCCAACAGCGTCAAGGAAATGCGCGGTATGTGTCCCACCCCCGAGAGTTGCGTCAATAACAACAGCTCCAGGTTGCGGATCAAGCCAGCGCATCGCTTCTTCCACCATGACCGCGATATGGACACTTTGGCTCATATTACGGATCCAAGACGTTCTGCGATGTCGTTACCTGACTGAGCGGTTTGAGTTGCATAGGTATTCCATGCATCTTCATCCCAAATTTCGAGGCGATCATACAGGCCGGTGATTACCACGTTTTTCGAAAGAGCAGCGTAACTCCGCAGATATTCTGGGAGTACGACTCGGCCAGCTTTGTCGATTTCGCATTCCATTGCACCCGCAAGCATGAGTCGGGCGAAGGCGCGTGTATCAGACTGTCCTAAAGGGAGGGCAGCGATTTTGCCAGCCAATTTTTCCCATTCAGACTTTTGGTACAGAAAAAGTGTTTTGTCTAATCCCCGAGTAACTACTGCGCCTTCGGCGAGGGTTGCTCGAAACTTAGCCGGGATGGATAAACGACCTTTGTCATCAAGTGAATGATGGAATTCTCCGATGAACATGAAGTTTTTTCTTCCCACTTTTTCCCACCGTAACCCATTTTATGCCATAACATGACATTAAACAAGGGTTATTATTGTGGATAACTTTAACTTAAGATGATTTTTATATAAAAAAAAGCCGGTTCTATTCAGTGCGAATGCATTATTCAGCGTATGGAAGCAAAAAACTCCGCTTCGCTGTCGCACTGTAGTATCGGCTAGAAAAACCTATTTTACCTTTCTTAAAGAACTGTTTTTTTAAACGAGGCTTTTTTCTCGTTTAATTTGTTTCTTTTAGCATTTTTTCACGTTCTTGTCAAGTAGTGCCGGTTTTTGGTTGTATTTTTCCTGATCTTACCTTTCTATGGAACGTGATTGCAAAACGATGGGCTTCATCGCGTACACGAATAAAAAGAGGAAGATACTGTTTATACAAATTAACCACCTCTTGATTTTGTTCATGAAAAATAAGATCATCTCGGTCGCGATTGGGACCTTTCGCTATGCCGATGATTGGAATGTCTAATTTTAACTCTCTGTGCACCACTTCTTTTGCAACATTTACTTGGGGTAATCCCCCATCAATTAAAATCACGTCAGGCTTTTTCCACGCATTACGAAAACGACGAATAAGTGTTTCCTTCATCGAAAGAACGTCATTATTTCCCTGACCGTGGCGAATATGGAATTTACGATATTCGCTTTTGGCCGGCGCACCGTTTTCAAATACGACCATGGACGACACCATCGAAGTTCCAGAGACATGTGAAATATCATAGCCTTCTATGCGACCAAAGATATTAACCGGCAGACCAGCGGGAATTTCTTTACCCTCATAATCATCTTCTTCACGCTTCATAACAGCGATATCATTGATATGCTCAAGTGCAAAAATACGATCACGTATAGCCGCCGCTTCTTCAAACCTGTTTTCCTTGGCTAATTTCTGCATCTGCTTTTTGTAGGATTTCAAAACATCTTCAACCTTACCTTCAAAAAAACGAATAAAATCTTTAACCACCTTGGCATATTCGGCTTTCGTTACCGCACCGATGCACACGCCGGGACATTGGTTTAGATGATAATAAAAACAGGCGCGCTTTTGACCAGGCGCACAAGTAGACCAAGGAATAATCTTGCGAACGATTTCAAGTGCAGCGCGCAATGAACGACCGGAGGTATATGGACCAAAAACGGCTTTGTATTTTTTTGATGCATCGTCACCAAGATCGGTACCGCGTATCAATTTTGGTTTTGGAAAGTCTTCATCCGTGACCACAAGATAGAGAAAACTTTTATTATCTTTCTCGCGAATGTTAAATGGCGGCCAGTGAAACTTGATGAGATTCGCTTCGAGAATCAAGGCTTCGATCGCAGTCGGCTTTTGGATATAGTCGATACTCCGAATCTCGCCCACCATTTGCTGAATACGCGCATCATGCGGACGTTGAAAATACGAAGACACGCGGCGCTTGAGCGAAGTTGCCTTGCCGACATAAATAATCTTCCCATTTTCATCCTTCATCAAATACACCCCCGGGCTGTCCGGAAGCTCATTGTTCTTGATTTTGACATAGTCGGGAAACATACCTCACCTATCTTACTCCTTAAAATAGCGCTTCAAGAATTGACCGGTGATGCTTCTTGGATTTTCAGAAATTTGTTGCGGGGTGCCTTCGGCAACAATCTTTCCTCCGCCCTCTCCACCTTCGGGACCCATGTCGATAATCCAGTCGGCATTTTTTATCACATCCAGGTTGTGCTCGATGACGACAACTGAGTTTCCACGAGATACGAGCTTCTGCAAAACATTCAGTAATTTATTAATGTCTTCGAAATGCAAACCGGTAGTTGGTTCGTCCAGAAGATAAAAAGTGTTTCCAGTGTCACGCTTTGAGAGTTCAGTGGCGAGCTTAATACGTTGCGCTTCACCACCTGAAAGCGTAGTCGCTGATTGTCCGAGTTCGATATAGCCCAAACCAACTTCTTTGAGAATTTGGGTTTTATCGTGAATTGGTGGAATATCTTTGAAGAATTCATTTGCTTCGTCGACATTCATGTGCAGGACTTGGGAGATATTTTTATCGCGATATTCAACATCCAATGTTTCGCGATCAAAGCGACGACCCTTACACACATCGCAAGGTACATACACCGTTGGTAAAAAGTGCATTTCAATGGCAATTTGACCATGACCTTGGCAATTTTCGCAGCGACCTCCAGGGACATTGAACGAAAAACGTCCCTGTTTGTATCCACGCATGCGTGCTTCCGGAGTCAAGGAAAATAATTCACGCACATGATCCCAAATACCGGTATAAGTTGCTGGATTTGAACGTGGAGTCCGACCAATCGCTCCTTGATCAACATCAACTATTTTATCCATCCAATCGATACCTTCAATTTCTTGATGTTTGCCCGGTTTTGCGGTTGCGCCGTGCAAACGCTGTGCTAAAGCACGATACAAAACATCAATCATCAAAGTTGATTTTCCAGAACCGGAAACTCCGGTTACGCAAACAAAACGCTTGAGAGGAATCTTGACTGTTATATTTTTTAAATTGTTTTCCGAAGCCTTGCGTACGGTTAATAATTGTTTAGTGGCACCACGCGGTTTACCCATGGCAATAGTTTTATCGCCACGCAAGTAGGCACAGGTTTCACTATTTTTATTTTGTAACACTTCTGGCATTGAGCCTGCCGCCATTACCTCTCCCCCGTATTTACCGGCACCTGGTCCAATATCAACCAAAAAATCTGCTGCTGCGATCGTATCTTCATCATGTTCAACAACGATAATGGTATTTCCGGCATCACGCAGTTTTTCAAGCGTTTGAATTAACTTGGCATTATCTCGTTGATGTAAACCGATTGTTGGTTCATCCAGGACATATAAAGCGCCAACAAGATGCGAACCGATTTGCGAAGCCAAACGGATGCGCTGTGCTTCACCACCAGATAAAGAACCAGCCATGCGATTCAAGGTCAGATAATGCAAGCCGACATCCATCAAAAACTGGAGACGAGAAGTGATTTCACGCATGACCGGTGCGGCTATTTTCTTTTCATTCTCATTCAAGTCAAGCATCACAAATTGTTCTAAGGCTTTATCGATTGTAAGTGACGTCGAAGTGACGATATTCATACCGCCGACATACACAAACAACGCTTCGGTGCGAAGACGCGCACCTTTACACGCCTCACATTCTTCTTCGGAGAATAAAAACTTGGTACCCAGACCATTACAAGTTGAACAAGCGCCGTAGGGTGAATTAAATGAAAATAAACGCGGTTCAATTTCTGGAAAAGCAAAATTATGTTCGGGACAAGAAAAACGCGATGACATGAGATGCTCCGACTTATCATCCATAATAATCACCACCGTGCCGTCTGCACGATCGATAGCTGAAGCGATTGCTTCGGCTAAACGGGAACGCATTTGATTATTACCTTCGACCGGCCAAGCGAGTGGCACGCGGTCAATCACTACTTCAATCGTGTGTTGCTGATATCGTGACAAGTCAACACGATCACGCAAGGATTTAAGCTGTCCATCCAAACGGACTTCTAAAAAACCTGACTCATACAAATCTTGCATGAGTTGGTGATATTCCCCCTTTCGTCCACGCACAACAGGAGCTAATACAACAATCTCATTGGTTGATTCTTTTGATTTTCTTTTTTTTATTTCTTCTGGCTTCGAATGAATATCAATCGTGCGTTTCAAAACAACATCAACCATTTCATCGACCGTCATTTTTCGAATTGGTTTATCGTCTATCGGGCAATGAGGATGCCCGATTCTGGCGTATAACACACGTAAATAATCGTAGATTTCGGTAATCGTCGCCACGGTTGAACGAGGGTTAGCGCTGTGTGCTTTTTGATCGATGGAAATAGCCGGTGATAAACCTTCAATTTCATCAACATCAGGTTTGTCCATCTGTCCAAGAAATTGGCGTGCATACGCTGACAATGATTCCACATAACGACGCTGACCTTCGGCAAAAATCGTATCAAAAGCCAATGATGATTTGCCGGAACCAGAAACCCCAGTAAACACTGTCATTTTATTACGTGGCAATTCGAGCGAAATGTTTTTTAAATTATGCTCGCGAGCTCCTTTAATGGTAATTTTGTCATGCATATGGAACAAATTTAGAACACTGTATCAATCATCTTGGTTTTTGTCGATATCTGAGGCACAATAGAGTTATTATGAAGCATTCCTCTCTTTTTGTGCGTAGCTTGACTGGTCTCAGTTTGGCGAGTTTTCTTTTACCAATCAGCGCATCTGCATCAACGACGCAACAATTACTCAATCAAGCAATCAAGACTCAATTTGAATCAACAATACCAATGACGATGAGCGGTTCCATGACTGTTACCAGTAAGAGTGTTTTGTTTAAGGGAAATGTTCAACAAAATGATGGGGCAGCCAGTTTTCATTTGATGTATCGCACACTTGCTCCGGTTTCTGATCAAAAATTTCCAGATAGTGAAGGCCAATTTATTATAGATAAAGCATATTTACATGATTCTAAAAAAACACAACAAATTGATATTACGAAACCGATTGGTTTGGAGTGGAAAATGGTACATGATGCGCTCTATTTTCGTGGTAAAGATCTTCCAATAGAATGGACGCAGGAGTTACCTGAAGAACTTAAACAATACATAAACCAATGGTTAAAACTCTCAACATTGAACAATTCGGAGAATCCTGAATCAAACTCTCTTGGGGTGATTCAACCTCTAGATTTATTACAGTCTAGCTTAGGCGGCTCGATTTTGTCGGCTGAAAAAGATGTTAAGACTCGTTTAAAAGCGTTACCTTGGTTTCTTGTGACACGGACGGAAAAGAAAACCGTGATCGATGGTAAAACAATCTTGCGTTTGCGTGTCGTCTTAAACCCTGCCATTATCACACTTTTACAAAATGAAGAATACAAGTCTTTGAAAGGCATGAGTGCCAGCGCTCGACGTGAAGAAACAACTCGCATCAACAAAAAGTATATTGAAATTCGTACCGCATTACGTTCGTTTTTTGCAGTTATGGAATTAAACACAACCGATCAATATGTGCGCCGGTTTGAAATGAGTGCCAAAATTACTGAGCCGGTAAATGACTGCACTTGGAATGACCGTTTATCCAAAACTATTTGTAAACAAACGGGGCGTTCTACTGTTACTCTTGTAGGAGGTTTTAATTTTGCACCAAAAAACGATCAGCCGGCAATTGTCATTCCGACTACTTCTATCGATTTGATGCAACTTTTCAATAGCTATATGAAAAACTCGTTGGGTTCCTCAGACGTAGAATCACCAGAAGCCGTGGAAGATCCTACTCCAGATGAAGCAGCACCCGCAATGTAAAAATAATAAATCATACACAAAATCCCTGATGTTTCGGGGATTTTTTTATTGCTTATCTCGATATAAGTTATCTATACGTAATGACGTATTACTTTTTTGGTGGAATTTTATATCGATATACTGGTAAAAAATTTTTTTCCGGCTTAGCGACTTGTTCCGGTTGCCAACCACTCATTTCGAAACAATAGGTAATAATCCGTGCATCTGGTTTTAATTCTTTTTTGAGTTTTTCTTTCAGCTTTTGAGACAAACCTCTGGGAGTTCCAAACAGATACATACGGTCAGCTTTTACAATAGTTGCTGTAAACACATTTCCCAATCGGAAATGCACATTCGTGGCTTTTTGAAGATACTTTCGGATTACACAAATAAAATAAAACAAGAATGAAAGCTCAATTCCTTCGAATGTCGCATCCGGATGGTGTCTAGCCAAATAGAACAATACGCCACCAGTGCCGCAACCTAAATCCATGACATGCATGCCTGGATGAATATCCATCAATTCATTTATTCGATCAAGGTCACGACGCTTGGTCGGTACCCACGGCGCAAATAATATACCCGGTAAACCAATTGCAAAAAATAATACTATCGTCAGGATAAAAAGCATGGCAAGATCATACATGACATGTTAGGCTATTCTCAATATGCAATCCAGATATTTTTTCCTTCCACTTGTTATTTCAAGCTTATTGCTTGGCGTCGGCTGTCAACCTCGAGAACAAAATACGAATACAACGCAACCACAATCTAATACGCAACAACCGAATATTCCTATCCAAACCCAACCAGTTGAGGCTAATGCGGGAAATTGCGACAATCCATATTTTCCGCTACGTCCCGGTACAAAAATGAGCTACAAGACACATGCAGCTGGTCGAAATTCTTCTTTTACCTGGGAATCACGTGAATTGACCGCCGATAATGTTTCTTTGCTTTATACTTTTGATGGTGGGTTACTTTTACATTCGGATTTTTCTTGTACTTCTGACGGTCTCATTGCTCAATCCTATTTAGATATGAATTCCGCAATGACAGGAAGTGTTATTAAAACTAAAACTACCAGTTCGACGGGAACGTACTTGCCAAAAGATTTAGCGATCGGAAAAACCTGGGAATCGGCGTATGAAGTTGAAACTGAAAATGAAAATCCAGAGGCAGCACGCCTGGGCATGAAAGTTTCACATATGACACTTACTATTCAAAATAAAGTCCTTAGTGAGGAATCTGTCACCGTTCCAGCAGGAACATTCACTGCTTTAAAAGTAGAATCGAAAAATGTCATGAAGTTAAAACTTAGTCCAACGATGCCACCAATTGATAACACATTTACATCATTCTCATATTATGTACGTGGTAAAGGTTTGGTAAAAAGTACCACCGAAGGAAAGAATGGCGTAAACTCCGATCTTGAAGCAACAGAAATCATTGTTCCGTAAATTATTTATCCATCATTTTACTAGCTACAAAAAAACATTACATTATGAAAAAACTTTCTTTTTCAATTGAGATTCATGCTCCTGTACAAAAAGTTTGGGATACCATGTTGTTAGATCCTGGCTATCGGGAATGGACAAAGCCGTTTAATCCAAAAGGCTCATGGTATGAAGGAACATTGGAAAAAGGAGCCGAAATTCGTTTTATTGGACCGGATGAACAAGGTAATCTCGGCGGTATGATGAGTCGCGTCAAAGAATTTGATCTGTATCATTTCATTTCTTTTGAGCATTACGGTCAAATCCAGAATGGAGTGGAAGACACCACGAGTGATCAGGTAAAATCTTGGTCAGGTGCTTATGAAGATTACACATTTACAGAAAAACCTGAAGGTAAAACTTTGGTCGAAACTGAATTAGCTGTTCCTGATGAATTTACTGGATACATGGAAAGTACTTGGCCAGCGGCTCTCGAAAAACTACAAAAACTTTCTGAACTTTCAGCGTAACAAAAAACCCTCCGTTTGGAGGGTTTTTACGTTTTTGTACTGCAGTTAAACATCCATTTGATGCCAAATTTATCGGTGCAAGAACCATAATATGCTCCCCAAAACATTTCTTGCAGAGGCTGTTCTACTTTGCCATCCGCGGACAATGATGCAAACAATTTATCCGTTTCTGTTTTGGTATCTGGTTCGAGATTGATGTAGATATTATTTCCCTGACTGACTTTGAAACCCATAGACTCTGGCGCATCGGTGCCCATGAGCAAGTGACCCCCTAAAATCTTGAGTGCAATATGCATCACCAGTTGCTTATCTTCCGCTGGCATTTCAGGCTGACCTTGCTGAGGTGGAATATCCGCAAAACGAAAAATACCGCCTTCAAATTCACCACCAAAAACTGATTGATAAAATAAAAAAGCCTGTTCAGTATTACGAGAAAAATTGAGATACGTTGAGACACGAGACATAGTTTAGGCGTTTAAGAGCGTTTGAAAATCAAATTTTTTTAATTGTATTTATGCTTTTATTTTGGCAAGATTATTTTTTTCTTTCTTTACCTGAATGATTTGAGTAGCATGTTCTCGACATACTTGATTGCAGTACGCTTTTTCGCCCTGAGGTGCACACTCTGTACAAACAAGCATATGACGATGACAAGTGTTGTCGCCGCAATTAGTATAGCGTTCTGTTTTATTTTTGCATATAAAACATTCGCCAATAATTTCTCGATCACCACCAAAATTTATAACCAGGCGATTATCAAAAACATACAAAGCGCCAAGAAAATCTTTTCCTGGATATTTTTCCATATAGGCGTGCATACCATCTTCTAATTGCTGAACATTGGTAAATCCTTTGCTCAGTAAATACGCTGACATTTTTTCACATCGAATACCTCCCGTGCACACGGTGATAATTTTTGTATCTTTATATTTTTCAAGTTTACATACCGCTTCCTTTAAATCACGCGAGGCATCCATCCCAGGATCAATCGAATTCTTAAAATGGCCGACGGCAAATTCATAGGAATTACGCATGTCGATGACAATAAAGTTTTCATCGTTTTTTTCATACATCTCATGCAACTTCTCTGAAGATATATATGGAGCCGTCTGAACGCGCGGATCCGCTTCTTCAGCTGAAAATTGCGTACCGACAATTTCTTTGCGTACTTTTACTGAGAGGCTTGGAAAGGTTTTGCCATCACCGGTACTCCGTTTTATGCGAAGATCTCGTAATATCGGTTGAGCCATCAGTTCGCGCAAAAAACACTCTGTTTTCTCCGTTTCTCCTTCAAGTGTTGCATTTATTCCTTCTTCAGAAATCAAAACACGCCCAGTAAATCCGAGCTCGGCAGCACGCCTCCGAAACACATCTGCATATTCTTGCGGATTTGGAATGGTGACGTACTTATAGAAAAGAAGAACTTGGTAAGACATGTGCAATGAATACCGTAAAATGGAAAAAATGACAAATTAAAACGTATATCTAACCTATTCTGTAAAACTGATTGTAAAATTATACATCCCCATTGTACAAAGTCCTTTGATGATCGTTCCTTTTGATTGTGGCGGTATTTCAATCGGTGTACTGCCAGTTGGTGGCAAATTTGCATTATACTTTAAAACTGGAATTGAAATTGCTGAAGAACAATCATATGTTCCTTTTGTTTTTATGATGAGTGTTGTCGGAACATTCGCTTTAGCAATTGTATTTCGTGGAGTATAGCCACCCTTTGCCACTATCTCAATAATTTGTTTTCCGTTCTTGATTGAAACATTTGACTGAACGTTCGTTTCAGCACTCGAACCTTGTCCACCACTCCGGAGAAGGTAGACAATTCCGGACATAGAACCAACGGTGATAAGTATCGCAATTAAGATCAGTTTTTTCATACACTGATAAAGTTTATATATTGAATACCGGTTGAATAAGACCGACGGCAACCAAACTATTTAAAATATTAAATACTGAAAATACAATAACGATCAGTCCTGCGGATTTAAAAAACACACCTGAATGAAAACCATCTTTTAGACTGAATGAGCTAAAGCTTACACATGCAAGCACCGGAAACGTACCAAGAGCAAAAGCAAACATCGTGAGTGCTCCTTGTACAAAACTCCCCGTTCCTAGTGCGTATATTTGCATAGACTGCGTAAATCCACACGGAAGAAAAAATGATAAAACTCCGATCATTATGGGTATTACTTTGTGATTCATCTTTTTTACCATGCTTATACCTCGTTTCGAGATGCTTATAGGCATTGATGGTTGGAGCTGTTTCGTCCAGGTGAATATGTCCAACAAATTCAACCCAAGGATAAACATGACTAATCCAATCACGATTCCAAGTATGCCAGATCCCCACGCTCCCAGTTGAAATGAAGCACCCACTGCACCGATCAAGCCACCAAGAACAAGAAAAGAAATGATTCGTCCAATATGAAATAGTATTTGTGGTCCTACCTTTCCTCCATCTTTTGCAGAAGTAGCGGATATTGAGAGTATTAACCCTCCAACAACCGCCATACATGTTGAGAGCGAAGCAATAACCCCAATGAAAAATGCTGTTCCAAAGCTCATCTGTTCGGCGTTCACCAGTTGAATAATTCCTCCTTTTTGCAATAAGAAAAATAATAGAATGAATCCAAAAGCAATTGGAAAAGCAATGATTAATTCACGCCATTTATTAGAATTTACTTGAGGAATGATTGATAATGTATGTTTCGAGAGGAGACTTGATAATTCCTTCATCACTTCTTCTGCTGACGCATTAGTAAAATCTCCACGAACTTCGACTGTTCGTGTTTTGAGACTCGTTTTTACAAACGATACTTTTGGATGTGCTCGTAATTCATCCTCCGTCAGAAAGACACATGCCTTGCAATGCATTCCGTTTACATTGAATGTATACGTTTTTTGATCTGATCTCATATCATTTCAACGAGTTAAAGCTTTTTTGATTTAAGACGTAATGCATTCGCCACAACGGACACGCTAGAAAATGCCATCGCCATTCCTGCAAACACTGGATTTAACAACCATCCGAATACTGGATAAAACGCGCCTGCCGCTAATGGAATACCAATGATGTTATATATAAATGCCCAAAAAAGATTTTGTTTTATTCCTCTTATCGTCAATTTCGAAAGATGAATAGCTTTTACTAACTTGGATATATCTCCTTGAAGTAAGGTAATTCCGGCGGATTCGATTGCGACGTCCGTTCCGGTCGCCATAGCGATGCCTACATCGGCTTGCGCAAGTGCCGGAGCATCATTCACACCATCACCGGCAACCGCAACCATATTTCCCAACTGTTGTAATGCCTTCACTTTTTCCATCTTTTCCTGCGGAGAAACTTCACCGAATACGTCATCAATACCAAGCTTCTCTGCGATTGCATGCGCTGTATGTGTATTATCACCACTTAACATAACAACCTTCATCCCTAATCCATGCAAATCTGCAATCGCTTGTTTTGCTTCTGGCTTAAGTGCGTCAGCAACAAACACAACTCCAAGAATTTTTTGTGACGTAGTCAATATAATTGGCGTGTTTCCTTGTTTAGCTTGTTTTTCAAGCATTTTTTCATCTATTTTCAAACCAAGCGTTGATATAAGCTTCGGGTTACCAGCGAAATACTCTACCTGATTAATCTTTCCTCTAATACCCATCCCCTTGATCATTTCAAAATTCGTACTTTTTTCAATCGGTAAGCGATGTTCTTTTGCGTATTCTGTTACTGCACGTGCAATTGGATGCTCGCTAAAAACTTCGAGTGATGCAAGTATAGAGACGATTGTGTCCTTATTTTTTTCCGCATCCGTTTCAACTAAGATAAGTTCAGGTTTTCCTTTCGTTAACGTTCCTGTTTTGTCAACAATGATCGTGTCTACTTTGTGAAGTTTTTCAAGAGTCTCCGCATCCTTAATTAAAATTCCTTCTTTCGCTCCCTTTCCTACCCCAACAATGATTGCCGTCGGTGTTGCAAGACCAAGTGCACAAGGACATGCGATAACAAGCACACTTACAAAAGAGACGAGACCAAAAGAGAGCGCTTGCGAAAAACCAAGAAAAAAACTTCCAAATAAAAGCCACCCGCCAAGTGCAAGAAATGAAATGCCTATGACGATTGGCACAAAAACCGAAGAAATTGAATCTGCAAGACCTTGAATCGGCGCCCTGCTACCCTGCGCATTTTCGACCATTTTAATGATATGGGCTAGCATAGTTTCAGAACCGATCTTTGTTACCTTGAAGGAAAAAGCTCCATCCATATTCATGGTACCAGCCGCAACGGTATCACCCGGTTGTTTTTTTACCGGCATCGGTTCGCCTGTAAGCATTGATTCATCAACAAAAGACTCGCCATGGATCACAACTCCATCTATCGGAATTCTTGATGCCGATTTAACAATAATTTCGTCCCCGATGATAACTTCTTGAACCGATATTTCCATCTCTTTCCCATTTCGTTTCACAAAAGCTGTTTTTGCTTGAAGTTGAAGTAATTTCTCGATAGCATCACCTGTTTTCATTTTCGAGCGTATCTCAAGATATTTTCCGAGTGTAATAAAAGCAATAACAACGATGGTCACATCATAATACGTGTGTTCAACATTGATATACTGAGCCAAGACTCCTTCAAAAGCTGAAATGATAAAACTATATACATATGCTGTTGATGTCCCGATACCAATCAGTGTATCCATGTTTGCTTTGCCATACCGAAGAAATCTGTATACCCCAAGAAGATATGGTTTTCCTGTAACTAGCAGTGCGTACGTTGCAAAAATAGGAAGTATGTGATGAAAAAAGACTTCCCATATTTTTGGAATGCCGGCGGTAATTTGAAATTGAACCAAAAGATCCCAAATCATCACGCATATGCTAAAAATTGCCAATGGAATTACTGTGAACACTTTTCCTCGTATGTCTTTAATTTCTGCGAGTTTTTCTTGTTTTGACTGATTTATTCCAAGATGCGCAGCGTGTTCACTCTCAGACATATTCATGTCTGCCGCTGTCGGTAATATAAGTGAATATCCGAAAGGTTCAATCGTGTCAGAAAGAAAACGTGGGCTTGTTTTTGATTCATCGAAAGAAACTTTTACGGATTCTGTCCCGTAATTTACTTCAGCTGAATTTACTCCTTCTATTTTTTTAAATGCTCTTTCAATAGTTGAAGAACAAGAGGAGCAGTGCATACCCCTAATCTTATACGTATTGGATTTCATATTATTTTCGTTTCAATTGGTAGACTTTTAATATTTCTCCGATCGCCTTCTTTTCATTACCATTTTTTATTTGGTTCAAAGCACAATGTGACAAATGATTTTTCAATAAAATATCCTCGATATTTGAAAGCGCTTGTTTTACGGCTGATGTCTGAGTAATCACATCAATACAATATGTATCTTTTTCGATCATATCTTGGAGACCACGAACTTGACCCTCAATGATCTTTAAACGGCGTACTAATTTGTGATTATCGTTATGCATATGCCTATGATGATACCCCCAATGGGGTATATATACAAGGTATTCAAAAACCGCCTCAAGCGGCGGTTTTTGAATATGGCGGTGTTTTTTGGACGAAGTTCGAACATTTTTTGAGGAAAACCCCCAATAAGGAAGCCAGCCCCGCCACTGCTCGGAAACCTCGCCACACCGCAGAAAAATACTCTTCACTCTTTTCATTTTGC